>NZ_WTPX01000088.1 GCF_013036045.1 Alienimonas chondri
GGTCGGAGGCGGTGGGGCAGAACTCATCAGCGGTCGGCTCGGAGAGGGTGTGCGAAGCCGTCGCACGCTACGGCCACAGACGGCTCGCTCGCAACTGACGACGCTGATCCGACCCGCGCCGAATGCGACGGCACCCGGAGAACTCCCACGAACGTTACGGCAGGGGCAGTTCGCCGCGGGCGTCGTCGGCGATCTCATGGACGCTCATCCGGACCACCGTCTTGCTGCTCTCGCGGTAAGCGGAGCGGGGTTCGCTGAGATCCTTCTCCTCGCGGGTCAGCGTGACCTCCCATTCCACCGGGCCGAACGGCACGTCCGGGCTGATGAGAAACGTGCCCTCGTTCGTAACGCGGGCGCGTTCGCTCTCTTCGACCACCTTCCCGCGATACCGGGTGCCGTCGAAGCGGCCGCCGGGGGTGTCGGCGGAATCCTGGCCTTCGTCGGTGAGTTCGGTCGGTTCGTAGTCCTTCAGCAGGGTGAGCGACGGATAGGCCCGCAGGGCGGAGCCGAACTCGACCGGTTCGAGATCGCCGACCTGCTTCCATCCGCGGATCACCGGCAGGAACGCTTCCGGGATGCCGTTCTCGTTCGCCACCACGCCGGTGACGGCGTCTTCCGGGACGAGGACTTTGAACAGCACGCGACCGGCCGGCCCCGTTTCGAGGCCGCGTTCGCCGGGGGTGCCGACTTCGGAGACGATCTCCAGCCAACGGGCGGGCACGTCGTTGCCGTCGACGCTCGCCGTCTCGGCTTCCAGCGCCCGCACGGTGATCTGCCGGCGCCGCTCCACGGTGGTGACCTGGTTCTGCCGATCGGTCAGCGTTTGGGTGTAGGTGCCTTCATGCCGGACCATCGTGCCGGGTTCCGGCAGGGTCCAGACGAGCCCGCCGGCTTGGGCGGTCGGGGCCATCGCGTTTGGGAAGACCGCGGCGGGGCCGGCGAATAGCAGGAGCGCCGCGCACGCCGCGGCGAGAGGGCGAACGGCGGTGGGCATCGGTGGGCAGCGGGCGCGAGGAGCACGAGACGAGTCGCCTGCATTCTTCCCGCCGCTTGACCGCTCGCAAGCGGCGACTGCGGCGCCGTGCCGGATGGACCGCTTCCCGGTCCGCTCCTACCGTGCGGGACCGCCCGATCGGTTGAATCCTTCGCCCGCCTCGCGTGGTAGTACCGCCGACGCCATGTCTCAATCGACCGTCCCCAACCGACCTCCGTTCCGCCGCCGATGACCCGACTCACCCCCCGCCGGTTGCAGCCGGCCCTGCTTTTGCCGACGAGCGGCCTCGCCGTCGCGCTCCTCGCCGCAGGATTCGCCCCCGCCGCATTCGCCGACGACGAACCCGCCGACGCCAAACCGGCGATCGAGAAGGCGAACGTCGCGCACATCGAACTGTCCGGCTCCTTCCCGGAAGCCCCGCAGCCCGAAGGCCCGTTCGGCGGCCTGACCCAGACGTTGGAGAAGGCGAAGGACCGGATCGAAAAAGCCGCCGCCGACGATCGCATCAGCGCCGTGTTGCTGCGATTGGACGGCCCGTCCGTCGGGTTTACCAAAGCCCGCAGCTTGCGAGACAGCGTCAAAAAGGTGCGCGACGCCGGCAAACCGGTCTACGCCTACTTCGAGGACGCCAGCACGCCCGGCTACCTCGTCGCCTGTGCCGCGGACAAAGTGATCTGCCCCGAAAGCGGCGGCGTGATGATGGTCGGCCTGCGGGCGGAGGTCGAGTTCTATAAAGAGCTGTTCGACGACTTTGAAGTGCAGCCGGACATGCTGCGCGTCGGCAAGTTCAAGAGCGCCGCGGAACCCTACACCCGCAGCTCCATGAGTCCGGAGTTCCGCGAAGAGCTGACCGAGGTGCTCGGCGACATCTACGACAACATCCTTTCCACCGTCGCGGAGACCCGCGGCATGAAGACCGACGCCGTCGACGCCGCGATCGACAGCGGCCCGCACACCGCCCTCGGCGCCCAAGCCGCCGGGCTGGTCGACGTAATCGCTTATGAAGACCAAATCGGCGACCTCATCAAAAAGGATCTGAACGCCAAAGAAGTCCGCATCGTCGAGGATTACCTCAAGCCGAAGCCCAAGAAATACGAGGGCTTCAGCGGTCTGATGGAGTTGATGAACGACCTGTCCGGTCAGACCAGCACGGCGTCCTCCAAAGGTCCGAAGATCGCGGTGATCTACGCCCTCGGGCCGATCATCTCCGGCAAGAGCGTCGAAAGCCCCTTCACCGGGGCCGCATCGATGGGGTCCGAAACGATGATCGAAGCCATCGACACCGCCCGCGAAGACGAGACCGTCAAAGCGGTCGTGCTGCGGGTCGACAGCCCCGGCGGCTCCGCGCTCGCCAGCGACCTGATGTGGCGGGCGCTGGTGCGGTTGAAGGCCGAGAAGCCGTTGATCGTTTCCATGGGCGAGGTCGCCGGCAGCGGCGGCTATTACATCGCCATGCCGGGCGACACGATCATCGCGGACCCGTCCACGATTACCGGTTCGATCGGCGTCGTCGGCGGCAAATTGGCCTTCGGCGAAACCTTCAGCCGATTCGGCGTGACCCACGATGTGGTGCAGTTCGGCGACAACGCCGGCACCCTGTCGCTGCTCACCCCGTTCGACGAATCCGAGGAAGCCGCGATGCGGAAGATGCTCGCGGAGATCTACGAGCTGTTCACCAAGAAGGCCGCCGAGGGTCGCGGGATGGAACTCGACAAGCTGAAGGAACTGGCGGGCGGGCGCATCTACAGCGGCGCCCGGGCCAAGGAACTCGGCCTGATCGACGAACTCGGCACGCTGGAAGATGCGATCGCGATGGCGACCAAAGCCGCCGCGGACAAAAATGACGACGTGAACGAGGGCGACGAACTGGACCGCCTGAACCTGCCCAAGCCGGTGAACCCGTTCGAGGCGCTGCTGGAGAACGGCTTCCCGGGCATGATTCAGATGCAGCAGGAAGCCGCCGGCCAGGCCGCCGTCGCCGCGGCGCTCGACGCCCTGCCGGACCCGATCGCCGGTCTCGCGGAGCGGCTCGCCGCTCTCAAGACCCTCGCCAAAGAGCGGGCGCTGGTCGTGATGCCGTTCGGTCTGTCCATTCGATAGCCGCAGCGCGTGACGATCCCGCCCAGTCCTGGTCCCTCTCGTCGGGGACCAGGACTGTTTCGTAATACGCCCGCAAAACACGCTACGGTCCGGCTCAAGGTGAACGTCCCGGCCGGGGCAACGCACATTCGGAGAGACCAGATGTTCGATACGGACGTCGACGACGACTTCGAGCCGCCGGGCTTCATCGGGCCGACAGAATTAGTGGTTCCGACCGCCGGGGGGCTGGGGCTGCTCGTCGGCGCAGCCTGCTTCGCATTCAAGGCCGTGACGGGCGCAGGAGCGACGGCTCACCTTTACGCAGCGGGAGCCGTCGCGTGCCTCATCGGAATGAGCGCCGCGTTCTGGATGCTCTCAGTCCGGCTCAGCCCTGATCGGCCTTCGACAGGCTCGGACGACGCTCCCCCTCGCGGCCTCCGTCCGCGCCGCCGACGGTTTCGCTCACCGCCGACGGACGGGCCGTCTCGCCCGCAGACAGAAAGCCGGCCCCCGACCGACCAGGCGTGGAGCCGGCACGAGCCGCGTCGGACAGAGGCCGATTGAGCGGGCGGACTCAGCCAATCGCCGCGCGGAGCTTGTCGATCCACTTGGCGGCCTCCGTCTTCACATCGCCACCCTCCTCATACTCCAGCACCAGCCAGCCGCGGTAGCCGGCGTCGCCGAGGATGCCGACGATTCGTTTCAGGTCCGCCTCCTCCTTCGATTTGCCGTCGGGGTGGACCGCCACCTTAATCTGGGCGTTGATCGCGTAGGGAGCGATCGCGGCAAGGTCGCGGTACGGGTCGTCCGTTCGGAAGTTGCCGCTGTCGAAGTTCACGCCGAAGTACGGGCTGTCGTCGACCTGTTCGATGATCGACAGCATTTGCTTCGGCGTTGCGGTGATGCCGCCGTGGTTCTCTAGGGCGAGGTGCACGCCTTTCTTTGCGGCGTACATCAGGCAGTCGTTGATGCCGGCGGCGCAACGGGCGATTGCCTCTTTTTCGTCCCCGCCCTTCGGCACCTTCCCGGCGAAGATGCGGATGACGGGGGCGCCGAGGACCGCCGCCACGTCGATCCAGTGCATGCAGTGCATGATCTGCTTGTCCCGGGCGTCGCCGGGCGGCAGGGCGAAGTCGTTGCCGATCGCCGTGCCGGAGACCGTCAGCCCGTTGGCGAAGCAGCGGTGGGCGAGGGCGTGCAGGTACTCCGCCGCCTCGTTCGGCGCCGCTGGCTCCTTGGAAGTCGGGTCGAACGGTTGGGGGTAAAGGGCCAGTGCCCCGACCTGCTGTACGACCTCGGGGAAGTAGTACCCCGTCAGTTCCACGCCCGGCAGACCCAGCGAGGCGGCGTAGTCGACCACGTCCTCCAGCGACATCGTGCCCTCTTTGTCCCCTCGCGGCAAAGAGCTGTTGAACGAGTACGCCGCGAGGCTCAGCTTGAACAGCGAGCCGTCCGCCTGCCGTTTGACCGGATCCGCGGCGACGGAGCCGGTCGGGCGGGCGGCGAGCGCCGCGGCGGACGCGGCGGCGGCGGTCAGGAACGAGCGGCGGGAGGGCGTGGTCATGCTCGGATTGCGAACGAACGGGGGGCGAGACGGGTCTGATCCTACAGCCCCGGCGGGTCGGTTCGTACACTCCCCGGCTCGCTCCGCCCTCGCTCCTTCGCGCTTCGTCCCGATGCCCCGCTACGACCCCGCCCGCATCGAACCGAAGTGGCAAGCGTTCTGGGACGACCACCGCACCTTCGCGACGCCGTCCGTTCCGGCTGATGGGTCGGCGGCGGACAAGCTGTACGTCCTCGATATGTTCCCCTACCCCAGCGGGAACGGCCTGCACGTCGGCCACCCGGAGGGCTACACGGCCACGGACATCGTCGCCCGCCTCGCCCGGATGCGCGGCAAGCAGGTGTTGCACCCGATGGGCTGGGACGCTTTCGGGCTGCCCGCCGAGCAGCATGCCGTCAAAACCGGCGTCCATCCGCGGGAGACGACCGCCAAGAACATCGACACGTTCCGTCGTCAATTAAAGTCGCTGGGATTCAGCTACGACTGGGATCGCGAACTCTCCACGACCGACCCGGAGTATTTCCGCTGGACGCAGTGGATCTTCCTCGAACTCTACGACACCTGGTACGACGCCGAGCAGAAGAAAGGCCGGCCGATCGCGGAGCTGCCGATCCCTGAGGAGGTACAGGCTGACGGCGAAGAGGCCGTCCGTCGCTATCAGGACGGCAAGCGCCTCGCCTATCAAACGCACGCCCCGGTCAACTGGTGTCCGGAACTGCGGACCGTGCTGGCGAATGAAGAGGTGATCGACGGCAAGAGCGAACGCGGCGGCCACCCGGTCGTCCGGCTGCCGCTGCGTCAATGGATGCTGCGAATCACCGCCTACGCCGACCGGTTGCTGGGCGATCTGGATACGCTTGACTGGCCGGAGAGTTTGAAGTCGCTGCAGCGCAACTGGATCGGCAAATCGACCGGCTGCGAGGTGGATTTCTATATCGGCGAGGCGAGCGGCGGGCGTCAGCCCGCTGAGCTTCAAGACGGCTTTGAAGACTGGCAAACCGGACGTCAGACGCATGGTTTCCCGGACCAGCCCGGCAACGATTGCCTGCGGGTCTATACCACCCGCCCGGACACGCTGCACGGGGCGACCTATATGGTCCTCGCCCCGGAGCACCCCGCCGTCGATCGACTCACCACGCCGGAGCAACAGGCCGCCGTTAAAGACTACCAACAAAAGGCGAGCGAAAAGAGCGACCTTGCTCGCACCGACCTCGCCAAAGAGAAGACCGGCGTCTTCACCGGCGGCTACGCGATCAACCCGGCCAACGGGGAGCGGGTGCCGGTGTGGGTCGCGGACTACGTGCTGATCTCCTACGGCACCGGCGCCATCATGGCCGTCCCGGGGCATGACGAGCGGGACTTCGAGTTTGCTAAGCAGTTCGGGCTGCCGATCCGTCAGGTCGTTCGGCCGGGCGACTCTGAAACGTTTGAATCGCTCCGCGACGCGGACGTCGAAGTCTTCATTCACGAAGGCACCGCCGTGAACAGCGGCGACCTCGACGGCCTGCCGACCGCACAGGCCAAGTCGCAGATGATCGACTGGCTTCGCGAAGCCGGGACCGGCGCCGCGGCGGTGAACTATAAACTGCGGGACTGGCTGTTCAGCCGGCAGCACTTCTGGGGCGAGCCGTTCCCGCTGTGGCATGAATTGGATGGCGACGGCAAGGAGACCGGCCTGCTCCGCACCGACGACGCGGCCGATCTGCCGGTCAAACTGCCGGAGAACTTCGAGTTCAAACCCCACGGCCGCCCGGAGCCGCCGCTGGACGAAGCGCCGGACGACTGGCTCTACAAAACCGCCGCCGACGGCACGAAGCTGAAGCGGGAGACGAACAGCATGCCGCAGTGGGCGGGCAGTTGCTGGTACTTTCTCCGCTTCTGCGACCCGCACAACGACGACCGCTTCGTCGGGGCGGGGGCGGAGAAATATTGGATGCCGGTCGACCTGTATATCGGCGGGGCGGAGCACGCCGTGCTGCACCTGCTGTACGCCCGCTTCTGGCACAAAGTCTTATATGACCGCGGACACGTCTCGACCGTGGAGCCGTTCGGTCGGCTGGTCAATCAGGGCATGATTCTGGGCGAGCCGGAGGTGACGGGGTATCAAAACGCCGCGTTACAATGGATCTCATCGGACGACGTGGAGGCATCCACTGCCGAGGACGAAGACGGCACCGGATTCGTTCAGAAGAGCACGGGCGAGCCGGTCCAGCCGGTCAAATTAAACGCCGCCCAGTTGGTCAAGATGGGGGGCGTGTTCGTCCTCGCGGCAGACGGGGAGATCAAGGTTGATCAGCGCGCGCATAAGATGAGCAAGTCCCGCGGCAACGTGGTGAATCCGGATTCGATCGTCGCGGAGTACGGCGCCGACAGTCTGCGCCTCTACGAGATGTTCATGGGGCCGTTGGAGCAGTCGAAGCCGTGGCAGATGAGCGGCGTCGAAGGCGTCGCACGCTTCCTAGCCCGAGTCTGGCGGACGATCGCGGACGAACAGGCCGACGAGCCGACCCTCAATGCCGCGGTGCAGGACGTCGAGCCGACGGAGGAGCAGGAGCGCCTGCTGCATCAAACGATCAAGGCCGTCACGAACGACGCGGACCGGCTGAGTTTCAATACCGCGATCAGCCGGATGATGGAGTTCACGAACGCGTTCAGTTCGATGGAGACGCGTCCCAAAAGCGTTTGCGAACAGTTCACGCTGCTGCTCGCCCCGTTCGCCCCGCACCTCGCGGAGGAATTGTGGAGCCTGCTGGGCCACGACGAGTCCCTGGCCTACGAGCCGTGGCCGACGTGGGACGAGTCGAAGCTGACCGAAAGCAGCGTCGAGATCCCGGTTCAAATCAACGGCAAGGTCCGCGGCCGGGTGCGAATCCCGGCGGACGCCGATCGGGACGCCATGACCGCCGCCGCGAAGGCCGACGAGTCCGTGCAGTCGCATCTGGAAGGCAAAACGATCGTGAAAGCGATCGCCGTGCCGGGACGGATGGTGAACTTCGTGGTCAAAGGCTGACGTTGCGACGCTGAAAGTGACTGCTCGTAGTGCGAAACGCAGTTTCGCCTTCCCGCCGGACACTCGCATGCCGCCGTATCGCTACCGCGATCTAACTGCCGAGCAGCAAGTCGATGCCGTCCGCGATCGCCTCGATCGCGGCCACCCGGCTCACGAACCGCCTCACCCGGACCAAGGCACCGGTTGGTACTTCATCACGGCCGCCTGTTTCGAGCATCGTCGCCGATTCGAGCAGCCCGCCGAACTCGCTGCGCTCGCCTTTCGACTCGGTGAGGCGCTACGAGGCGCCGGCTACGGCTGCGGCGGCTGGGTCGTCCTACCAAACCACTATCATTTGCTCGTCCATGCGCCCGCTTTGACGGGGTTCGGGCGAGTTCTGGGAAGGGTCCACGCACGCTCCGCGGCCTATGCGAACGAACGGGACGGAACGCCCGGCCGACAGGTGTGGTATCGGTACAGCGACCGAAAGGTTCGATCCGAGCGGCACTTCGGAGCTTGCTTGCACTACCTGTTCCTCAATCCCGTGAAGCACGGATACGTGGACGATCCGCGAAGCTGGCGCTGGTCGAGTCTTGGCGAATGGCTCAGCCGCAACGGTGAACAACGGTTTGTG
Organism: Alienimonas chondri; assembly: GCF_013036045.1. Lineage (GTDB taxonomy): Bacteria > Planctomycetota > Planctomycetia > Planctomycetales > Planctomycetaceae > Alienimonas > Alienimonas chondri. The sequence continues at coordinate 8,261 of NZ_WTPX01000088.1, forward strand.
GATTTGCAGGAGAATTATCCGCTTCGTGAGTTCGGCCGCGGGTGGGATGATTGAGCCGATAGGAGTTTCTGCGAAACTGCGTTTCGCACTACGAGCGACTGTCTACGAAGCAGCAAGGCTCCCCCGGCTCGCATCGGGCATCTTCGGTAGTCAAGGCGACGCCGCACAGTCACCGTTGTAAATTCGGCCTGATCCGCCCCCCGAACACGAGGTGTCCCATGATGTCCCTATCCGCCGCCGCGGCGCTCGCCGCGGCGTCGCTTGCCGCGCCCGCCGTCGCCGCCCCGCAACCGGCCTCCCCCCAAAACGAGGTTCCCATGGTCGAGGGCGTGCAATACGTCGCCACCGTCGAGGGCATCAGCGAATATCGACTGCCCAACGGGCTGAAGATCCTGCTGTTCCCGGACGTCTCCCGCCCCACGGTCACGGTGAACTGCACCGTGTTCGTCGGTTCGCGGCACGAAGGCTACGGCGAGACGGGGATGGCTCACCTGCTGGAGCACATGGTCTTCAAGGGCACGCCGACCTTCGAGGACGTGCCGAAGGAGTTGAAGGACCGCGGCGCCGTCTTCAACGGCTCCACCTGGCTCGACCGTACGAATTATTACGAGACCCTCCCGGCCAGCGAGGAGAACCTCGAATTCGCCATTCACCTCGAAGCCGATCGGCTGGTGAACAGCTACGTCAAGCAGGAGGATCTCGACAGCGAGATGACGGTCGTCCGCAACGAGTTCGAACGCGGCGAGAACAGCCCCTCCCGCGTGCTGATGCAGCGGATGCTGGCGACGGCCTTCGAGTGGCACAACTACGGCAAAAGCACGATCGGCAACCGGGCCGACATCGAACGGGTGCCCATCCAGAACCTGCGGGCGTTCTACGAGAAGTTCTATCAGCCCGACAACGCGATGCTGATCGTCGCCGGGTCGTTTGATCCGGTGAAGGCGCTGCAATACGCCAAGGAACACTTCGGCGCGATCGAAAAACCGACCCGCGTGCTGCCGACGACCTATACCGAGGAACCTCCGCAGGACGGCGAACGCACGGTGATTCTCCGCCGCGTCGGCGACGTGGCTCAAATCGGCGCCGTGTATCACGTGCCCGCCGGGCCGGACCCGTCCTTCGCGGCGGTGGACGTGCTGGAAAGCATCCTGACCGACAATCCCTCCGGCCGACTCTATAAGCGGCTGGTCGAAACGAAGCGGGCGGCGAGCGTCTCCGGCGGCACCTTCGCCCTGCACGACCCCGGCGTGCTGCTGTTCACGGCCGAAGTCGCCGCGGCGAACGATCCGAAGGACGTGCTCCGAGCGATGCTGGACGTGACCGAGAGCGTCCCGGCCGAACCGGTTACCGAAGAAGAGGTCGCCCGGGCTCGCGCCCGGCTGCTGGCCCGCCGCGAGCGGGCCGCGAACGATACCTCCCGCATCGCGGTGCAACTCTCCGAATGGTCGGCCCAGGGCGACTGGCGCCTGTACTTCCTCTATCGCGATCGATTGGAGGAGGTCACTGCCGAAGATGTCCAGGAGGTCGCCGCCCGCTATCTGCAAAGCGATAACCGCACCGCGGGCCTGTTCCTCCCGACCGAGGAGCCGCAGCGAATCGAGATCCCGGCTCGCCCGAACCTCGCGGAGATGTTGAAGGACTACAAAGGCCGCGACGTGGCCGCGGCCGGCGAGGCGTTCGACCCGGCGCCGGAGGCCATCGAAGCCCGCGTGATCCGCACCGTCTTGCCCAGCGGCCTGAAGGTCGCCCTGCTGCCCAAGCAAACCCGCGGCGAAACCGTCGACGCCCGCCTCTCGCTGCGATACGGCAACGAAGAGACGCTGCAGGGGCTGTCCGGGGCGACGAACCTCCTTGGCCCGCTGTTGATGCGCGGGACGGAAGAGCTCACCAAGCAGCAGATCCAGGACCGACTGGATGAATTGCAGGCCGCGATCCGGGCCGGCGGTTCGGACGGCACGCTGACGTTCACGATCACCGCGAAGCGGGAGACCCTGCCGGCGGTGATGGACCTGCTGGGCGAGGTGCTCGAATCGCCGACGTTGCCGGCGGAGGAGTTGGCGCTTCTCAAACAGGCGACGGTCGCCCGCATCGAAGCCGGGAAAAGCGAGCCGCAAACGCTCGCCCCGACCGCGGTGCGACGGGCGCTGTCCAACTACCCCGACCCGGCCGACCCCCGCTACGTCCCCACGCCCGAGGAGCAGGTGGAGATGATCTCCGCCGTCACCCCGGAGCAGGTCGCCGCGATCTATAACACGTTGCTGACCGACGCGACCGGCGAGCTGGCGGTCGTGGGCAGCTTCGAACCCGACGCCGTGCTCGAACTGGCGGAGGAGCATCTGACCGGCTTCGGCGCCGCGGACGCCCCGTCCTTCGCCCGCTTGCCGCAGGTGCCGAACCCGGACGCCCCCGCCGGCGACACGAACATCGTCACGCCGGACAAGAAGAACGCCGTGTATTACGCGGCCCTGCAACTGCCGATTTCCGAGGAACACCCGGATTATCCCGCGTTGATGATCGGCAATTATATCCTCGGTTCCAGCGGCCTCTCCAGCCGACTGGGCGACCGCGTGCGTCAGCAGGAAGGGCTGAGCTACGGCGTCGGTTCGCAGCTGAGTCCGCGGGCGAAGGACGACCTGACGACGTTCGGCCTGTTCGCGATCACCAATCCGGCGAACGTGCCGAAGCTGAAGTCCGTCATCCGTGAGGAAGTGGATCGCCTGATCGCCGAGGGCGTGACGGCGGAGGAAGTCGCCGCGGCGAAGACCAGCTATCTGCAAAAGCAGCGGGTCAGCCGGGCCAGCGATTCGACGCTCGCCGCGACGCTGGGTTCGCAGCTGTATCACGACCGCACGATGGCCTTCACCGCGGAGCAGGAGGCGCAGGTCGCCGCCCTCACCGCGGAGCAGGTAAATGAGGCGTTGGAGAAGCACGTCGACCCGGCGAAGCTCTACGTCGCCGTCGCGGGCGACTTCGACACTTCCGCCGGAGAAGTGACTGAAGACGGGGTCGAATAGATCTCGCCGAGGTGAGTTGACGCTATTCCCACGCCGATGCGTGCGGCGGATCCCCGGATCGGCCGCACGCTTTTTCTTTGGAAGAGACTCAAACGGCGTCCGTCGGCTCCGCCGTGTCGGCGGACAGGGTTTCGCCCTCATCCGTCGGCGCGGGGGCGAACAGCGCCCGCAGGCTTTCGACCGGCACGCAGTCGCGGAAGACCATTTGCAGGTCGCGTTGCTGGCCTCTGCGTTCGGTGTAATAAACGGAGTCCGTCGTCGTCACCAATCCGATCACCTCGCCGCGATCGTTGATCATCGGGGCGCCGCTGCTGCCGCGGGCGTATTCCGCGGTGACGGTCAGCCGCGGCGTACGTCCGCTGCTGCGACGGATCAGATGGCGACGGGTCACCACGCCCCGCGAATAGCTGAAGAACCGCCCCGCGGGGTTCGAGATGCAATGCACGTTCTCGCCGACCCGACCGGCGCTCGCCAGCGGCAGGAAGGGCAGCGATCGTCCTTCCCCCACGTCTAACCGCACCAGTGCCACGTCCGCCGCTTCGTCGGCGGCGAGCACTTCAGCGATCGGCAGCGTCAAACCGCTGCGCGTCACGACGATGTAGCCGCTCCGTTGTTCCTCCTCGTCCGCATCGGCGTCGAGGACGTGATAATTCGTGACGGCCAGGCCGTCCGGCGAGATCACGAACCCGCTGGCGGCGTTCGATTCATATTCCCCGCAGCCGTCGCAGCAATACCGCACGCGGGCGACGATTAGCGACGCGGCTTCCAGATTCGCCGCCAGGTCGCCCGGGGCCGGCACGAACGGATTCTCCGGCGCGGGGGCCGGCAGGACGCTGCGCTTCCGCTTGAGTTGTTCCTGAACCGTCTCCAACGGCAGCGTCTGGCCCGCTTCGACCAGGGCGCTGCCCTCATCGAGCAACGCCGCGCGGATCGCCCGGTCGTCGAGAAACGCCGCGCCCAGCGGGTGCGACGGCTCCTCCGCGTTTGCAATCGGCGCTGCGGCGAACGCCGCTGCGTAAGACGCGAGGGCGACGATGGCGGAGAGAGCGGAACGCATGGCGCGGCGGTTCATTGCGTCATTCTAAAGGGGCGCCCCTCCCGACGCTCGCGCTTTCCGTCAGGCTGAAGCGAGCCGTTTGACGTCGGTCGCACCACGTTCGCTGACCGATTCGATCCGACCTCGGGGGCGCCGTCGGCGGGCCGCTTGCGAGCGGAGGGGTCGGCCGGTCAAAGTGAGCCATGCTCTCGCCCGTTCCGTTGAAGTATCCGCCGATGCGCCGCCCCGAATTGCCCCGCCTGCGGAACCTCGCAGCCCTTGTCGCCGTCGTTCTCGGCCTCGGCGCCGCGAACGCGGGCGTCGCGGGGGACCGCCCGAACCTGATCTTCGTGCTCAGCGACGACATCGCCCAGGGCGACGTGGGCGCCTACGGCCAGGATTTGATCCAAACGCCGAATATCGATCGGCTGTGCGCCGGGGGCACGCGGTATCTGTCCGCGTATACCGGCACCAGCGTTTGTGCGCCGGCTCGGTCGTCGTTCTTCACCGGGCTGCATATGGGCCACTGCCCGACCCGGGCGAACCGCGAATTGCAGCCCGAAGGCCAACGTCCGCTGCCCGAGGGGCAGGTGACCGTCGCCGAGATCCTGAAGTCGTCCGGCTATCGCACCGCGACCGTGGGGAAATGGGGCATGGGCATGTTCGACACCCCCGGCAGCCCCTTCAAAACCGGCATCGATCGGTTCTTCGGCTATAATTGCCAACGGCACGCCCACCGCTACTTCCCGGATTATATCTGGGACAACGACAAGCGGGTCGAGCTGCCGGAGAATGTCGGCGGCGATCAGGCGATCTACGCTCAGGATCTCATTCAGAATGCGGCCGTCGAGTTCGTGACCGACGCCGCGGACGACGACGAACCGTTCTTCCTCTTCTACGCCGCCACGCTGCCGCACGGGAAGTTTGAGATCGACGACCAGGGGATCTACGCCGACAAGCCCTGGACCGACTTGGAGAAGAACTATGCCGCGATGGTCACCCGGCTCGATTCCGACCTCGGCGCCCTCGTGGCCCTGCTGGAGGAGAAGGGCATCGCGGACAATACGCTGATCGTCTTCTCCGGCGACAACGGCTCGTCGTTCGATCCGAACACTGCGATCGGCAAGAAGTTCGACCAGACCATGGGCGGCACGCTGCGGGGTTATAAGCGGGGAATGTACGAAGGCGCGTTGCGGCAGGCGGCGTTCGCCTATTGGCCCGGCACCGTGCCCGCCGGCCGCGTGACCGACGAACCGTGGGCCTTCTGGGATCTCCTGCCGACCTTCGCTGAATTGGGCGAGGCGAAGATCCCCGCGGACTACGAGACGGACGGGTTCTCGCTGGTCGAGTTCCTCAAAGGCGGTCCGGCTCCGCAGCGGGATTATTTCTATTGGGAACTGCACGAACGCGGCCCCGGCCCGATGCAGGCGATCCGCTTCGGCGATTGGAAAGCCGTACGTCCGAAAGCCGGCGGGCCGGTCGAGTTATACGACCTGTCGAAGGATCTCGGCGAAAAGCAAAACCTCGCCGACGAGCGCCCCGAGTTGGTCACGAAGGCGGTCGCGATGATGAACGAGGCCCGCACCGCCGACCCCGATTGGCCGGACCCGGCGACGGCCGACCCGAAGGTCTTCCGTCGGAACTGACGCTGACGGGAATCGCGGAGCGGTCGTCGCATAGACTGGGCCGATGCCGCCCCCGCTCCGCCCCCGTGACGCCATCCGCACGAGGGAGCAGGCCGAACGGTTCCTCTTGGGCCGGGTGAATTACGAGCGCCGCCCGATCCCGCCGGACGCCCTGCGGCTGGACGGCGTGCGGGCGCTGTTGGGCGAACTGGGCGCTCCTCAGCTTCGCGTGCCGGCGGTGCATATCGCCGGGACGAAGGGCAAGGGCACCGTCGCGGCGCTGGTCGCCGCCGCTCTGACCGCCAACGGATTGAAGTGCGGGCTGTTCACCTCCCCGCACCTCAGCCGGTTCGAGGAGCGACTGGTCGTCGACGGCGTGGAGCCGGACGAAGCGACGTTCGTGCGTCTCGTGACCGACGTCGCCGCCGCCGCACAGCGGGCCGAAGCGAACGGCGCCGCTCCCACGACGTTCTTTGAAATGTGCGCGGCGCTGGGGTTCCTGCACTTCGCCCGTTCGGAGTGCGACGTCGCGGCGCTGGAAGTCGGCCTCGGGGGCCGGTTGGACGCGACGAACGTCTGCGAGCCGGTCGTGTGCGCGATCACCAGCATCAGCCGCGATCACACGTCGCTGCTCGGCCACACGCACGCCGCGATCGCCGGCGAGAAGGCCGGCATCGCCAAGCCGGGCGTGCCGCTGATCTGGGGCGGCGGACCTGGCGATGCGGAGCACGCCGTCCGCGCACGCTGCGAAGCCGTGGGCGCCCCGTTTCTCTCCACCGGTCTGTCCACCGGCGCCCCGGCGCCGCATCAACGGGCGAATGCGGCGACGGCGGTCGCGATTCTGGACGCCCTCCGCTCCGCCGGCTGGTCGATCGACCCGGAGGTCGCCGCGGCCGGCATGGCGGCGGTGCGACTTCCCGGCCGGGCGGAGCGTTTCCCTCCCCCGACAAACGACGCCGGCGAACCGATCGGCCCCGCAGTTCTAATAGATGTGGCGCACAACTGGGCCAGCGCCACGGCCCTCGCGGAGACGCTGCGAACCGCCCCCGAATCGGGCCGGCGCTGCCTCGTGCTGGCCTGTGCGAAGGACAAGGACGCCGCCGGCCTGCTCCGCACGCTGCTGCCGCACGTCGACGACCTCGTCTGCACCCAATTCGTCTCGAACCCCCGTGCCATTCCGCCGAGCGAACTGGCGAGCCTGGCCCGCTCCCTGACCGACGCCCCGATCCGCTGCGACGCCGACCCCCGCAGCGCCTGGGCCGGCGCCGTTCGTCGGGCGGGCGTCGGCGGCTTGGCGATCGCGGCGGGGTCGTTCTTCCTCATCGCGGAGCTACGGCCCGAGGTCGCCGGAGCGACTTCGTAAATCTCGCTCGAAGGACTGGAATCGGTGAGCCTGGCCCAATGGCGACATCGCATGGGAGTGAGTTCCGACGCAACTCGATCCTCGCCCCCTCTGGCGCTCATGCTATACCGCTCCCGGTCTGTGTTATTCCTTCTCACCGCGGCCACGGTCGTCGTGTTTCCGATTGATGCGGAAGCAGACGAGGGCGACACAATCGACACGCTGTCCGAAGTGTTGGCGGAGTTAAGAAAGGTCGAGCGGCGTCCGTTTACCGGAACGCTCCGATGGAAGAGCGAGTATCGACTCGACGGCGCTCAGGGCGGCGACTTTTTCCTCACGGAGAAGACCAAGGTCGGCGTGGAAAGCCGCCTCACGGACGCGTGGCGGGTGGACGTCAAGACGGATCAGACGACCGCCGTCGGCCCGCCGCAGGGTCATCGGTTCGTGTCCTGCTTCGACGGAGCGCGCACGGTCCGGGCCGGCTATTATACAAAGGACGCAAAAATCCCGGTCGTCAATCTGATCGAAGGCGAGAGCCGAAGCCAAGAGGCATTCGACCCTCATAAGCTGGCGATCGAGCGGAAGGCGCCGAGGTCGACGCTCTCACAGTGGCTCACGCAAGAATTGGAACCGGGCGATCGATCGGTCGCCGAAGACGGGTTCAGCGGCATGACGGCCCGCTACCGCGGGGCGGAGAAGATTGACGACTTGCCGGTTCAGGTCGTCGAGGCGGAGTTCCGACAGGCCGGAAAGCCGGAGAGCGAGGTTCGCTCCCGCTGGGTGTTTTTCCTCGCTCCTGATCGTGACTGGCTACCGGTTCGAGCGGAATTCTGGGGGTACAAATGGACCACCGAATTTCCGATGTCGACGTTCGTCTTAACTGACATCGTTCAAACAAAAGATGGTCGCTGGCTTCCTCGCGAGGCGGTCCAAGAGAAGTTCGGGGAGGGATTCGCTCAGAGAGGCGAACGAAAACGCACGTGGAGGGAGGTGACGACGGTCGAATTCGATCCCGATCGTCTCATCGACCGGGCGGACCTCTGCGAGGACGTACTGCCGGTCGACGGATCGCCGGTTTATGTGCTGGAGGACGGGGAAATCGTCGAGTCCTACGTCGAAGGCGAGCAGGACTAAATGGATTCGCCGCAAGCCCGGTCAGGCCCACCGCACGACCACATCCGTGATCTCATAACCGGCAAACGGAACGCGGACGGCGTCGGCTTCGCAGACGAGTTCCTCCCGCGGGTCCCCGCCGAGGGTCCGTTTGCGGGCGCTCGCCGGGGGTTTGAAGCAGCGCATCGGCGATCGCGGCGGGATCGTGCTTCCTCAGCGCCGAACTCTGGCCGGGGGTCGTCGGCGAGAAATCCTGAATCTTGCTCGAGGTACGAGCAATCCGTGAGCCTGGCCCGTGCCCGAAATCGCATAGACGTTCGCCCCGCCTCCCGATTCTCCCTCGTCCTCACCGCAATGCTGCACAGACGACTTCCCATGGCCGCCTTCGCGCTCCTGGCGACCACGGCGTTCTCTTTCCCGGCCGGCGCCGAGCCTCCCGCGGATGCGGGAGAAGCGAAGCTCGCCGAGGTGCTGGAGGGGCTGCGACAGGCCGAACAGCGTCCGCGGATGGGGACGCTACGTTGGGCATCGGAATACGTTCTGAACGACGACGCGGGGTTCAGGGGAACCACGAGAAAAATCACCGTGACGGGCAGTGAGAGCGACCTCGCGGACGCTTGGCGTGTGGACGTTCGGCGCGAATCTTGGGAGCCGACCAATACTGGCCCCATCGACGCTGGGCCGACGGAGGTCGGCCCCGAAGCGGTCGAGCCGGATTTGGAGGTGCATTTTCGCCGGAACGTGTCCTGCTATGACGGCATCAAAACGCTGCAAGCGGTATATCCTGAGAAGGACTCTCAATATCCAACCGTGGAGTTGCACGCGGGGAACGTGCCGAGCCGGGACCGACTGAACCCCTACATGTTGCTATTTAACCGGGGGCAGGTTCGGGCTTCGCTTTCGCAGTGGCTGGGAGGGGAACTCGCCCCGGGTGACGAATCTTTCGTAGGTCACAACCACCTGTGGACCCCACGGTATCTCCGAACAGAACAGATCGACGGAATACAGGTTCACGTCGTGAGCGTCGAATATCGCAATGCCTTGAAGCCGAAGGGACCTGCATTGTGGAATTGGACGTTGCATCTCGCTCCCGAGCGCGACTATCTCCCCGTCAAAGTTGAGTACTGGAACCCCTATAAAACGCCCGGCTTCCCGACGGAGTCGATCGTCCTCTCCGATCTCGTTCAAGCGGATGACGGTCGCTGGTTTCCGCGTCGAGCGGTCCAAGGGACGACGAACGCATACGCCACGCGGTCAAGCGACGAGTTGAAGATTGCCTCGACGACCACTTACACGATGGACTGGCGACCGGACGAACTCATCGATCGGTCTGAGCTTTGTAAAGACACCGCGCCGAAAGGCGGCTGGCCGGGTTCAAGCGTTCAACAGGACGAGGAACCTGAAACCCAGCCCGAGGGAGAGCGGGACTGACGCCTACCGAGCATCAGACCGAGCATTGCGAATCCGACGACCGCTTGCGGTTTCGCAGCGTCCGAAAGCCATTGGACGCCGCAAAACCGCAAGCGACGCCCCCAGCCCGAAGAGAACGTAAAGCTCGACCTGACGCCCAGTCGGTCCGACGATGCTCACCACCGCACGACCACGTCCGTGATCTCGTAGCCGGCTAAGGGAACGCGGATGGCGTCGGCTTCGCAGACGAGTTCCTCCCGCGGATCCCCGCCGAGGGTCCGTTTGCGGGCGCTCGTCGGGGGTTTGAAGCAGCGAAGGGCGGCGGTGCGGGTGCGGCCGTCGGTCTCCTGCACGCGGAAGTGCGTTTCGTCCCCTTCCCGTCGCACCGATAGCAGCCGCACGCCGGCGCTGTCGCAGGCGAGCAACCAACCGATCGGGCCGGAGGCCGGCGGCCCCGCGGCGGCGATCGGCGTGGGCGGCGAAAGGAATGCGTCCGCGGCCCGCATCGGGTGCGGATCGTCCACCGCGATCCCGAACCGCCACACGCGCTTCGGATCGGCGGCGTCGCCCGCGTTCAGCAACGGCGTATCCAGCATCCGCCGACCGCTGCGGCTGTGGTACGGCGCGTCCGGCGTGAGGACCGCGGTCCGCAGCTTCTCGCTGCCGTGCAGGCTGGTGAGTTCCCAGAAGTGAGCCGCCTCGAACGTCCCGTGGGCGGGAGCCGCCTGCCGGGAGCCTTGAATGGAGCGAGCCAGCTCGGCAGTCTCGTCGTCCCACGCCCATCGCAGCACGAGGTCGCCCGCCTCTAACGCCGTCGCGGGGTCGTCGAAGGACGCCGCGACGTGCGCGGTCCGCGACCCGCGATCGAGCTGGACCCGCAGCGTGAACCCGCACAAGCGGGCGCCGCCGGCGGGGTCGATCAGCACGCCGCGACTGACCAGCTCCCCGCGGGCCGGACCGGCGTCGACGACGTCCCACGTCTGCCCCTCCGTGCGGACGCAGCGGCTGTAGAGTTCCGGTTCGCCCTCGGTCAGCGTTCGCGGCGCTTTGAACCGCAGGGCCGGTCGCATGCCCAGTCGCACCGGGCTGCGTCCGTAGTTCTTCACCGCGGCGATGCCGCCGGTCGCCGGGTCGAACATCACCTCGAAACGCTCGTTCCGCACCAAGCCCGGTTCCGCGGTCTTCGCCTTCGCTTTGGAGATCGGCGCCGGCTTCTTCGGTTGATCCGGGAACCAGACGAACCCGCAGGGGGGAAGCTCGAACGTGAAGGACCGGGCGCCGACCACTTTCACCGCCGGGTGATCGGCCGGCGGTTTCGATGCGACGTTGGGATCGCCGCACTCCACGCCCACGATGCGCGGGACCGGCAGCGCGTTGAGCCACAACGTCCCGGGCGCGCCGCCCCCGCCGCGACAGAGGGTCGCGGCGAGCCGCTCCGCCGAATCGCCCTCGCCCCCCGCCCCGAGCAACTCGCACAGGCCTGTGAAGACAGCGTCGTCCTTCGCCTCCGCATCCGTCGCAATCGGCGGCGGCATCTCGGTCGCAGCCGGCGAGCGATACTTCCGCGGATCGGCCCCGTACACTCGGGCGAACGGGTCGTCCTCCGCGAACATCTCCGAATAGGTGGCGAACTCCCCCAGCGCCGGCGAGAGCGCGGTGAGCGTCTTCAGATCGTCGAGTCCCGGGCAGGCGGTCCCCGGCCAGCGGGCGAAGGTGACGGCGACGGTTTGCTCGGCTTCGAACGCCTCCGCGAGGATCTCCGGCAGCGCCCAGTAGGACGCCGCGGCGCCCGCCGGCAGCGGATCGCGGGCGTGCGCCGGGATCTCCCCGCCGGCGCCGGCCCACCGCACCCGTCCGGCGCCGTCCGGCGGCACCGATCCCGGACCGAACTTCAGATGCAACGCCCCGTTGACTCCGAATGACTCCAAGAGTTGCGGCGTCAGCGGCGGGAACCCGAACCGATAACGCCCCCAGACTCCCGGCGGACTCCCAAACAACTCCCGGAATGTCTCCCGACCCGCGGTCAGGTCGGCGATCGCCGCCGGCACGTCCCGCACATTCGTTGCGATCTCCGACTCTTCTCCGCCGACCGGTTCGATTTTCTCGCCGGCCACCCGAATCGCGGCGATCAACTCCGGCGTCGCCTCATTGATCGTTCTCCAGTCGGCGCCGGTCGCCAGCAGGTTCAGCGCGGGACCGCCGGCCGCGGCCGCGGCGATCTCCCGTCGCAACGCCTCGCCGGCAAGTCGCGGGATGACGAAGCACAGATCGCACAGCTTTGCGGGCGTCGGATAGAACCGCTCGCGGGCCTCGCGGAGCACCTCGACGGCCTCGACCAGCTTCTCCCGAGCCTCTTCCCGGTCCCCGGCGAACAGGGCGTCCGCGGCGGCGACGGCTTCGGTGCGCAGCCGGGTTTCGTCCAGCGTGCTGTAGTAATGGGTGCGGCGGGTCAGGCGTTCGACCCACAGAAACCCCAGCCCCAACGCGAAAAACGGGTGAAGATCGTCCGGGGCGATCTCGTCGGCGTGGCTCAGCAACGGCTTCACCGCGTCCAGCGCCGTGGCTCGATCGGGGCCGATGATCGCCAGCCGATCGCCGGCGTCCGCCTCCCACCCCTCGGGCAGCAGCTCGCGGACAAAATCCGGGATGAGGAACCGCCGACCGCCGACCGGGTGGGGCGGCTGGTCGGCCATCACCAGCCGCGGCAGGGCGCGGACGGTCGCCAGAAACGAGGGGTGCCAGGCGAGCGCAAAAGCGTTCAGCGCCGCGCCGGCTTGGCGTTCGGGCAGGCGCTCCGGGAGATCGTCCAGTCCGTGCGAGGGGAGCAGGAGAACCGTTTCCGCCGGTCCTTCCGACCGGGGGACGTCCCCTCGATCTCCCTCGGCGGGAGAGCCGTCCGGGAGGGCGGCATCGGTGGGCGAATCGGCGGTCTCCTCGGCGGGCACGGGCGGGGAAGGGCTTGGGG
>NZ_WTPX01000089.1 GCF_013036045.1 Alienimonas chondri
CCCCCCGCCGGTTCGCCACCACCCGGTGGAGCGTGGTGCTCGCCGCCGGGGGGGCCGGGTCCGCGGCGCGGGACGCCTTGGGCGAGTTGTGCAGCGGGGCGTGGTACCCGCTGTACGCCTACGCCCGACACACTGGTTTGAAGCACGAGGACGCCGCCGACGCGGTGCAGGGATTCTTCGCGGAACTGCTCGATCGCGATTGGGTGAAGGACGCCGACGCCGATCGCGGCCGCTTCCGCACCTTCCTCAAGGTCGCGTTCCGCCGACATCTGGGCGGATTGAAGGAGGCCCGCGGCGCCCTGAAACGCGGCGGCGGCACGGCTCCCCTCACCCTCGCCCCGGTCGACGCCGCGGCCCGCTACGCCCGCGAACCGGCCCACGCGGAGACGCCGGACGCGCTGTATGAACGCCGCTGGGCGCTGGAACTGCTGGCCCGGGTGCTGGAACGTTTGGAGGAAGAACACGCCCCGCCGCACGTGGATGAAGCCGCCGCGGAGCGGTTCGCGGTTCTCAAACCCTGCCTGACCGGCTCCGCGGGCAAAAGCTACGTGCAGATCGGCGAGGAGCTGAACCTCAGCGAGGCGGCGGTGAAGACCGCAGTGCATCGTCTGCGGAACCGTTACCGCGAGTTATTAAAAGCGGAGGTCGCCGGCACCGTCGCCGTCCCCGGCGACGTGGCCGACGAACTGAACGCATTACGGGCGAGCCTGTAGTCGCGGCGGCGAAGCCTTCGAGAGACCGAGTGTCCCGGACGCTTGAAGCGTCCGGGACGCTGTGCCCGCGTGTGACCGTTCGTCGGGCGGCCGGTACACTCCGCCGGTTCCTCCCGGAGAAATTCGATGCGTTTCGTGCTCGCCCTCGCTCTGCTGCCTACGACGTTCGCTTGCGGTTTCGCGGATGAGGGAGAGACGGAGGACCCGCACGACCACGCCTTCCCCCCGATCGTCAACACGCAGGCTCCCGGGGACGAGCCGAACACCCCGCAGGAAGCCGCGGAGGCGTTCACGGCGCCGGAGGGGTTCGAGGTGACGTTGTTCGCCGGGGAACCGGACGTCGCCCAGCCCATCGCGATGACCTTCGACGACCGCGGCCGCTTATGGGTTGCGGAGTGCTTCACCTATACGAGCCGTGAGTTCGACGTGGAGCACGGCGACCGCGTCACGATCTTCGAGGACACCGACGGCGACGGCGCCCACGACAAACGCACCGTCTTTTGGGACCGCGGCTTCATGCTGACGGGCCTCGAATACGGCTTCGGCGGGCTATGGACGCTCAACAACGGCACGCTGTCGTTTATCGCCGACGAAAACGGCGACGACGTGCCGGATGCGGAACCGGTGGCGATGCTCGACGGCTTCACCTTCGACGCCGGCCACAATGTCGTGAACGGCCTCGCCTGGGGGCCGGACGGCTGGCTGTACGGCCGCCACGGCATCACCGCAACCAGCAATGTGGGCGTTCCCGGGGCGTCGGACGAGGATCGCACGCTGCTCAACTGCGGCATCTGGCGGTTCCACCCGACCCGGCACACCTTCGAGGTCGTCGCCACCGGCACGACGAATCCCTGGGGGCTGGACTGGAATGAATACGGCGACGCCTTCTTCACCAACAACGTGATCGGCCACGCCTGGCACCTGATCCCCGGCGCCCACTATCGGCGGATGTTCGGGCAGGACTTCAATCCGCACGTCTACGGCCTGATCGACCAGCACGCCGACCATTACCACTGGGACGAAAGCGGCAATTGGACCGCCAGCCGTCCGGGCGAGGGGAAAGCGAACGCCGCGGACAGCCTCGGCGGCGGACATTCGCACAGCGGCGGCATGATCTATCAGGGCGACAACTGGCCGGAGGAATACCGCGGCGACCTCTATATGTGCAACACGCACGGCAAACGCATCAACCGCGACGCGCTCGTCCCCCACGGCAGCGGCTACAAGATCACCCATCAGCCGGACTTCGCCTTCGCCAACAGCCCGTGGTTCAAGGGGGTGGAACTCAAAAGCGGCCCGGACGGCGGCGTGTTCCTGCTGGACTGGACTGACCTCGGCGAATGCCACGACCACGACGGCGTGCATCGGAACAGCGGCCGGATCTATAAGATCACGTACGGCAAGCCGGAGCGGGCGGGGGACGCGGTAGATCTGGCCGCTTTGCCGTTGGGCGATCTGATGGTGATGGCGACGACGCACCCCAATGTCTGGCATCGCCGGCACGCGGCACGGTTGCTGATCGAACCGACCGGGCCAGACGGGGGGGGGCGGTTCGGGGTCGCGCAGGCGGAGAGGGTCCGGAAGGAACAGTTGTTGCGGGCCTTGATGCCGCCGGACGGCCCGTCAGGCTTCCAGACACTGCGGGCGACACGGCTGCTCGTGGCTGCCTGCGGGGTTGATCCGAACTCGCTCGACCTTCCCGGCGGGACGGAGCGGGCCGCCGCCCGTTCGCTGGTGCTTCTTCTTGGCTCGGACGACCACCGCCAGAGAGCGGCGGAGCCAGTGCTTCGCGCGGAACTGGAAGCCGTCTTCCCGTCGATCAACGCAACGGTCTTGGAGCTGACTATCGAACAGCTCGCTCTACCGCCGACCCTCGTGGAGCAGATGCGGAACGCGCCGGCGTGGCGTCCGCTGGTCAACCGGGCCGCGGACGATGACTTGCGAATGCAACTTGCGGTGCTCTCCGTCGCCTGTCGTCGCTCCCCGGAGGTCGGCTTAAGGACCGCAATCGCGGTCGGGGGGACCGCGACCAACGCGGACGACCATAACCTTCCGTTGATGGCTTGGTACGCAGCTGAAACCGGCGTCGCGGAAATACCGATGGGCGGCGTACTGCTGGCGTCCGTGACGAAGATCCCCCTGCTGCGAGAATACGCGACTCGTCGAATCGCGTCCGAACTCCCCAGCGAACCGCACGCTGCGGCTTTGGGGGTGCTGTTGGAGCGTGCGACCGTATCAACCCGAAGCGTCAGCGAGGGACCGCGGGCACAGCCCGCGCCGCCTGCGGCAGCGCCCTCGCTGACGCTTCGGGTTGGTGAAGACGCCGTCGGCTTTCAACGTGACGTGCTGACGGGGACTCTCGCCGCTCTTGAAGGCCGTCGCAAAGTCACGCCCCCGGCCGCGTGGGCGGACGTGCAACCGGTCTTCGCGGCGTCGGAAGATGCGGAGGTGCGGTCCCTCGCTCAAAAGCTCGCCGTCATCTTCGGCGACGGGGCGGCGTTGGAAGAACTGCGGGCGATCGTCGCGAACCGCGACTTGCCGGATGAGACCCGCGTCGCGGCGATCGAATCGTTGGCGGAGGCCCGGGACGAAGCCGTCGTGCCCGTGCTGCTTGATTTACTGACGAAGTTGCGGGGGCAGGACCGGAACCTGTTCGCCCCGGCGAGCCGGGCGTTGGGGGCGTTTGATTCGCCCGAGGCCGCCGCGGTGCTGATCAACGCTCTGCCGCGGGTGCGGTTGGAGGAGCAGGACGCGGTGCTCTCCGCGCTCGTCAGTCGGCCGAGCTACGCCGGGGGGCTGACCGGGGCGCTGGTGGACGGCCGCGTGCCGATCGAGATGCTCTCCGCCGAGCACGTGCGTTCGCTGCGGGCATTCAAGAACCCCAAGATCGATGCGGTGCTCGACGACCTCTGGGGCACCAGCCGCGCGACGCCGGCCGAAAAACTCGCGGAGATCGCCGCGTGGACGGCGAAGCTGGAGGACGGCACCGAGGCCGATCCGATCGCCGGGCGGGCGGTTTACCAGCAGTCCTGCGGTCGCTGTCATAAGTTGTACGGCGACGGCGGGGAACTGGGGCCGAACCTGACCGGGTCGGACCGGAAGAACCTCGATTATCTGCTCGGCAACGTCTTCGACCCCTCGGCGGTCGTGCCGGCGGCGTGGCGGGTCTCGACCGTGCTGCTGCAAGACGGCCGCGTCCTGACCGGCGTGGTGACCGAGCAGGGCGGAGAAACGCTGTCCATCGCCACCGCCGACGACACGATTACCGTCCCGACGGGCGACGTATTGGAGATCGAACCCGGCGACGCCTCGCTGATGCCGGAGGGGTTGTTCAAAACCCTCACGGAGCAGCAGGTGCGGAATTTGATCGCCTACCTCCGCAGCGACCGGGCGGTCGACTGATTCGGCCTTGCCCTCCCCCCCCAGCTGGGGAACACCAGAGGGCGAGGGGGGCCGGCGGCCGTTCTTTGGCTCTCTATACCGTGCAGAGCTTATACCGTGCAGAGCTTCACCGCGTCGGTCAGCCCCTTCACGGGGTCGTTCTTGGGGATGAACTCGTGGGCGAAATAGCCCTCGTAGCCGGTGTCCGCGATGGCCTCGGCGATCGGGCGGTATTGCAGCTCCTGGGCGCCGTCCAATTCATTTCGGCCGGGGTTGCCGGCGGTGTGATAGTGGCCGAAGGCCTCTTTATGATCCTTGATCGTGCGGATGATGTCGCCCTCCATGATCTGCATGTGATAGATGTCGTACAGCAGTTTGAAGTTGTCGCTGGCGACCTTGTCCACCAGCTTCACGCCCCAGGCGCTGGTGTCGCACATATAGTCCGGGTGGTTCACCTTGGAGTTTAACAGCTCCATTTGAATGACGACCCCGTGCTTCTCCGCCAGCGGAACGATCTGTTCGAGCGCCTTGGCGCAGTTATCGAGGCCGACGTTCGGATCGATGCCGCGGGCGTTGCCGCTGAAGGTGATGACGTTCTTCCAGCCCTCCGCGGCGGTCGCTTTGATGCTCGCTTCGAGCGCCGTGAGGCATTCGTCGTGGAACTTCGGCTCGCAGAGGCCGTCCGTCAGTTTGTGCGACTTGGTCATCGTGCAGACCAGGCCATGTTTTTTGAGAGTCTCGAACTGTTCTCCCGGCCCCATCAGGTCGATGCCGACCAGCCCCAGATCGACCGCGAGCACGCTCAGCTCTTCCAAGCTCATCCCTTTGAAGCACCACGCGCACACGGACTGGTTGAGCCGGCCGCTCTTGGCGTCGGCCTTCCCCTCCTCGCCCTCGTGATGATCGGCGCGGGCCGGGCGAGCGGCGAGCGCGGCGGCCCCCGTCAGACCGGCGGCGAGAGCGGAGCGGCGGGACACGGACGGGACGGACATGCGAGCGTTCCAAGAGGAGGGCGAGCGAACCCCGATTCTCCGCCCCCGCCGAAGCCGCCGCAACGGGGGTGGGATCAGGCGGCGTTCTCAGTCCCCTCCGCCCCATCAGCTTTCTCACCGCTGACAAGGAGCGGCTCCGGGAAGACGAACGTGCCGAAGAAGATCGCCGCCCCGCCCAACGCCGGCGGCACGCAGGCGATCGCCAAAATCATCTGCAACAGGCCGGGGAGGTATTCGTCCGGCTCCGCCTCCACGCGGTTCGACCAGATCAAGCAGCCGATGGCTCCGAGCGTGAACAGCACGGCCGTGGCGGCACCGCCCAGTGCGACCTTCCCACGAATCGCAGGCTTCTTCACCCATTTCGAGGCCGTCCAGGCTCCGCCCGCCGCCGCGAGCGCTTCCACAACCCAAAATGCCGGCCAAACGAGTTCGACCCCGCTGATGACACGCAGCCACGAGGCCGTGAATATCACCACCGGCACGACCCACAACGCGACCGCCAACCCGCAACACCCGAGATAGCATCCCGCGGAGTCAGGATCGGTTTTCGGGTCGATCTTCCCCATCGGGTCGATCGGCGGCGGGCCGGGGGCGATCACGGGCGGATCCATGGGCGGGTCAGACGTTGACCTGCCGGAGGGTCCAGCGGGCGGTGAGGGTCGCGGCCCCGCAGCCCAGCGCCGGCAGGAGGATGAACGCCGTGAAGAAATAGGCCGGTTCCTGATCCCATCGAGACGATTCACCAAACAATCTCGCCAAAAATGGCGCGAGTCCGACGCCCGTCGCGGCGAAGCCGACGAAGCCGATCTGCCCCCACCGCACCAGCCGGTCGTGGGCGTCCTCGCTGCGGCGCCAGACGATCGCCGCCGTCAATGCGGCGACGATCACCAGCGCCAGCCCGCCCGCGGCGACGATCAGGCTGGAGACGCCGCCCACGACGGCCCCGCTCCGCAACGTCTGCCAGATCGCCGGCCCGAACGTCAGCAGGGCCGACAGCATGCAGCCGACGATCCATCCGGCCGTCTGGACGAGCGGCCGCCGATGCACCGGCGGCCCGCACGCCGCCGCCGCCCACGCCAGCAGCCCGGCGCCCGCCGCCGGACCGGTCAGGAACATGGCGAACGTGAATTCGCCCATGGGTTCCCTGTTGTCCCAAACCGCATGCAGGATGGCGGCGATCCAGAACGCCGCCGCCCCCGCGAACGCCCACCACGCAATCGCGGCCACGGCGGTGCGGACCTCTCCGATTCGCCTTCGTGACCGCCATCCGTGCCACGCGGCGAAAAGCAGCAACGCCGCCGCCACGCCGGACAGCGTCCCGGCGTTCAGGCCGTTCTGACGTTGCGCCGACCACTGACGCGTTCGCATGACGTCGTCCAGCACGGTCGACAGCCACAACCCCGACGACAACGTCAGCGCCGCCGCCAAGAGACAGCTGAAGCCCCACACGACCGTCGTGCCGGGCGGGTGCGTCCGCGGCGTCTGTTCCGGCGCCAATTCGTCCAAGCCCCCTTCCCTCAAAAGGTCAGGCGCCGGTCGATCGGCGGGGAGCGGAGCGGCGGGCGGAATCATTCGGAGTCCAGTGCGTCGGGGGATCTCGCCGGGTTCAACGCCCACCGTCCCCACGCCCCGGCGAGGGTCAGATACAGCCCGCCCCAGAATAGCCCGGCATGGCCCAGCCCGGCGATGCGTTCGTCGAGCGGGTCGAACCAGGGCGGGTCGAAGCGGGCCTCCCACACCTCCGCGGCCCACGGCCAACCGGCGCCGGCGATCAACAGGCCCAGCAGCATCGTCCACCCGCAGGCCCGCCGCGAGCGCACCCGCCCGGAGAGCCACACACCCCCGCCGACCGACAGCGCCGTCAGCCCCACGCCGATCGCATAACCCGCCCAGCGTTCTCCGGTCAGCAGTCCGCCCATCACGCCCAGGTACCCGGCGACCGGCCCGGTCCACCCAGCCGCCGCCATCCCCCAGGCGAAGCGATACACGCCGTTCATGCCTCGTCCGCTGCTTCGACGCGGCGGTGCAGAACCCAGCGGCCCCACGCGCCGGCGAGTGCCAGCGCCAGGCAGCCCGCCGCCAACGTGCCGCAGAGGTAGGCCAAGACAAGCTCCAACGCTCCGGCGAGAAAGCCGGGGTCCTGTTCAAAGGCTCGTCGCCGCTCCAGATCCCAGTACATGGCCCCGGCGAACAGCAGCAGGCAGGCGATCGCTCCCCAAGCCGCCATCCGACGATGAGCCGAACGGGATCGCCGGGTCCGGTTCGCCGCCCAGAGCGACGCGAAGAGCGTCGGGGTCGTCGTGCCTCCGAAGATCAGCCAACCGGTCGAAGTCCCCGCCAGATGCCAAACGTCGACCGCGACGACCGCCGCCAGACACCCGACCGGCGCCGCCCAGAGCAGCCCCGCCAGCACCCACAGGGCGAGATACACGAACGCCGCCGCCCTGCGGCCTACGGCGGCGGCGCTGCTGCCGGCATGCGGATCGGGAGCGAGGGACGCAGAAACCCCGTCCGCCGGGGTCGGCGAGCGGGGTTCGGTCGGGGCGTCGGACGACATCGCCGCTGGAGCTTAGTCGGACGGCGAACCGGGCGTCACTCGTCGTCGGCAGCGTCCGCAGGCGCCTCGCCGGCTGCGTCGGCTTCGACTTCGGCGGGCTTCGTCTCTTTTTTCAGCCGGAACATCAGATCCTTAGGGCCGGTCTTGAACTTCGTCGGGCGGTACTCGGAGAGCGAATAAATAATCGAGACCGCGGCGATCTCCGGCTCCTTGTCTGAGCCTTCCTTGACCTTCTTCATCCGCACGCGGATCAACGCCGGGGCCGTCGAGCCGGCCTTCGGGAGCTTGCTGACGAGGTCCGCGAACCACACGCCCTCCGCGTTCTTCAGCTTCAAATCTTTCGCCGGCATCAGCTGATACGTGCTGGCGTAGAGATTCTTGCTGTCTTTATCGACCACGGCGAAGGTGTCCGCGGTGATGACGACGCGGTTGTCCTTCAGGTTCTCCGCGGGGATCTCTTCGCCGAACTTCTCGCCGCCGACGATCGTATAAGACCCGCGGAGGTCCGGGGCTTTCGTCGCTTCGCCCTCGCCTTCATGGTGGTCGGCGAGCAGCGGGGCGGCGGACAGCGCCAACGAGGCGAGCGCCGCGAGGGGAGCCAGACGGGGGAGGCAGGCGGTACGCATCGGGGGCGGCTCGGAATCGGGGGGACGAACCGAACGATGGTCCGCTCTCTGCCCCGTCCGCGTCAGCGGGATTCGCCGACGACCGCAATGGGGGTCGCCCCGCGTTCGACGACGGCGTCGGCGTCCACCCAGCGGCCCGGGTCCTGGGCGAAGGCGTCGCGGGTCTGCAGATTGCGGAACAGGAACAGCCGCCCGCCGTACAGCACCGCGTGTTCGACCCGACCGGGCACCGCGAAGCCCTCCGCGGCGGCCAGCACGACGTCCTCGCCGTCCGCCACCGGCAGATAGCGGTTCGGATCCAGCAGGAACGCCGCCCGGGCCACCGGCGAGGAGAACCGATAGGTCTTCCCGCCGAACTCCGTCTTCACCCGCGGGTCGGCCTCGGCCAGTCGGCGATCGTCCCGCACCGCGACCGGACAGAACCGTCCGAACGCCGCCGGCAGTTCCACGTGCGGTGCCTCCGCCGTCTCCGCGACGCGCACGACCGGAGCGGCGGGAGCGGCACCGGCCGGCTTCGCGGAGGGGCCGGACGGCTCCGCGGACCGCGTCGGGGCCCCCGCGTGTCGAGCCGTGTGCTGAGCCGTGTATTGCACGCGGTTCGGCGAGGACCGAACCGGGGCGAACTCCAGATACGCCCGCCCGGCCGGAGCCGTCGGCGAACTCATCGGTGCCGGCATGAGAGCGAGCGTCGCCCGCCCCGCCGGCGAGGCCGGCAGGGGAGCCGGCGTCGCGGGAGCCGGCGACACGGGGGCCGACCGCACGGGGACCGGCGAAGTCGTTTCGACGTCGCCCGTCGACGCCAATTCCGGGGCGGACGGCTCTGCCGGGCTCTCGTCCGAGGCCGCTTGTTTCGCGGGCGCCTCCTGCTCCGCGACGGCCAGATTCGGCGAACCGGATTCGGCCTTGGCCTTCTCCCAAGCCTTCACGGCGAGCCGCACCTCCGGCGTGTCGAACAGCGGGCTGGGCGGAGCCTCCGCCGGTTCCCCGATCGGTTCGCCCTCCGGGGTCACTTCTTGGAAGTCGAACAGCACCACCGCGATCGGCGCCCCGTCCGGCCCGACGGCGGCGAGAGCGTCCAAGGGCGACGACGGCGGCTCACCCGGCTCCGCGGGCGCGGCGGCGACCGACGGACCGGCGGGTGCCGTGTCGGCGGCGGGCGCAGGATTAGCGGGCGAGTCAATCGGAGGGAGCGGCGGATGGGCGGCGGCCTGCTGCAGTTCGGCCGGCAGCGGGCCGAACAACGCACCGTCCGTGGGCGGAACGATCGGTTCGGCGGGCTTCGTCTCCGCGAGTTCCGTCTCGGCCGGCTTCGCTTCGACCGGCTTCGGTGCCTCGGGCTTTGGCGCCTCGGGAGTCTGCAACACGTCCGCGAGCGGGTGCGGCGCCGGTTCGATCGGCGTTGCTCGGGGGGCGAACGGATCGACCCAGTCCGGCGGCGGCGTGACGTTCTTGGGAGCCGGGGCGACCGTCGCATCGGAGAGCCGTCGCAGGACCGGCACCGCTTTGTCCAAGTCCGCTTTGTCTGAACCCGCATCGCCCGCGGGCGCGTCAGTCGCGGCGGGTGCTGCGGCGCCGTCGAACGCGAAGGTCGGGGCCGCCATCGCTCCGGCGGCGACCAGCGACGCGGCGGCGCGCCACGCGGCAGCGGAGCGACGGGAGCGGTGAGTACGGGGCACGGCGGTTCTCCGGGCGGGGCGGATCGAAACACGGTGCCCCGCCTCCCTCATCGGCCGCCCGCCCCCCGGACCGGGAGCGCGACTTTGCCGATTGCGCAGATTTCACCGCCGCAGCCTCCCGGGGCCCGCGACCGGGGCCGCCCCGGTCCCAAGTAGAGCACGGGCGGCTAGGCTTTCCTCCCCGCTTTCCCCCCGTTCAACGCCCCCGTTCCGATGACAGACGACGTCTCTCCCGCCACGAA
Organism: Alienimonas chondri; assembly: GCF_013036045.1. Classification (GTDB taxonomy): domain Bacteria; phylum Planctomycetota; class Planctomycetia; order Planctomycetales; family Planctomycetaceae; genus Alienimonas; species Alienimonas chondri. Next base: position 10,188 of record NZ_WTPX01000089.1, read on the forward strand.
ATCCGCCCTTAACGGGACGGTCCTCGCCCTATTGGGAATCGGCGGCGTGGTCATCGTGATCCTCGTCATCGCCCTGTTCTTTCGGGAGGAGGACCAACGCGTCGAGGATGTGGTGCAGGAGCAGGAGAGCATCGGGGCGGTGACGGAGACCTCGCTCAACCCCGGCTGGAAGTCCCCCGCCGCCGATTCCGACCCGTCCGACCTCATCCCGCAGGCGTTCGGGGGATGGAACCTGGAGACCAGCGACGAAAACGCCCGGAACCCCGCCTTCGGCCTGACCCGAGACGGGTACCACGGCAAGTACACCCGAGCCGGCGAAGCGATCTTCGCGGACCTCTACGTCTATCCCAGCGAGGAGAACGACGCCGCGACGTTGGACGATATACGCGAACGTCTCAGCGATTCCGCCCGATTCGGCGACGTACGATTCCGTGAACCGGCGCTCGTGCCGGGGGCGACGACGCTGCAATTCGATATGGCTCCCGGCGCCGAAGCCGCCGCGGAGACCGAGGCGAACGACGGCGTGCCGGAGTCGCACGGCCTGCTGGCGGCGGTCGACGGGTGGCTGCTGTTCGTCCGCAGCGAGCGGGAGGACGACCTGTTGCCGTTCCTCGCTTCCTACATGAAGACCGTCGAAGCGGACGGCGCCGGCGAAGCCCCCCCCGCCCCGGCCCCCGGCGATCGCACCGAAGCGCTCGCGGACTGAACGAACCGCGGCTGATTCAGTCGCGTTCGGAAACGCCCCGCGGGGGCGCTGCGCCGCGGTCGACATGCGAGGCGATCACCGCCCGCAGCCGATCGCGGGCGGCGGCTTGCTCCGCAGTCAGCGGGTCTTTCAGTTCTTCCTCGGCGGGGTCGAGCGGGTCGCCGGCGTCGAAGAACCGGCCGTCGGCGTGCAGCCGATAGCGGGCGTCCCGAGCGAACATCCCGGCGTGTTCATTCACCCGTGCGGCGTGCCGCGGGTCGTACCAGATGAACGCCGCCTCCCGCCGCGCCAAAGACAGCGAGCCGTCGGCGGCGAACGGGCTGATCCCGTCGACGCCCCGCTCATCAAGTTCCGACTCCTCCGAATCGGGCGGAACCGGGACGCCGGCCAGCGTGCAGGCCATCGGCAGGAGGTCGGTGAAATCAATCGGGCGATCGTCTGTCCTCCCCGCCGGCACGCGGCCCGGCAGCGAGACGATCAGCGGCACCCACGTCCCGCGGTCGTTTAATTCTCCCTTGCCGCCCCGATAGGGACCGTGCGGCGTCGGGCAAACGACGGAGCTGTGCGTGCCGTTGTCCCCGCAGAAGACCACCGCCGTGCTCTCCCGCAGGCCGGCGGCTTCCAGGCGATCGACGATTCGCCCGACGAGATCATCCGTATAACGGACCATCTCCGGGAAGCGCTTCGGGTGGGACTTCGACCGACCGGTCGGGGCGCCGGTCGCGGGCGTTTGGACGAACGGATCGTGCGTGAGGACCATCGGATAGTAGGCCAGAAACGGCCGATCCGACTCGGCGGCGGCGAACGTCGTCAGGGCGTCGACAAACTGATCGGGGCCGTAGTCGTCGGCGTCCGACGGGACGATCGCTCCGTCGGTTTCGAGCTTCGGCTTCCAATACCGCGGCCCCTTGTCGCCATGCCCGGGGCGCTTCGAGAGCTGCCACAGCAGCGATTCTTCGAACCCCCAGTCGGTCGGATCGACGACGTCCGGCAACTCCTTGCCCTTGCCGGACAACTGCCACTTGCCGAACACGCCGGTGCGATATCCGGCCGCTTGAAACAGGTCGCCGATCGTGCGTTCGGTCGAGGGGAGCAGCCCGAACTCGACGTAGTTCCGATAATTATAACGTCCCGTCATCAACGTCACGCGGCTCGGCGTGCACAACGGCTGGCTGAACGCCCGCGTGAACCGCACCCCGCCGGCCGCCAACGCATCGAGGCGCGGCGTGGGCGGAGCCGACGGGTTGTAACAGGACAACCACTCCGCCCCGAGATCGTCCGCCATGATCAGCACGACGTTGATCGGCGGGTCCGGGGCCGGGGGCTCCGGCGGCGTTCCCTCGCCCATTCCGACCGCGGCGAGCAGGCACAGGGCGACGGACATCGCAAGATCTCTCGTGAGGATTCCGCGGAGACGACCGCCCGCGGCGCAAACCGAGGCCGGGCGACGTGGACCGGGCGACGCAACCTCGGCTTGCGCCGAGGGCTGCCGGTCGCTCAGTGCTGATAATGGAAGCCGGCCCGGCGCTGTTTGTTATAGCGTTCGAGCGCGTCTTCGATGATCGGCCGGGCGACGTCCACGGACTGGATCTCGTCCACCTCCACCGCTTTGCCTTCCAGCTGCTTATAATCCTGGAAGAAGCGACGAATCATGCTCAGCCGATGCGGGGGCAGCTCGGCGGCGTCGGTGTAGGGATTATATTCCGGGTCGTCGGTCGCCACGGCGATCACTTTGTGATCCTTCTTGCCGGCGTCGATCATCGTCATGATGCCGATCACCCGGCTGTTGACGATCGTCAGCGGGTCCACCGCTTCCTTGCACAGCACCAGCACGTCCAGCGGGTCGTCGTCCTCCGCGAGCGTCTGCGGGACGAACCCGTAGTTCGCCGGGTAATAGACCGCGGAATACAACATGCGGTCCAGCCGTAGCAGGCCGGTCTCCTTGTCGAGTTCATACTTGACCGAGGATCCCATCGGGATCTCGACGATCGTTTGAAAGGCGGTCGGCAGGCTTTCGCCCGGGGAGACGTCGTGCCAGGGGTGCATAGCCAACGGTCTGTCGGTGAAAAAATGAGCGGCGGGGCGGGCGGGCGAGCGAATCCAGCATAACCCAGACTCGACCCCGGCGAGCGTCTTCCCGGAACAGTCCCGCGAACCGGCGACGGCCGACCTCGGAAAAACGCGGATGTCCGGCCGCTCGCCCGAAGCCCGTTCCCCAATCCGTCGCCGACGGCGGTACGCTGGGAACTAAGGACGCTGCAGTTGCGTCCAACGGTCGTGGTCCGCCCCGCCCCCCGTCCACAATCCCCGTGACCGCAATGCGTTCCGTCGTCGGCCGCCCCCCGGGGACGCCCCCGTCGTTGCCGGACCGTTATACGCCGATCGAGCGAATCGGCGTCGGCGGGATCGGCGAGGTCTGGCGCGTCGTCGACGCCAACCTGGATCGCGATCTCGCGGTGAAAGTGTTGCGGCCGGATCGCCGCACCCCCGACCACGCCGCCCGCCTGGTCCGCGAAGCCCTCCTGACCGGACGCCTGCAACACCCCGGCGTGCCCCCGGTCGTGGAGCGCGGCGGGTGGGACGGCGACGCGAGCGGTCCCGGGGCCGACGGCCTTGGTTCAAGCGGCCACGGCGCGAACGACGACGGACCGTTCTTCGCCATGAAGCTGGTCGGCGGTCGCACCCTGCGGCAGATTTTGAAAGGGACGCCCCGGCCGGACCCCGCGCGATTGTTGGGCGTCTTCCGGCAGGTGTGCGACGCGGTCGGATTCGCCCATGCCGCCGGCGTGATTCACCGCGACATCAAGCCGGCGAACGTGATGGTCGGCGATCACGGCGAGGTGCAGGTGATGGACTGGGGCATGGCCCGCCTGCTGAAAGGGGAAGCCGGCGAGCCGGACTTCGACCCGGAGGAGGAAACGATCCTCCCCCCGTTCCGCAGGCGGCCGGTCTGGGACGATTCAAGCGCCCAATCAAGCGTTCCGGGGAATGCCGACGACACCGTCCTCACCGCCGTCCCGCCGGTTCCCGACGCCGAAGCCGCTCCCGATGCCGAGGCGCCGGGGACCGTCCCGTCCGACGATCCCCCCGCAGCCGTTCCCCCGACCGGCTCGCACTCCACCCGGGCGCCGCACTCCGACGTGACAGTGCAGGATCCGCTGGCGACGATGACCCAGGCCGGGTCCGGCCTCGGCACGCCGGCGTATATGCCGCCGGAGCAGGCCCGCGGCGAAATGGACCACGTCGACGCCCGCAGCGACGTGTTCGGATTGGGCGCCGTGCTGTGCTCGATCCTGACCGGCAAACCGCCCTTCCCCGCGAACGATCCGCTGGTCAGTCTCCGTCAGGCCGCCGCGGGCGATCTGGGTCCGGCCCTCGCCCGGCTCGACGCCGCCGACGTCGACGAGCCATTGAAGGATCTCTGCCGGCGCTGCCTGAGCGTCGATCCCGCCGACCGCCCCGAGGACGGAACCGCGGTCGCGGACGCCGTGCGGGACTACGAAACCAGCGTCCGCGAGCGACTGGAGCAGGCCCGAGCCGATCGCGCCGCCGCGGAGGTGCGGGTCGTGGAGGAGCGGAAGCGGCGCCGCATCGGGATCGCCGCCCTGGCCGCCCTGCTGATCGCCGGCGCCGCCGGGGCGTTGTGGTTTGATGCGTCGGAGCGGCTGGGCGTCGTGCGACAGGAACGAGCCGAAGCAAAAGCGGCCGCGGTCGAAGCGGACGAGGCCCGAAATAAGGAGGAGTTCGCCCGGCTCGCCGCCGAAGCCGCCCGCGCGGCCGCGGTTCGCTCGCAGTCGGAAGCGGAACGGAAACGCATCGAAGCGGACGAGGCCCGCCTCGCCGCGGTCGCCGCGGAGGAGAACGCCCGCCGGGAGTCCGATCGGTCCCGTCTCGAGTCCGAGAAGGCGCGGATGGAATCCGAACAGGCGAAGCAGGACTCCGCCCGCGCGGCCGCCGTCGCGATGCGGGCGGAGAAGGATCGAGCCGCGGCGGAACAGGCGGCGATCGCGGCCAACGAAGCGGCCGTCGCGGCGGAGAAGACGAAGGCCGAGGCCCTGGCCGCGGCGGAGACGGCTCGCCGGGAACGGGAGTCGCTGGTTGCGGAGCGGGCCGCCGCGGAGGTGCGGACGTTGATCGACCGCGCCGGGGTCCGCCGGGACGCGGATCAGTTCGCCGCGGCCGCGGATCTGCTGGATGCCGCCGAACGCCTCGCTCCCAGTGCCGGGGATCGGCTCTCGGAGAACGCGCTGCGGGACGCCCGTCGTCATCTCACGGTCGCCGCGGATCTGGGGGACGCCCGCCTGCCCCGCACCGGCGAAGACGCTTGGCATGGCGGCACGAAGGAGCGCACGCCGAGCGAAGCGTCCGACCCCGCGGATCGATTCGCCGCGATCTTCGACGCCTACGGGATGGACATGGTCGGCGGCGCCCCGGAGACGCTCGGCCGGGCGGTCGCCGCCAGTCCGGTCGCCCCGGCGCTGCTGGCCGGATTGGACGGTTGGGCGCGAGCCGCCGCCGCGAGCGGCGATACGGACACGGCACGCCGTCTCCGCACGATCGCCGCCGCCGCCGATCCGACCCCGCTGCGAGAGGCTCTCGCCGAGGACAAACCCGACCGCGTCACGACGCTGCTGCTGACGGAGGTCTCCCCGGAATCCGTCTCGCCGGAAACCGCGGCGCTGATTGCCCATTGGCTCTTGGAGCACACCAAAAACCCGAAGGTGCAGGCGGCCGCAACCACGTGGCTGGAGCTGTCCATCGAGGCGCACCCCTCCGACTACTGGCTGCGTCGGCTCCGGGCGGAGTTCGCGGGGGACAGCTTCTGGGAAGCGCGGCAGCGGGTTGAATCGTTGCAGGTGGCCGTCGCCCTGCGGCCGGACGCCGTCGACGGGCACTTCGCCTTGGGTCAGGCATTGGAAGCCGCCGATCGTTGGCCCGAAGCCGCCGTCGCCTACCGCCGCGTGACGGAGCTGACCGGCGCCCCCCTCGCGAAGACCGCCGGGGAACGGATGGCCGCCCTCGGCTTCCCGCCCGCTTTGACGAGAGGCGCCGGGAAAGGCAGCCCGACCGAGACGGCGCCGCCGCTCTCCGCCGTCCCCTCGGCGGATCCGGCAGCGCCCGCCAGTGCCGAGCCGGCCGCCCTAAATTCGCAGCGGGGATTGGCTGCGTGGGCGAAAGCGGCCGGTTTGAGCGACGACGACCTCCCGGAACCGGAGCCGACGCCGTAGGTCGCATCGCGGCGAAGGCAGCCGTCGGCGCTCCTCGTCCTCTAAAAGTCGATCTCCAGCGCGGCGTCCGACCCCGCGGCGACGCCGTTCTCGGCCCAGTCCTCGACGATCGCGGCGACGTCCGCCCGTAGCGGCGCCAAGTCGGGCGGCACGCCCAGTTCCCTCGCCCGTTCCCGATAGAAGGCGCGGGTGCCCAGACGAGCAAAGGCGTCGATGCATGTCAGAAAATGCTCCGCCCGTCGCGGCGGATGTCGCAGCACGCAATACGAGAGTCGTATGCCGTCGAACGGCCCCGGGTGATGATCGACCGGCTCCCCGTCCACTAACGGATACAGCCACACGGCCACGTCATCCCCTTCCTGCCGATCCCCGTCCGCAGGCAGCGTTAGTACGCCGAAATAGTCGTCCACCTGCGAGAACTGCAGGTTCGCCAAGTCCTCGAAGCGGATCGCCCCGCTCGTCGAACGGTCTGTCGGCGGAAACGCGGGATGCGTTTGTCCGCAAATGAGGTAGAGATCGCCGAATGTCGGCCGCGGTTCCCCGAACCGGATGTCGACCGACAGTCCCTCACACCGCAGCGTGTCCGTCAAAGGCAGCGCAGCGCTCGTCAACGATTTCCCCTCGTCGGCATTGACCGTGGCCCCGATGCCCGTGCAGGCAATCGGGGTTCGGCGTTACTCGAGCATCGCGTTGGCGGAGACGCCGGTGCGGGTGCGGGCCACCGGTTGCTTCGGGACGGCGACGTGGTGTAGGTCGGAGACCGCCTCCTGCTGACGGCCGCGAGACCGCATCCGCTCCGCTAACTGGCTGCGGGAAGAACGGGCGGCTTGCTGAGAAGCCGTTGCCTCAGCGGGCGCGGAGTCCGCCGGTTTGGTCGCGGCGTCGGGGCGGGTGATCGACACATCCCGCGGGGCTTCGATCCCGAGGCGGACACGGCCGCCGACTTCCAGAACGCGAACGGTGATGCCGTCGCCGATGACGATCGATTCGCCGACCTTCCTAGTCAAAACTAACATCTTCGGACTCCATTCCGGGGGGTGATTCGTGGTCGCATCGAGAAACGCCTGCTTCCCGACGAGAAGAGTTATCGCAGGTGCTTCGCAAGCATACTATCGGGAAAACCGCAACCCCTGCCCCCGGGAGTTCCCCGATATGGGTTGACACGCCCGATTCCGAACAAACTCTCGACGTAACCGTCTGACTCAGATCGACATATGCCGATTCTCCCGCTGCCGCCCGGCGATCGAATCAGGCGACGAACCGTACAATCGCCCGACGGCAGGGGAAATCCCCCACCTCGCCCCCCAGCCGAGGTCTCCGGCAGTCTGGCGTCGCGGTCGCGGAATGAACAGCGTCAGAGCGACCAGGACTGCGAATCGCCGAATTCGTCCGTCGAAACGATCCGCGGTCGTTCGTGGGAACCGGCTTCCTCCGGCCCGAACGGGGCACGCAACGCGAGGTCGACGACCTCCCCGGTGAAGCAGTCCCGGATCGGATCCCACAGTTCCACCCGCGGGCCGGCGGGCCATTCGCGGTCCGCTTCGACCACGCGGCCGCAACGGCCGTCGGAAAGCACGACCGCGGCGCCGGGCGGGAACAGGCCGACGGTCTCCAAGAACGCCCGCATCGACGCCGGGTCGAAGTGACCGCGAATCGCGTCCGCGGCGAGGCTGCGGACCGCCGAGTGCGAGGGCAGTGCCGGCCGATGGGGTCGGTCGGCGGTCATGCCGCAGTAGGCGTCCGCGATCGAGGCCAGCCGCGACAACCGATGGATCCGTCCTCCCTTCAATCGGAAGGGATAGCCGCTGCCGTCGGCTCGCTCGTGGATTTGCACCGCCACCGCCCGGGCACCGGCCGGGATGCCGGGCACGCCCCGCAGCAAGCCGAGCGTGTGGCGGGGATGATCCGCAACGGCGACGAACTGGGCCGAATCCAGTCGGTGCGGGCCGTCCCACAGCGCCGGATCGACGTGCGCCATCCCCGCGTCGTGCACCAGGCAGCCCATCGCGAGTTGTTCCAATTCATACCGCCGCAAACCCACGATCGTCCCGATCGCCAGCGCGAGATGCGTCGTCCGCACCGCGTGTTCCCGCAGACGACTCAGCAGCGATGAATACGCGTCCCCGTCGCCCGGTTCGACGACGGCGTTCGCCGGTCGGGAGAGGCCGACGGCGGTGAAGAGGTCAAAGTCTTCGCACAGATTCTCGACCGATTGGGCGGAGAGCGTCCGTAGCCCCTGTCCGTCGATACGTCGGCTCAAGGCCCGCGTGGTTTGGGACAGCGCCGCCCCGAGCGCCATACTCCTGAGCGGCGAGGGTCCCCCGAACACGTCTGGTTGCGCGTCGGCGAAGAGCGCGTCGAGGCCCGCCGCGAGGGCGTCGCGGCGAGCCCGCGCCGCCTGTCGACGTTCCGGCGTCGGAAGTCCCGCGGGACGGGTGAGGCTGTGAATCAAAGCGTCCGGCGGTAGCCGGCGCCCCGCCGAGACCGGGACCGGCTCGCGAACCGGCGGGGCCTGGACGCCGGGCTCCTCGCGAGAGACTTCGGCCAGAAAGTCCTTGTCGACGATCAGCTCGCAGACGCCTCGTTCCTTCAGCCGCTCGAGCAGATCCGGCGTCAGGCGAGAGCCCTTCGCCAACAGAAGCACCGTGCCCCCGCGTCCGCCGACCGAACCCGTCTTGCCGGCGGTGTAGATCGCCGTCGGCAACAGGCCGTCGCAAGCCAATCGTTCGAGCGGCAGGGGGACGAGTTGAGACAACGGAGACTGCGAGACGAGCGTGCGGAGGAAGCGCCGGCGATCGGGCGTCGAACGCCAAACATTAGACCGCCCCGCGACCGACCCCGCCCCGCTCGCCGCTCGCCCGAGCGATCGCCTCGCCCAAACGGTCCGCCCCCTCTTTCACCCCTACAATCGCGCGATCGACCAGTGTACAATAGAACACATCATTTCGAGGAGATCGAGCCATGCGACTGACCCACGCGGCCCTCTGCCAACTCACCCCGCTGGTGCCGACCGGCGACCTCTGCTTCGAGTACCACGGCACGCCCCGCCGCGGTCGATTGGAGACGCTCGGCGAAGGCCCCGCCGGCGCCTTCCTGCTGATCCGCCACCCGGACGGCAGCTGTAAGAGCTACTCGCTGGCCAAGATGACCGGCCTGCGGGAAGCGGAAGCGGAGAACGGCTCACCCGCCGCCCCCGCTTCGCCGTCGCCGTCGCCGTCAGGCGGCGCGCGTCGAGCGGCGTGACGGCGACGAACCGGCCCGCGCCGCGACTCGGCCACTTCAAACATCGGGGACGCTCGGTTCAGAGTTGTCCGGCGAGAGATTCTTCCACGCCACTCCCAGCAGCGCCCAGGCGCCGGCCAGGGCGGTCGCGAGGCTCTGCCCCCACCACGCCGCGGCGGCGACGCTGGCGATCAGGCAGAGCAGCGCCGCGATCGCCCCGACGGTCGAACGCGGGTTCAACAGCACCGGGCGTCGGATCTCCTCGCCCGGTCGGCCGGCGAGCCAACTGGAGAGGTTCACCCACGCCGCCGCAGTCGCCCAGCCGGCGAGGAACCGCAACGGCACGGCGCCCAGCCAAAGCGGCAGGTCGCTCAGCGGTTCCAGCGACCGCAACGCCGTCAGCGCCCAGACCCCGCAGGCGACCTCCGCGGCGATGATGAGCACGCTGCCGAGATCCAGCCCCCGCTGCGGCACCCATAGCGCCCACACGGTGTTCCCCGCGAACAGCCCCGCCGCCGGCCAGCCCGCGGCGATCGTGATCCGTTCCGCGTGAATGTCTCCCGCGAACACGCCCCAGTTCAGCCACGCGGCGAAGGCGAGGCAGGAGAGATAAATCGGCCCCCAAACGGCGAAGAACGCCCCCGCGGGAACGACCGGCGTCGGCTTCTCCGCGCTGCGGGCGGCGATGGTGGGAACTGCCCGGCCCGTCATCCAACCGCGCATCTGCGGCCAGAACGCCGCGAGAACTTGGGCCACGGACAGCGCCCCGCAGGCGAGGGCGGGTAAGAGGACGTCGGTCGGCGGCATCGGGGCGGGCGCGAATCGGGCGGAGCGGGGAGGGACCGTAGTCCGCGGCACCGCGATCGCGGCGGCGGTCCCCCTGCAAATCGCGTCGCCTTGCGAAGTTCACCGGTCTCAACGCCGGGCTTCGCCCCCTTGGAGCGATCGGGCCGACGGCCTCACGATGGTGCTTCACTCCAAGAAGAGACG
>NZ_WTPX01000009.1 GCF_013036045.1 Alienimonas chondri
AACGGGAACGGCCGGCGCGTCTCGGGGCATAGCGGCCGGAGGCTCCTATCGACCGCTCCGGCCGGCACGTTCGGGCCGACCCCGCTCGCCGGCAAAGTCCGCCGGACCGGACGGCTCGCGCCCCCGGCGGCATCGCGCCCGCATCGCCCGTCGATCAACGCGAGGCGTCGTCCGGCAATTCCACCCACACGAACCCGTCTTTCACCGAGACCGGAAACGTTTCGTGTCGAATTTGCGGGGTGAGGCTGTGCCCGCCGTCTGTCACGTCGAACTGCCAGCCGTGCCAGGGGCAGGTGACGACGCATCCGGTGAGCGCTCCGGCGCCCAGCGGTCCGCCGGCATGCGGGCACAAGCCGTCGAGCGCGAACCATTCGCGACCGTCCTGCGGCTCCGCGAGTCGAAAGAGGGCGATCAGACGATCGCCCACCGGAAACTCCCCGCCATCCCCGGGCCGGACATCTTGGACGGAACAGAGGCGTGCGAGCGGCATACCCCACTCTAAACCGATTGGCCGCGAACCGGGACGCTCACGCGGCCTTGGCGCGGTCGGCGGAGGACGCTTCGCTCGTCAACGCCTCTTCCTTGGCCAGCGCCGCGGCGCGTTCGCGCGCCTTGCGACCGCGGGGCTTCGGGACGCTCTTCCAACGTCGATGGACCCAGAAGTATTGCTCCGGGCTTTTGCGGACGACCCGTTCGATAGCCGCGGTGTACGCCGCGGTGAGGTCCTTCACGGCCGATTCCGCCGTGAAGTCGCGGGGGTCGAAGACGGCCTCCGTGCCGACCTCGAACCGCACCCATCGATTGCGGCGAAAGTCGTCCGGCAGCCGACGGGCATAGCCGACCAGCACCAGCGCGTCGTACTCGCTGGCCAGCAGGGCGATGGATTTGAAGGTGCTGGCATCTTTGCCGAAGAACGGGACGAACTGGCCCCGCGAACCGGCGTCCTGATCGCCCAGCAAGCCGACGATCCCGCCCGATTCGAGCACTTCCGTGACCTCTCCGCCGCCGCCTTTCTTCGAGATCAACCGCCCGCCGCTGGCCCGCCGTTTTCCGGCGAACCACTCGTGAATCAAGGGGTTGTCCATGTCTCGCGCCACCACGGAGATCGGGATCCCGAACGCTCCGAACGACGCTGCGGAGACTTCCCAGTTCCCGAAGTGTCCGCCCAACATGATCAGCGGTCGGCCGCTGTTGAGAGCGCGGGTCGTCTCGTCCCGATGATAGAAACTGATGACGTCCATCAGGTTCCCCAGCCGCATTTTGCGCTCGAAGAGCACCATTTCCGTCACCAGACGGAACAGGTGCGTCCACATCCCCCTGATGCGTTCGTCGGCCTCCTGCGGGGAGAGCTCGGGAAACGCGACGGCGAGGTTTTCCCGAGCGACCTTGCCGCGGTTGATCTTGTGCGGCAGGGCGCACACGACCGCCGCCAGCCCGCGGCACAAGGCCGCGGCGGCGGGGGCGGGGAGAGCGGCGACCAATCCTGCGACGCACCGGAAGGCCGCGTATTCGGCTCGCTGCCGGGCGGTCGCGGGAGTCTTCATCAGGAGAACTGCGTCGCGGAGACCTGATCGACGGGACGGTGGGATGGCGGGACGGCGGAGCCGGTCGGCCCGCCGTCGGCTAGTTCCGGCTGACGTCGCTGTACCGGGGGTCGTTCGTCGAGACCCGCGTGGCCGGCAGCCGAGCGGGGGCGGCGGCGCTGGTCGCAGCGGGCACCTTCTCAACCCAGCCTTCGGTACTCCACACACCGTACTCGGACCGCACGCTGCGTCCCAGATCGATCAGCAGACCGCGGACCTTCGCGTTGGACATCTCCGTGTTCGCCACCACCCGCTGCAGCACGAACCGACGGTTTGCCGGAATGTAGGCGAAGAACTTGCCGTTCCCCATCCGATCGTTCGCGGCGAGCATCTTCAACAGGGCGCTGCGGGGCACCGCGGCGGCGCTTTTGGGCAGTTCGTCCAACCAAGCCATCACCCACAGGCTCTGCTGGTTGCGGGAGAGCACCGCGGACATCGTGAAGTCCCACTGCTCCTCTTCGAGCGTGGTTTTGAACTGAAAATCGAAGCGGCTCTTTTCCTTCGACGGCTTCAGGCCGATCGCGGAGAGCAGGGCGCCCAACGAATCTTCCGTCAGTCCGCCGGGGGGAAGCGGTTCGACGTCCGGCTCCGCGTCCGCGGGGGCTTCCTGAGCGAGCAGCGAACCGGACGCGGCGAAGCTCGCGGCGCCGGCGAGGGCGGCGCCGAACACGCGGCGACTCAGACCGCGGGCAGCCGGGGTAACGTCCGCACGGGGAGAGCCGGACGGAGTGGGGGGCGTGAAGTCCGAAGCCGGCATCGGGGACGTTCCTTCGTCACGGGCGGGGAGAATACCGGCGTCCTGCCGGGTCAGAGCGTTGTAGCAAGCCGAGCGCACCGGGGAAACCCCTTACGCAAGTTCCCGCTCCCTCCCGATTCGACATGCTCGCGTTCAGGAGCGAGCGACGGCGGGAAACAGCGCTTCCAGTGCGATGCGACTCCACGATTCCAGCGCTGCCGGGTTCGCCAGCAGAGCCGCGGGGTCGTGGAACCCCGCCTCGATCATCGACGCCTCCCGCAGCGCCACTCGTGGAAAACTTTGCGGGTCGTGCGGATTTGCCGGATGATCCGCGGATAGGTCAAGCCGGTGCACCACGCCGAGATGCACCCGGCCGACCTCCGTCTCGTCGTCATTGATCAGGCCGACCAGACGTTCGCCGTACCCGCCCGGGATCGAAACTTCTTCCTCCAACTCTCGAGACATGCCCGCCTCATAGGTATCCCCCGCGGCGTCCCGGTCGACGGTCGAGATATGCCCGCCGACGCCGCAGGAGATCTTCGCCGCCAATCGTTTTTCCCCGCCGCCGGCGCCGCGGCGATAGGCAAAGACCCGCTCGCCCGCCGTTCCGTCCTCCTCGGCCACGGCGGCGATCAGCACGCAATATGGGATAAGCTGCTTGTGGGAAGGATCTTCCTCCGCCTCGGGCCGCGGCAGGTAGAGGGTGTTCGCCGGGTCGAGCAAATCGGCGAGGGAGGCGGTGTCGGCGCGAAATCCTTGAAACTCGCCGAGCTCCCGGAAGCGAGCGGCAGGGACGCAGAGGACGTGTTCGACGGACATGGGGACGAGAGCGTCTGAAGGAGCGTGGACGATTCCCGGTCATCGTCGGTTACGGTTTCGCGGATCCCCAAGAATTGTTCACGCCGCGAAACCGCAAGCGACGGGCGTAACCGTTCGAGCCGTCACGACTCAGTCCGGCGATCCTCAACCGCCCACCAACTCCCGCACCTTCGCGGCCGAATCGGGCGCCCGCATGAGCGTCTCGCCAATCAACACGGCGCCCACGCCCGCGGCGGCCAGTCGGTCAATCTCTTTGCGGGTACGGATGCCGCTTTCCGAGACGAACGTCACGCCCGCGGGGCAATCGGCGACGAGTTTCAGCGAATGTTCCAGATCGACCGTGAAGGTCCGCAGGTCGCGGTTGTTCACCCCGATCGAGGTTCGCTCCGGGGCCGCCGCGGCGAGGGCGGCGACGCGGGGCATGTTCTCCGGTTCATACAGTTCGATCAGCGTATGCAGGCCGTACTCGCCCGCGGCGGCGTGCAACACGGCCAGTTCGTCGCCCGGCAGGCACTCCGCGATCAACAGCACGGCATCCGCGCCGGCGGCGCGGGCCTCGGCGAGCTGATAGCGGGAGACGATGAAATCCTTGCGGAGAACCGGCCGATCGATCGCCGATCGAACCGCTTTCAAGTCGTCCAGCGAACCGCCGAAAAACGGGCCGTCCGTCAGCACGCTGACGCACTGGGCGCCGGCCGCGTCGTAGATCGTCGCCACGCCGACGGGATCGGCCGCCTCGGCGATCGGGCCGGCGGACGGGCTGGCCCGCTTCACTTCCGCAATCAGCGCCAGCGGCGTGCCTTCGTCGCGGTTCTCCGGACGCAGGGCGCCGGTGAAGTCGCGAGCCGGCGGGGTCGTCGCGGCCAACGCCTCTTGTCGTGACTGCGGAACGGTCGCTTCCCGGGCCGCGAGGTCGGTCCGGGTGCGGGTCAAAATCTTGTCGAGGATCGTCGCCATGCGGGCAGGTTACAGTGAAAACGTGATTCTTCCTCCGCCCGGCCTGTCGCTGACCCTGTTCACGGTCGCCTGCGGCGTCGGCATGTGGGGAATCGAGGCGTCCCGGCGTCAGCGGGGCGAATCGCTGCTTCCCCAAAGGCCGCTGCCCTCGGTCGCCCTGTGGGGCGCGGCGGCCGGAGCCGGCATTTGGGTTCTGGCCACGGCCTTGGCCGGCGGGCTGCCCGGAGATCACCTCTCCCCGCTCGCACGATCCGTGGCGAGAGCGGGGCTAATCGCGTGCGGGGCGACGGCGCTCTGGTCGTTCGCGGTCGACCGATCGACTCCACGCCGTCTGCCGAGTCTCGCCAGCGTTCGCGACGGCCTCCTGACGTTGCTGCTGGCGCTCCCCCCGACGGCGATCGCGTTCGCGGCGACCCTTTTCTTTCGGACGCAGGAAGGGGGCAATGAGATGCTGCTGCGATTGCTGGAAGGAACGCCGTCGACTTGGGCGGCCGTGACGCTGAGCGCCGTCGTCTTCGCGCCGATCGGGGAAGAACTGCTATTCCGCGGTTTGTTGCTCGGATCGCTCCGAACCGCCGGCGTGACGGTCGTGCCCGCGGTGATGGCTTCGGCCGCACTGTTTGCCCTGCTGCACCCGGTTCAGGATTGGGCGCCGTTGTTCGTGCTGGCCTGCGTGCTGGGGTGGAGCCGGGAGCGGACGGGGTCGATCCTGCCCGCGATCATCGCCCACGCGGGGTTCAACGCCCTGATGCTCGCTTGGGCCCTGTTAGACGGTTTCGGCGCCGCCGCTTGAATCGCCGCGTCCCGGCGACGACCCTGCCGACTTCCGTCCCGCCTCCCCTTCGATCCGCCCCCGCCGTGTCTTTCGCCCCCGTCGACGAGCAGCTGGAACTGCTCACCCGGGGCGTCGAGAAGATCGTCCCGGAGGACGAATTGCGGGCGAAGCTGCAGAAAAGCCGCGAGACGAACACGCCGCTGCGGGTGAAGTACGGCATCGATCCGACCGGGATCGATCTGCACCTCGGCCACACGGTGCCCCTGCGGAAGCTAAGGCAGTTCCAGGAGTTGGGGCACACCGCCGTGCTCATCATCGGCGACGCCACCGCCCGGGTGGGCGATCCGTCCGGCCGGGACGAAGCGCGTTCAAAAAAACTGACCAAGGAGCAGGTCGACGCGAACGCCGCGGACTACCTCAACCAATGCGGCAAGGTGATTGACCTGTCTCGCGCGGAGGTGCACCGCAACGGCGACTGGTTCGATCCGATGGGATTCGGCGAACTCCTCGGCCTGTGTGGTCAGGTCACCGTCGCCCAGCTGCTCACGCGGGACGACTTCGCCAAGCGGTATCGGGACGAGAAGCCGATCTTCCTGCACGAGTGCCTGTACCCCGTGATGCAGGCGTGGGACAGCGTGCAGATTCAAGCCAACGTGGAACTCGGCGGAACGGAGCAGCTCTACACCTTCATGCTCGCCCGCGACTACCAGGCGAACGCCGGGCAGGCGGGGCAGGTGGGCGTGATGAGCCCGATCCTCGTCGGCACCGACGGAGTCAAACGGATGGGCAAATCGCTGGGGAATTACATCGGCATCGCGGAAGAGCCGTACGAGCAGATGAAGAAGTTCATGCGGGTCTCCGACGACAACCTGCGGGACTACTTCACCCTGCTGACCGACCGACCGGCCGAGGAGATCGACGTTCTCATTACCGGACACCCGAAGGAGGCGAAGGTGACGCTCGCCAAGAGCGTGATCGGCGGCTACCACAGCCCCGCCGAGGCCGACGCCGCCGCGGATCGCTGGCAGAAGGAAATCGGCGGCGGCGGGTTGCCGGCCGACATCCCCGATCGCCCGCTGTCCGCGCCCGCCGACGGGCTGATGCAAGCCGTCGACCTGCTCGCTGAGTTGAAGCTGACGGGCAGTAAAAGCGAGGCCCGGCGCCTGATCCAGCAGGGCGGCATGAAGCTGGGCGCAGACAAATCGCCGGTTCTCACCCATGACGAGCAGGTCGCGGTGAGCGACGGCCTGCTCGTTTGGGCCGGCAAGAAGAAGTTCTGCCGCGTCGCTTTGACCTAGGGGTAAGGGGCGAGCCGTAAGGCGTAAGCAGCCTTTCGTATCGCCTCTTTTCTTCCGTCACTTACGCCTCTCCACTTACGCCTTACGCCTTTTTCAATATGCACGGCTTCGGCATCGTCGGCACCGGCTCGATCTCCGCGTTTCATGCCGCGGCGATCGCGGAACTGGAGCACGCCGAACTGATCGGCTGCTACAACCGCACGCCGGAGAAAGCCGCCGCGTTCGCCGAAGAGCACGGCGGACAAGCGTTTGATTCGCTCGAGGCCCTGCTGGCGGACGACCGCATCACCGCGGTCTGCATCAACACCCCCAGCGGCGCCCGCCGGGACATCGCCGTCGCCGCGGCCGAAGCGGGCAAGCACGTCGTCGTCGAAAAGCCGCTGGAGGTCACGCTCGCCCGCTGCGATGCGATCATCGACGCCTGCGACGCGGCCGGCGTGAAGCTCTGCACGATCATGCAGAGCCGCTTCAGCCCGGCGAACGTCGCCTTGAAGCAGGCCGTGGACGACGGCCGGTTCGGGAAGCTGACGCTCGGCGACACCTATGTGAAGTGGTGGCGCTCGCAGGAATACTACGATTCCGGCGGCTGGCGGGGCACCTACGAACTCGACGGCGGCGGCGCCTTTATGAACCAGGCAATCCACAACGTGGACCTGCTGCTGTGGTTCATGGGCGACGTGGTCGAGGTCAGCGCCGTGACCGGTACGCTGGCCCACGAGCGGATCGAGGTGGAGGACGCCGCCGTCGCCGCGGTGCGATTCGCCAACGGGGCGCTCGGCACGCTGGAAGCCAGCACCGCTGTCTGGCCGGGCCTGCTCAAGAAGACCGAGCTGCACGGCACCGCCGGCTCCGCGATCGTGGAGCAGGACAGCGTGCTGCTGTGGAAGTTCGCCGAGGAAACTGAGGCCGAC
Organism: Alienimonas chondri; assembly: GCF_013036045.1. Lineage (GTDB taxonomy): Bacteria > Planctomycetota > Planctomycetia > Planctomycetales > Planctomycetaceae > Alienimonas > Alienimonas chondri. The sequence continues at coordinate 7,080 of NZ_WTPX01000009.1, forward strand.
GCCGACGTCCGCCGAAAGTTCGCCGCCCCGGACACGATCGGCGGCGGGGCCGCCGACCCCAAAGCGATCTCCCACGCCGGACACCGCGATCAACTCAAAGACTTCCTGCACGCGATCGACGCCGGCGGCGCCCCGCTGGTCGACGGTCGCGAGGGCCGGAAGAGCGTCGAATTGATCCTCGCGATCTACGAGAGCCAGCGCACGGGCCAGCGGATTTCGCTACCGCTGAAGGAAGACCCGCCGCGACCGAATGCGTAGGGTCCGCTGTGCGGACCGTGAGGCGGCCCTGTGGATGACGGCCGGCAACGCCCCGCCACGTCTCGTCACCGCCTACCTGAATTGAAACAATGCCCGCCGAGCACTCCCGCGTCGCCCTCACCAAAGATTGCCCGGAGGAAGGGCTGAGCGCCGGCGATGTCGGGACCGTCGTGCACATTTACGGGGAGCGGGGCGTTGAAGTGGAGTTCTTCAATGGAGCCGGCGGGACCGTCGCGGTGCTTTCGCTGCCCGCCGACACGGTGCGTCCGCTAGGCGAACGTGATGTTCTGCACGCCCGTCGACTCGCCGCCTGAACGCAATCTTCACCGCACAGGCCCGACGTGCGGATTCCGAGTCGTTAGCTTGTCCTGCATGCGAAACGCCTTCCTGTTCCTGCTCGCCGCCACCCCGGCCTTCGGCCACCCGCCGGGGGAGGACGGTTCTCACGAGCACGCTCATGAGGAAGCGGCCGCGGCGTCGGTCTTCACGACTCGCCCCAACGAGGGGCAACAGGTCGCGCCTCCGAACGAGGAGGGGATGTTTCAGTTCGTCATCTACGGCGACCGCACCGGCGGTCAGCCGGAGGGCATCGCGGTTCTGAAGCAGGCGGTGAAGGACACCAACCTGCTCGACCCGGACCTCGTCATGACGGTCGGCGACCTTGTCCAGGGCTACAACGAAACGCCCCAGTGGATGCTCCAGATGCGGGAGTTCCGCGGGGTGATGTCCGGTTTAAACATGCCTTGGTTCCCGGTCGCCGGGAACCACGACGTCTACTGGCGTGGCTCCGGTCCGAAACCTGAGGGGGAGCACGAGCCGCAATACGAGAAGCACTTCGGTCCGCTGTGGTACAGCTTCAAGCACAAAGACTGCGGCTTCCTCGTGCTCTACTCCGACGAGGGCGACCCGGAGACCGGCGAGAAGACCTTCAGTAAAGGCTCCGCCCAGACAATGAGCGACGAACAGCTGGCCTTCGTCCGGCAGGCGCTAGCCCAACTGAAGGACAGCAAGCACGTCTTCGTCTTCCTGCACCATCCCCGCTGGATCGGGCGTGGGTATGCGGATGGGAACTGGGACGTGGTGCACAAAACGCTTGCCGACGCCGGCAACGTCCGCGCCGTCTTCGCCGGCCACATCCATCGCTTGCGGTACGACGGGGTGAAGGAAGGCATCGCCTATCACGCCCTCGCGACCACCGGCGGAGCGATGCCCGGTCACATGCCGACGCTGGGCTACGTCCACCACATGCACATCGTGACGGTCCGCGATCCGGACGTCGAACCCACCGAACAGAACCACGCGGGCATGACCGTCGCGATGTTACCGGTCGGCGCCGTCGCCGATCCGCGGCAATACACGCCGGAGCGACTGGCCATGCTCGACGAAGTGCGGCGGATTGCCCTGAAGCGGACGTCCGCCCCGCTGACCCTCGGCGACGGGCCGGTGATCGGGGAGTACGTCGCTGAGTTCGCCAATCCGACCGATCGCCCCGTGGAGGTCGAAATGGCGCCGCGGGGCGTCGAAGCCGGTTGGCGGTTCGCCCCGGACCACCTGCACGCCACGATCGAGGGCGGTGAAAGCGCCGAGTTCGCCTTTTCCTACGCCCTCCGCGACGACCGCCTGCCTGAGACGGTTCCGCAGTTCGTGCTCGACACGGACCTGATCGACGGCGACGCCCGCGTTTCCCTGCCGACCCGCACCATCCCGATGGACGTGGAGTTGGGAACGCTGTCCGAGGAGTTCTTCGTCGGCGCCGAGGATCGCGGCGTGCGTCTGGACGGCGGCTCCGCGATCCGTGTTGACGACGACGCATTTCGCCTGGCCCCGGACAGCCCATTCACGCTGGAGTGCACGATCACGCCGGACGCCGCGGCGCTGACGGGCGGTTGCGGCATCGTCGCCAAGACGCAGGGCAGCGAGTACGCCTTCTTTATGAACGACGGCGTCCCGCAGTTCGACGTGCACCTCACGGCCCCCGGCGCCGGCGCCGGCAAGTACGTCACGGCGGTCAGTCCGCAGAAGCTCACGGCGGGCCAGAGCTATCGGCTCGCCGGCGTCTGGGACGGCGCTCGCGTGCAGCTATTCATCGACGGCAAGCCGGTCGGCGCCGCGCCCGGCGAAGGCGTCCGCACCCTCAACGATTTGCCGCTGTACCTCGGGGCCGACACGGACGGGAACGGCGCCCTCACCCGCCCGTTTACCGGCGTGCTGAATGACGTGCGGCTCTCGAACACGGCCCGCTACGCGGCGGAGTACGCATCTGACAAGGCTCTGACCGCCGACGACGACACCGTGCTGCTGTTCCCCCTCGACCGCCGCGTCGGCCCGTTCTTCCCGGGGCAGGGGACCGCGGGCGTCGTCGGCCTCGCCGTGGGCGACGTGGACTTCGCGGAGTAGGCTCGGGGGTGGGGCGAGCGAACCAGGTCGTACAGACAGGGCGCCGCTGACCGTCCGAATGCATATATCACAGTGAAGCCGATGTACGTCGTTTCAATCGACCCGGCACCTACTAAGGAGGCAGTCGTCTGTGACGGGGACTTTCGCCGCGTACCAGCACTGGATCTGCCGGACTTATGCCACGAACTCGCCGGGCGAGGTGACGTGCTCTTGCTCTGGGACGCCCCACTGACCGGCCCGCCACTGGGTTCGCAGAGTCGGTCAGCGTATTCACAGCGAACCATCGAGCGATTTTTCTCTCGCACCGCGACGTGTTATCGCGCGCCGAAGGGCATCTCGGTCCTGCCATACTCAGGCTGCTCGCATTGGGCGATCACGCGGGCCTCGCTGGGGTTGCCAATCTGCGGGCGGTACGGACTGCGGCAGGATCAACTTCCGTTTCGATTAACCTCCGAAGCAGCCGAACTTGCCCGCGGCGGCAGCCGGGTGGTGGAGTCGCACCCCGCCGTCGCTGCGTGGCTCTGGCTGCGGCTCGCCGGCGAGCCCAACAGACTTTGGGCCTACAAGGGGTCAAAGGCTGGCGTTGCCGTCGCCGCACTGTGGTCCGAACTTCTGGAGACTTGGGGGGCGGTCCTCTCAGACAACGTAGTGGAGGCGATCGCCGTGGTGCCGGAGCCGCAGGACGATGACGAGTTCGACGCGGCCGTCGGCTGGGTCTTGGGGAAGGCACTGGCGGCGGGCGATCCCGGCGTAGACATCCTCGGCAATGCCACCATTGGAGGTTTCGCCGTTCCCTGTGACGATGGGCTGAGAGCTGCCTTCGCGGCGTTCGCAATGGAAAATTGATCGCCCGCATCAGTGCCGCCCTAAGCCCACACCTCGCCGTCGATGCGTCGCATCTCGTCGAGGATCACCGGGTGCCAGTCCGGCTCCCGGGCGCCGGCGTTGCAGTAACGCTGACGCGCCCACGTACGAAGCTTCATCTCCGTGACGAAATCCACCTCGGCGATCGTTTCTTCCCCCGGGAACTGTGACGGGCCGGCGGGCGTGGGGCGGGGGGCGTCGAGTACGGCGGCGGACATTGAGAGAGGCGGCCTACGTCAGGTTCCCCGACCGCGGCGGGCCGGCGTGGGAAGGTTGCGAAAGGACGCCCGAGACGCGACTCGCGGCGTCCGGGACGATCGGGCAGCATAGAACATCGATTCCCGTCCCTCACGTTCCCCCGCGAGTTTCCCGTGAACCAGAAGCCGGCCGCTCTGCCGTCCGCCGCAGAACCGGCCCCCGTCGGGTCGCCCGCCGCCGGACCACCCGGCTTCGCGGGACTTGTCGCGTCTCGACGGGAGTGGATCGAGACCGTGCTGCGGCCGTGGTGCCGAGCGGCGAACCGGACCGATCTGCGTCTCGCGGAGAGCGCCTGGGCCGACCTCGCCGGCGACGTGGGCGCCCGGGAAACGCTGTGGGCCTGGGCGTGGGAACGGTTTCCGGTTCTCTGCGTCCCCGGTCTCACCCCGCCGGCGGAGAGTCGCGCGGTCCGCGTCACGTTGAACGACGGCGCCATGATCGAGGGCACGCCGGACGGGCGGCGCTCGGTCCGGGGAGAGCTCTGGCTCGTCGCCGCGGGTTCCGACGGCTGGACGGATCACGGTCCGTTCGATCTGGATGCGATCGCCACGGTCGAGGCGGCGGACGACGCCGGCGACCGCGGCCCGGACCCGGCGCCGCGGTCGATCACCATGCCGCACTAACGGACGACGCGGCCAGGCAGCAACCGGATCGCCTCCCGCTTCAATCCGCGGGACGGACGTCGCAGACGGCGCCCTCGGGGAGATCCGGCCAGAGCGGGCCGGTCGGCAGGATCCGCACCGTCGCCAGCCCGTCTCCCGCTTCGGGCGCCACGGCGACCACCCGACCGAGATAGCCGTCGCGGCGGTCGGCCTCGCCGAACTGCAGGGAGACGTCGGCGCCGGTTTCGAATCGAGAGAGCCGGCCAGTGGGAACGAGGGCGGTGACGAACGGCCGGGCGTCGTCCCGCACGGCGGTCAGCGGTTCGCCGGCGACCGCGGTGGCTCCCGGCGCCACCGCACGACGCCCGACGCGACCGTGCCGGGCGGCGTGCACGGTGAGCGTCGTCGGCGCCTGAGCGACGGCGTCCCGCTCCGCCTTCGCCTCAGCCAACGCCGCGGCGGCGGCGGGGGTGCCCGTCGCGGCCGAGACGGCGGCGGGCAGACGCTCCAGCAGATCCAGCAATTCTCCCTCCCGCACATCGCACAGCGCGAGCCGGGCCTCCAACACCTCCGCCGCGTTGGTCGACGTGGCAGCGGACGCTGCCGTGTGGTTCCGCATGCTGACGGTGCGGGCGGGAATGCCGCCGCGCGGGGGGACGTCACCTTCAGCCGCCGCGGTGAGCGCGGCGTCGAATCGATCGCGGAGCAACTCCGCCGTCTCGGTTCGTACCTCGTGCAGTTCCCGACGAACGGCCGAACGTCGCCATGCCAGATCCAATTCGGCCGCTTTCTCCGCAGCCATGAGCTTGCCGGCGGCCTTCGCGACGGCGGCCTCCGCGGCCGCCAGTTCGGCGGCGTGGTCCGCGTCTTCCAATTCAACCAACGGATCGCCGGGCCGAACGGTCGTGCCGGGTTCCGCCAACCAGCGCATCACCCGACCGCCGCTCGGCGCTCGCACGAGATCCTCGGCGCTATGCAACGTGCCTCGGACCGACTCCGGCGGGCCGGGGGCCAGCAGGACGACCGCGGCGGTTCCCACGGTCAGCGCAGCGCCGCAGAGGGCGAGCGTGACGGCGGGGCGGGGGCGGGGTGGGCGTTCCATCCCCGACGCCATCGGTCAGGTTCACGGTCGCTTCGCAGGCCGCCGGCCCAAACCGGAGCGACCCGTACGCCCCGCACGCCCCGTACAGCGGTTACGAAACACAACCTTGAAGACAACGACGGCCCGTCGATCGCGACTCACCGACGGCCAGGCGTCGGCTCCTCTTCGTTGCCGCGCGGGCGGAAGTACAGTCGAATCGGGATCTCCGGGAACGGCAAGCGATCCCGCATCTGCGTCAGCAGGTACCGCTTCCAATCGTCCCCGAGCAGTCCGGGATCGTTGCACTTGAGCACGATCGTCGGCGGCGTCACCGCGACCTGCGTGGCGAAGAAGATCTTCGGTCGTCGATTCTTCCGCATCGGCGGCGGATTCTTCTCGATCGCCGCTCGGATCACCGTGTTCAGCTTTCCGGTGCCGACCCGCTCGCGAGCCTGCTTGAACAGGCTCTGAGCCAGGTCGACGACCGGCCGCACGTTCCGGCCCGCCTGGCTCGTGAGGAACGCGACCGGCACGTAGCGCATGTTGGCAAAGGTTTTCTCCAGGTACTCCGCCCAGCGTTCGCTGGTCATCTCCTTCTCCAGGGCCAGGTCCCACTTGTTGACCACGAAGATGCAGGGCTTGTGCGCCTCGACGATGTCCGCGACGAGTTGCTTGTCGACCTTGGAAATCGTGCGGGTCGCGTCGAAGGTCATCAGCACCACGTCCGCCCGGCGAATGCTTTGCTGGGCCCGGACGGTGCCGTAGTACTCCACGTCGTTTGCCAAGCTTTTCTTGCGGCGCACGCCCGGCGTGTCGATGGCGACCAGCGAGCGACCGTCCACTTCGAACCGCAGGTCGATGCTGTCGCGGGTGGTGCCGGCGACCTCGGACACGATCACCCGTTCCTCGCCGGCCAAGGCGTTGAGGAAGGTGCTCTTGCCGACGTTCCGACGACCGACGACGGCCAGCTTCATCACTGGATCGGCCGCGAGTTCGGCGCCGCCGCTGGCTTCTCCCTCGCCGGCGGGAGGCAGCGCCTGAACCAGCGTCGAGAGCAGGGCGTCGCGGCCCCGATTCCCTTTCACGGTCGTGGCGAGCAGCGGGGCGTCGAACAATTCGAGGAACTCCGCGGCGTCCGACTCCATCTTCGGGCTGTCGCACTTGTTGGCCGCGATGACCAACGGCTTGCCCAGCGGATGCAGCCGCTTCGCGACTTCCCGGTCCAGCGGCAGCACGCCGGTCTGGGCGTCGCCGACGAACAGCAGCACGTCGGCCATCTCCAGGCCCACGCGGATCTGTCCCTCGATCTCCTCTTCCAAGGCGTCGGAGTCGACGATCCCGATCCCGCCGGTGTCGATCAGTTCGAAGTACCGGCCGCCCTCATGCATGAGGTGCGTGAGCCGATCGCGGGTCACGCCGGCGGTCGGATCGACGATGGAGAGTCGCTCCCCGGCGAGCCAGTTGAACAGGCTGCTTTTCCCGACGTTCGGGCGACCGACGATCGCGATCCGGGGGATCGTCGCCGGCGCCGCGGCGGAGTCGGTCGACGCGACGGCCTCGGCCGGCGGGTCCGTCCCCGCGAGCGGATCAGTCGTCGAGGTCGGGGAGGGGGAAACGGACACGGCGGGAAGTCTTCGGTGAACCCGACGCGCCAGCGAGGGGGGAAGAGAACGATGAAGGGACATCCTTCGGGCGACCGGCGGGGGCGGCAAGGACGGTCGCGCGGGGGGCGGTTATAACGGAACGTCGTGATCATGACTGCCGCCGCCGCCGATCTTCCCGCACATCTGGAAGGATGGATGCCGCAGAGGGTCGCAATCGAACCTGCCAGCGACCGGCAGGCCGCGGAGCACGTGCACCGGCTGGCGACGCGGCACTACGAGAACTTCCCCGTCGCCTCCGTCGTGCTCCCGGCGACGCTGCGGCCGCACTTCCACGCCGTCTACGCCTTCTGCCGTTGGGCCGACGACCTCGGCGACGAGGTGGAGGGAACGAGCGAATCGCTGGCGCTGCTCGATTGGTGGCGGAGCGAAACCACGGCGATGTTCGCGGGAGAATCGCCGCGACATCCGGTGTTCGTCGCGCTCAAGCCGACCGCGGAGCGCTTCGGTCTCACGCCGGAACCGTTTCTTGACCTGATCTCCGCCTTCGAGCAGGACCAGACCGTCACGGCGTACGAAACCTTCGCCGAGCTCCGCGACTACTGCCGCCGCAGTGCCGATCCGGTCGGCCGGATCGTGTTGCGACTGCTCTGCGCGTACGACGAACGAAACGTGGCCCGGTCGGACTCGGTCTGCACCGGGTTGCAGCTCATCAACTTCTGGCAGGACGTCGATCGCGACGCGGACATCGGCCGCCGCTATCTGCCGACGGAAGATCTGGACCGATTCGGGTATTCGCTGCAGGACTACGAGGCGCGTCGCACGACGCCGGCGTTTCTTGAATTGATGCGGTTCGAGGTCGACCGGGCGGCGGACCTTCTGGGGGCCGGGCGCCCGTTGGCCGATCGGCTCGGCGGTCGATTCGGGGCCGCGATCGACCTGTTCGCCGCAGGAGGATTGACGATCTGCCGCAAGCTGCGGGGGATCGACTATCAGGTGTGGGAGACGCGGCCGACGGTGGGAAAGCGGGACGCGGCGGCGCTGCTCGCCGGAGCGATGAGCCGAAGCCTCCGACGTCTGGTGACGCGTTGAGCGGCGCCGCCCCCCCGCCGAATCTCGACGCCGCCTTCGCCGACTGCACCCGTCTCGCCCGGCGGACCGGGAAGAATTTCTACTGGTCCTTCCTCACCCTGCCGGCGGATCAGCGGCGGGATATGGGCGCGCTCTACGCCTTCATGCGGGTGACGGACGACCTCGGCGACGACCCCGACGAACCGCTCGATCGGCGTCGCTGGGCGATTGAAGATTGGCGCTCGCGGACTGAAGCGGCGCTGCGAGGCGACTCGGTCGATCCCTCGGTCGCCTATCTCGCCGCGTTCATGGACGTCGTACGGCGACGCGGCATCCCCGTGCATCTGCCGTTGGATGTGATCGACGGCGTCGCAGCGGACCTGGCCGGCCCGCAAGCCGCTCCAGGCGAACCCCGGACGTTCTTCGAGACGGCCGCCCAACGAGACGACTACTGCTATCACGTGGCCGGGGCGGTCGGCCTGTGCTGCCTGCACGTCTGGGGATGCGAGCAGTTGGACGGGACGGCCCGGGAGCCGGCGCTGGCCTGCGGGCGAGCGTTTCAGCGAACGAACATACTCCGCGACCTCGCCGAGGACGCCGCGACCGGCCGCGTGTATCTCCCCGCGGAGCGGCTCGCACAGTTCGGCGTCGAACCGGCCGATCTGCTCGGAAACGGGCTGGACGAGATTCGGGACGGAGAGGCGATCCGTCACCGGCTCGAACGGCTGCTGCGCTGCGAGGTCGAGGAGGTTCGTCATGAGTACGATCGAGCGAAGCCGCTGTTCGCACACGTTTCCCCCCATGGCCGCGGCGTACTGCACGCCATGACCCGCATCTACGGCGACCTGTTGAACCAGGCGGAGCACGCGGGGATCGACGTGCTACGCCGCCGGGTGCGAGTGCCCGCTTGGCGGAAGGCTGCCGCTGTGGCCGGCGGCTTTGCAGAGCGCTGGCGGCCCTGACAGATTTGGCCGGCAACGCTCACCTCAACGACAGTGAATGGTGTGCGGAGTAGTTCGGAACCAAGCTCGCGCGGGGCGGTCGACGCCCCTCGCATTGCCAAACTCCCGCTTTCGCTGCCGTCGTTTACGGCGCGGGAGGCAGCGCGACGTCGACGCTAACCGGAAGATGATCCGACCCAATGCCGGGCGGGGTGTCGCAGTCCAGGGTGGCCCACTCCTCGCTGACGAGCACGTGATCAAGCGGAATCCGAAGCGGCCAACCAAAGCCCACGCCCAGTCTTGTCGCCGGGAACGTCGGCAGCAGCCCATACCCGTCGCGGGCGTCGGCCAGCTGCGCCTCATCAACCAAACGGCGAAAGTGCGGCGACCACATCGTCACGTTCAGGTCGCCGGCAACGAGTACCGGCGTGTCGATACCGTTGACGTAGCGGGTGAGCTCCCGCAAGTGTTGATTGCGATTCCGCCAGGTCTTTGTGCTGATGGGCGCCGGCGGGTGCGTGGCGATAACGGTCACCGGCTGACCGTTCACCTCCAACTGAACAATGATGCTGGAGGACCATTTCTCGCCGAAGCTCTCAAACTTTACGTCCTTGAGCGGCCGGCGACTGAGCAGCAGCGTACCGAACCGCTCTTGCGTGGGCGTATCGACGATCTCGTAGCCGGCTGACAATTCGCGAATCTCGGCAAGCCACTCACGATCGACTTCGAGCAGCACCGCCACGTCCGGTTTTGCCTCGGCAAGCAGCTGCCGGAGCGGTGCGAAGTCATCGTTTGAAACGCGAACGTTGAGCGTCATCAATCGCAGGTCGCGGTCCGCGACGCCAGGCGGAACCTCAGGGCCGCCGCCAATCATCCAGGGCAGGATCACCCAGAGGTTCAGTCCGGCGACCACGCCCGCCACCGCCAGCCACCTCCACGACCGGAGGGCCAGCAGCGCAGCGGTCAGTAGCAGTGCGAGCAGCGCGTACTGCAGCCGCCACTCGTTCGTCAGGTCCAGAAGCCACGCATGCTCGCCGAAGTAACCGAGCACCGTGGCGAGCAGGAGAAGAGCCGCAGCGCCGCCCAGCAGGTGGGCCGACCACCGCCGCAGCCGACCGACAGTGTGACGCTCCCGATCCGGCGAGTCGTCATCGGATTTATCGTCGGCGGGGGCGGGAGTGTCTGTCATCGTAACTCTTTTATATCGGGCCCGTCCCTCACATCCACCGCCGAAGGGATCCGAAACGGATGCGCCCGGGCGGGGTACGGTGCGTTCAGACGACGGGGACAGCGTCACGGCAGGCCTTCTGAAACCTCTCGTGCGTCCCGCATTGCCTCCGCCGGTGGTTCGTTCTTTTTCACGACGGCGACTGCGTGCCCAGCCGCACCGCCTCCCCGCGAGCCGCGGCGGGGGTGTTCGGCGGCGGGACGACGATCTACGGCGGCCTGTTGGATCGGGTCGAGGCGACCGAGATTGACGGCCTGAACCGTCGCGCCAGCGTGCCGACCTGGCGAAAAGCGGCGCCCGTCGTCGGCAGTCTGACGGAGCGATTCCGCCCGGCCCCTCCGCACCATCCGCTGATTCCGCCGACGCGGTAAGCTGAACTTCGCCCCGCCCACCTTGCCCGGAGTTCGATGTGTCCCCCGATCCAGCCAGCCTCGTCGCGGAATACGACGACGGCCGCCTCTCCCGCCGCGACCTGATCGCCGGCCTCACCGCCCTCGGCGCCGCGTCGGCGTTCGCCGGCTCCGCCGCGGCGCAGGAGAGAGAGGACGACGCGGCGGATGCGAAGCCGCTGTTCTCCGGCCGGAATGTCGACCACATCGCCCTGGACGTCACCGACGTGAACCGCTCCGTCGCGTTCTATGAACGACACCTCGGCTTGAAGAAGATCCGTGGGAACGACCGCAGCGCCTTTCTCGGTCGAGAGAACGGCGAGTTCTTCGTCGCGTTGTTTCAATCAGAGACGCCCGGGCTGAACCACTTCTGCTTCGGCATCGACGAGTACGACCCGCTGGAGGCCGCCCGCAAGCTGAAAGCTGAGGGACGCGAAGTGCGGCAGACCTCCGGCCGCACCTATTTCAAAGATCCGGACGGCATCGAAGTGCAGCTCGCTCAGAAGCGGGATCTGTGACGACCGCTCGCCTCCTGCTGGCGCTAGGGCTCGCGTTCGTCGGCCAGCTCGCTTCGGGGACGGCGGACGAACCGGACTCAGTGCCCGCCCCCGAAAGGATTCGCGTCTCCGAAGGCGGATCGCGGTTTCTCGCGGGCGATCGACCTTTCGTTCCCTGGGGCTTCAACTACGATCACGACCGCGACGGGCGGCTGATCGAGGACTACTGGCACGAGGAATGGCCGACGGTCCGCGAGGACTTCGCCGAGATGCGACAGCTCGGGGCGAACGTCGTCCGGGTGCACCTGCAACTCGGCCGATTCATGGAGACGGCGGAGCGCCCGAACGCCGAGAATCTCGCTCGGCTGAAAGACCTGCTGGCGCTGGCGCGGGAGAACGACCTGCGGCTCGACCTGACCGGGCTGGGCTGCTACCACAAAGCGGACGTCCCCGCGTGGTACGACGCCCTACCCGAGACTGAGCGTTGGGCGGTGCAGGGGCGTTTCTGGTCGGCCGTGGCGAAGACCTGCGCACACGACCCGACGGTGTTTTGCTACGACTTGATGAACGAACCGCTCGCCGCCGGCGGGGTGCGGGACGATTGGTTGGGCGGGGCGTTCGCGGGGAAACACTTCGTGCAGTTTCTCAGCCTCGATCCGGCCGACCGGGACCGCGGCGCGATCGCCCGGGACTGGATCCGCGCGATGACCGCCGCCATCCGTCGGCACGACGCGGAGACGCTGATCACTCTCGGTTTAATTGCACACCCGCCGAAGAACCCCGGTGCGTTCGCCGGCATCACCCCGGAGATCGCCGCGGCGGAACTCGACTTCATCTGCGTCCACATCTATCCCGAATCCGGCAAGCTCGACGACGCGTTGGCGATGGTCTCCGGCTTCGCGAAGAGCAAGCCGGTGGTGATCGAGGAGACGTTTCCGCTGAAGTGCTCCGCGGAGGAATTGGGCACGTTTATCGAGCGCTCCGCCGTCCACGCGGACGGTTGGATCGGCTTCTATTGGGGGGCGACGCCGGAGGAACTCGCCGAGCGAGACGACCTCGGCGCCGCCCTCACGCGATCGTGGCTGAAGCTGTTTGCCGAGGGGCCGCCGAGTCGGTCGGTTCCAGCGCCGGGGCCGGCGCGGGAGTGACCGGCGGCCTTATCCGTCACCCGGCAGCCCGCAGTTCCTCAAACGCTTCCACGTCGAGCAGCACCTCGCGGGCCTGCGAGCCGTTGTGGCCGCTGAGGAAGCCGTCCTCGGCCATGTGGTCGATCATCCGAGCCGCCCGGCCGTAGCCGACGCCCAACGCCCGTTGCAGCAGACTGGTCGAACCGCGGCCCTCGCGAACGACGCACTCCACCGCCTGAATGTACATGTCGTCCCGGGCGCTGCCGTGCAGGCCGCCGCCCTCGCCGCCGCCGACCGAGCCGGCGGTCGTGGCCTGCTCGATGCTCTCGTCATACTCCGGTTCGCAGTCGCCGAAGAAGTCGATGACGCGGTCGATCTCGGAACCGCCGACGAACGCCCCCTGACTCCGCACCAGCGAACTGGTGCCGGGCGTGAGGTAGAGCATGTCGCCGTTGCCCAGCAGACGCTCGGCGCCGGACTCGTCCAGCACGACACGGCTGTCGGACTTCGACGCGACCTGGAAGCTGATCCGGGCCGGCAGGTTCGATTTGATCAGGCCGGTGATGACGTCCACCGTCGGCTTCTGCGTGGCGAGCACGAGGTGAATCCCGACCGCACGACTCTTCTGGGCGAGGCGGATGATGTGCGACTCGACCTCCTTGCCGTTGGTCATCATCAGGTCCGCCATTTCGTCCGCGACGATGACGATGTACGGCATCTTCTCCGTGAGGGCGTCCGCTTCCTCGTGCAGCTCGGACAGGCCCATTTTGTCGAGCTTCGTGGCCCGGGGCATCTCGTTGAAGTCGGTGAGGTGCCGCACGCCGCACTGGGCCAGCAGCTCGTAGCGCTCCTCCATTTTGTCGACGGCCCAAGCGAGGACCGCCTCGGCCTTTTTCATGTCCGTGATGACCGGATGCATAAGGTGCGGCAGCGTTTTGTACGGGCTGAGTTCGACCATCTTCGGGTCGATCATCAGCATCTTGACCTCGTCCGGCGTGCGGGAGAGCAGCATCGAGAGGATCAGCGTGTTCAGGCAGACCGACTTTCCGGTGCCCGTCCGACCGGCGATCAGCAGGTGGGGCATCTTGGCGAGATCGACCACCAGCGGGGCGCCGGAGACGTCCTTGCCGAGGAAGATCGGAATCGCCATGTCGTCGGCGCCCGTGGCGGTCTCGGCGATCTCACGCAGCCGGACCATCACGCGGGTGTCGTTGGGCACCTCGACGCCGACGGTGTTCTTGCCCGGGATCGGGTTCACGATTCGCACCGCGGGCACCCGCAACGCGACGGCGAGATCGTCCGCCAGCGCCGCGACCTTGTTCACCCGCAGCCCCTTCTCGAGGTCCAGTTCGAACTGGGTGACGACCGGGCCGGTATCGATCTCGGAGACCGTCACGTTCAGGCCGAAGTCGGAGAACGTCTGTTCCAACGTCTCGGCAGCGACGCGCGCCTTTTCGGCCAATTCCTCGAATGGGAACGGCTCCGGCGGTTCGAGCAGATCGGTCGGCGGCAGCGTGTGCGACCGCGTCGCCGCGGCGGGCTTCGGCCCGGCGGGGAGGTTCACGCGGAACGATTTCTTGTCCGGATCCTTGGCGGGGAGAATCTCTGCGGGGGGAGCGACGACCGCCTCCGCGTTCGCCTTCGGAGGAACACGCTCAACGGAAGGCGCCTGCTTCTCGGCGGCGATCGCCGCTTTCTTCGCGGCTTTTTCATCTTGGATCGCCTCTCGCTCCGCGGCACGCTGTTGAGCCGCAGCGCGGCGGTCGGCTTGCCAGCGGCTAACGCGGAGACGCGTGCGATCGAATGCCCGGCCCGCGGCGGTGAAGGGGACGGCGGCGGCCCCGCCGGCGGTCGCCGCGACGGCGCCGATCGTGCCGAAGTCACCCGCCAGCAGCAGACCGGCGGCCACGATCGCGGCCAGCAGCACCCCCGTGCCCGCCGCGGAGAAGTTGTCGTTGAGGATCGCCGTGCAGCCGGCCCCCAGCAGCCCGCCGCCGCCGGTCGGCACGCCGGCGTTCGCCCCCGGCAGCAACGCCGCCAGACCGGCGCAGACGCCGACGAGCGTCAGCCCCCAACCGACGAGCTTCAAGACCGGTTCCGCGGTCGCCTCCCGGGCGAACAACCGCAGATCGACCCACGCGAGCCGCACCCAAAGCAACCACGCTCCCAGTCCCAACAGGTTGCGGAGGTGCCACGCGGCACGGGCGCCGGCGGGACCGCAGAGGTTCGCCGGCTCCTCGTGGGCCGGCCAGACCGTCCCCCCGGCGAGGTCGGCGGGGTCGAAGCTGAACAGCGCCAGCCCGAGGAAGGCCGTCACCGCCAGCAGGGCGAGCGCGGCGAGATCCTGGCCGAGGCGTTTGACGTCGATCACGGGTGATGCGAGGCGGGGGAACGGGATACCGCGCCGCCAGCTCGGGCCGCGCCCGAAAACCTAGCTCCCGGAAAGCTCGCATGCGGACCGTTCGCCCCGAACCGTCGCGACCGCACCCCGCCGCCCGTCGCCCCGTCCGATTTGGCAAACCTTGCGGCCTTGCCAGATCGAATCTGCGAGCCGGTTATGCGGGCCGTTCCGCGGCGACCCAAGCGTCGATCCAATCCACCAGTTCGCCTGCGACGGCCGGCTTCGTGCCTTCCCACCGCGCGACGACCTCGCCCCGCGGCCCGATCAGCTCGGCGGCGGTCCGGTCGCCGCCGATACTTGCCGGGCCGTTCAGGACCACGCGGTCGCACTGCTTGGCCCGCAATTTTTGCAGGGCGTTCTCCCGCGGGTTGGCCGCTTCCAAAGCGAATCCGATCACCCATCGCGGAACCTCTCGTCCCGCGCTCTTCCGCTCGCCGAGCGCCGCGAGCACGTCGTCGGTCTGAATCAGTTCGACGGAGACCGGCGCCCCGTCCTTCTTAATCTTCCCGGCGACGCGAACGGCCGGGCGGTAGTCGCAGACCGCCGCGGCCGCGATCACGCCATCGCACCGAGCGAACGCCGTCTCGGACGCGGCTCGCATCTCGGCCGTCGTCTCGACGGGGACGAACTCGCATCCCGCGGGCGGGGCGAGGCCGACCGGCCCGGAGACCAACACGCACTCATGCCCCGCCGCCGCGAGCGCCGCCGCGACCGCGTAGCCCATCTTCCCGCTGCTGGCGTTCGACAGATAGCGAACGTCGTCCAAATACTCCCGCGTCGGCCCGGCGGTGACGAGAACTTTCATGCGTCGTCCCGAACCGCCGGCAGGGCGCCCGCGGCGGCGGTGAAGATCGCGTCCGGTTCCGCCATGCGACCGGCCCCGACACGGCCGCAACTGAGCCAGCCCTCGCCGGGGCCGACGAGACCGTGGCCGTCGCTTCGCAATGTCGCGACGTTCCTTTGCACCGACGGCGACTCCCACATCGCGGTATTCATGGCGGGGGCGAACAGCGTCGGGCACTCACATGTCAACACGAGCGTGCTGAGCAGATCGTCCGCCAAGCCCAGCGCCGCCTTCGCGAGAAAGTGAGCCGTCGCGGGGGCGACGACGAACAATTCCGCCCGCTCCGCGAGTCCGATGTGCTCTCCGCGAGGGTGTTCCTTCGGCGCGTACATCTCCGAGTACACCGGCCTGCCGGTGAGGGCTTCAAACGTCGTCGCGCCGATGAAGCTGCCGGCGCCGCGGGTCATCACGACGGTCACGCCGGCGCCCGCCTGCACGAACTTGCTGCACAGGTCGGCCGTTTTGTACGCGGCCACGCCGCCGCACACGCCCAGCAGAATCTCGCGATCCCGGAACGCGGCGGCGGCGTGGTCAGCGGACATGGCCGCACTCACTCCGAAAAGTTCGGCTCACAGATCGTCGAGCGACGGGCCAAGATCCTCGACGCCCGGACCGCCATCGCCTCCGGCCGGCTCGCGCACCTGCACCTTCTGGGAGGCATCGAGGTAGATCTTGTCGGTCAGGATCTCCTGCACGACGATCGCCATCGTGTCGTTCGTCTGCATCTCGACCAGCGGGCGGGCGCCGCGGTTGAGGGCGACCATCCGTTTTTGGATCAGCGTGGACAGTTTGAACCGTCCGCCGACCTTGTCCACGATCGCTTCCTGTTTGAACGCCTCGAGCATCGCGGGGGGGTGGCCTATAAGTGGGGATCAGGAGGGCGAATGGGACGCGAGAAGTTCGCACAGTTGTGCGACCGCGGCCGGCAAGTCGTCATTGTAGACACGAAAGCGGTAGCCGTCCGCCTCGGCGAGTTCCGCCCGGGCAGTTTCGATACGACGGCGGATCTCCTCCTCGCCCTCCGTGCCGCGAGATCGCAGGCGCTGCTCGAACTCCGCCTCGGTGGACGTGCTGAGGAAGACGGTGACGGCGTCGGGGTAGCGGGTCAACACCGTGCGGGCGCCGGCGACGTCGATTTCCAATAACGCCCACGCCTGCGCCGCAGCGGCCGCGTCGATCTCCGACCACAGCGTGCCGTACCAGTAGCCCCGGCCGTGGACCTCGGCAGTTTCGAGGAACTCTCCCGCGTCCCGCCGGCGGTGAAAGTCTGCGTCCGTCAAGAAGTGGTAGTCCTTACCGTCGATCTCGCCGGCCCGCGGCGGACGGGTGGTGGCGGAGACGCAGGACCGCACCGGCTCGGGGCACGCCGCGACCAACGCCCGCACCACGGTGCTTTTCCCGCTGCCGCTGGGGCCGGACAGGATCAGAATCCGGGCGTTCGCCGCGTGATCGACATCGTCCGTCGCAGAATCGGCGCCAGGTTCGGACACGGGGCGGCGCAATGAAATAGGACGGAGAAAAAGGCGACCGGGACGTCCGATCTACTCCAGATTCTGCAGGATTTCCCGCAGCTTTTCGACCGCGCCCTTCATCCCCACGACGGCGCCGGCCAGATCCGCGTCGTTCGCTTTGGATCCGACGGTATTGATCTCCCGATTGATCTCCTGCGTGAGGAAATCGAGCGTTCGGCCGGGCGAGTCGACGCCGTCGTCCCCCGCGAGCGCCGCCTCAAAGGCGTCCAAGTGGGTGCGTAACCGGACGATCTCCTCCGTCACGTCCGCCTTGTCGGCGTAGACGATCACCTCGCGAGTGAGATCCGCGGGACTCACCTCGGCGCCGGCCTGGGCGAGCAGGGCGCTGACCCGGCCGTGCAGCTTCGAGCGGAACTCCTCCGCCAGTCCGGGGGCGCGCTCTTCGACCGCGCCGAGGTGATTGCGGAGCGTTGCGATCTGCGAGCGCAGCTCTTCCGCCATCGCCTCGCCTTCGCGGGCACGGAAGTCGTTGAGGGCGTTCAACGCGTCCTTCGTGGCGTGCAGCGCCAGCTTCGCATCCGCGGCCGGATCGCCGGGAGCCGCGGCTTCCTCACGCACCACGCCGGGCAAGCGGAGGTAGGCGGAGAGATCGGTCGGAGCGGCCAGCCCGGCTTTGACGGCATACGCCTCCGCGTCCGCCCGGTAGCCGTCGAGCACGTCCGCGGCGAGCGTCAGCCGGCTCGCGCGGCCGGCTGTTTCGACCCGCACCGAAACCGTCACGGCGCCGCGATTTAAGCGATCCCGGACGACCGCTTCGATCTTCGGTTCGATCTCCGAGAACCCATCCGGCAGGCGGGTCTGGATCTTGAGGAAGCGGTTGTTGACGCTCCGGACCTCGACGGCGACCGACGTGCCATCCGACGACGCGGCGCCCGCGCCGAACCCGGTCATACTCCGCGGCACGGGATTACTCGTCGCCCGGGAGGACGGGGTCGCCTTCGGTCGCCTCAAACGGATCGACGTCGTCTTCCTCGCCGACCGGATCCGCGCCTTCCACGTCGGTCTCGGCGTCAGCGTCGGCGGGCAGGACCGGGATCTCGTTCCCGCCGGTCGTCCCCGCCTCCGGGGCAGCAGGGGAGATGGTCGCGGCGCCGGCGTTGGGAGCTTCTTCGAACTTCTCCGTCGCTCCCTTGAGGACGTAGATGTCCACGCAGGCCAGCACGATCCAGGCGACGGCCAAGCCGATCGTGATCTTGGTGAACACGTCGCCGGCCCGGGTACCCAGCGCGCTCTGCCCGCCGGCGCCGCCGAAGGCGCCGGCCAGACCGCCGCCGCGGCCGCGTTGCAGCAGGATGATGAGGATCAGCACGATGCTCAACCCGGCGAGGGCGAACATCATCAGGGCGGCGTAGGGGATATCCATGGCCCCGAGGGCTTTCAGTCAGACGAACGCGGTCGTGGGGAAACTCAGACGCCAGCGGCGCCGACGTGGATCAAACCAAGCGGATCAAACGAGGGCGAAGGCCGCTTCGATGATCGGGAGGAAGTTCTCCGCCGTGAGGCTCGCCCCGCCGACCAGCGCCCCGTCCACATCGGGTTGGGCGAGCAGATCGGCAGCGTTCGCCGGCTTGACGCTCCCACCGTATTGAATGCGGGTCTCCGCGGCTAGGTCGTCGCCCCAACCCTCGGCGAGCTTCGACCGCAGAAAGGCGTGCGCCTCCTGAGCCATCTCCGGCGTCGCCGTCTTCCCGGTGCCGATCGCCCAAACCGGCTCGTAGGCCAGCACGAGGTCCGCGTTGCCCCCGGGGCCGGCGGTGAACTGCTCCGCCGTCAGGCCGGCCAGCCCGCCGGAGAGCTGTTCAGCCAGCACCTTTTCGGTCTCGCCAGCTTCGCGCTGCTCCAGCGTTTCTCCGACGCACAGGATCACTCCCAGCCCCGCGGCCAACGCGGCCGCGACCTTCTTGTTCACGTCGGCGTCGGTCTCGCCGAGCACGTGGCGACGTTCCGAATGGCCAAGGATGACGTAGTCCACGTCCAGGTCCGCCAGCATCTGGGGGCTGACCTCGCCGGTGAAGGCGCCTTCTTTTTCGTGGTAGCAGTTCTGGGCGCCGAGCATCACGGCGGACTTCGCCAGTTCGTCGTCGACGCAATCCAGATAGGGCAGGGGAGGGGCGACGAGCACGTCGACAGCGTCCCGACTGGTCGGCACGGCGGCGGCGATTTCGCGGGCCAACGCACAGCCGGAGGCTGCGGTGGTGTTCATCTTCCAGTTGCCAGCAACGAAAGGACGACGCATCGATCGATTCTCCACAGATGTTCGGACAGAGGCGCGAGAGTATGCCGAACCGGGGCGTATTGCGAAACGCGCGACAGCGGTCAGTCGCCGGCTTGGGCGGGATCGTCGTCTGTCGCTTCGAAGGGGGACGGACGGTGGGCGTACAGCGTGAGTTCGATCTCACCGCCCGCTGCGGCGACACGGCGAATCGTTTCCGCGGACAAGGTCTGCTGGAAGCAGAACGGCTCCTCGCAGCACTCGAACCCCGGGTCGAAGACGCGGCGCTCGCAACGGTCCCACTCCGCACGCCTATCCGGGGAGAGTCCCTCGACGGCGGCCAACAGCACGCGAAAAGCGGCGTCCATGTCCGGCGGCGAATCCGGGTCGCTCCCGGGCTCCAAGACAGCCGCCCAGCGGCTCTCTGCCGTCTTCGAGCAGTGAAGAAGGTCCAGCCCCGTCCTTTCTAGTTCGCGACAGAGCGGAGCCAGATCGAAACTCGCATGCAGATCGAGATCGGTTTGGATGCAGTGCGTCCGCTCGTTCAATTCCGCTCCCGAGGATAGCTGCCCAGCACCGTGACGGACTTCGCGACCCGTCCCAGCGAACGCAGGCAGGCGGCGATCGCCGGGTCGTCGGCGTGGCCGTCGCAATCGAGGAAGAACTGGTATCCAGGCTCGCCGCCGGGCAGGGGGAAGGATTCGATCAGCGACAGATTCACTTCGTGCCGGGCGAAGACGGCGAGCGTGTCCGCCAGCGATCCCGGCTCGTGCGGGATGCGGAGCAGCAAGGCGGTGCGGTCGTCGCCGGTGGCGGCCGCCGGCTCGGTCCCGAGGACGGCGAACCGAGTGACGTTGCGGGGGTTGTCCTCGATCTCCGAAGCGAGAATTGTCAGCCCATGTTCGACCGCTAACCGCTCCCCGCCGACCGCGGCGGCGCCCGCTTCCGTCTTTGCCCGGGCGGCGGCGGCGGCGGTGCTGGACTCCGGCAGCGCCTCGGCTTGCGGCAGATGTTCCGCCAGCCAACCACGGCACTGCGAAAGGGCCTGCGGCTTCGAGTACACCCGCCGCACGGCCGATCGCGGGCCGGCGCTCATCAGGTGCAGGTGAATGGGGAGGGGCACCTCGCCGCAGATTCGGACGGGGTGATCATCAACCCCAGCGAACCGGGCGAACGCGGCGAGGGTGTCCACCACGCGGCCGTCCGTGCTGTTCTCGACCGGCACCAGCCCATAAGCCGTTTCGCCCTTCGCCACGGACTCGAACACCGCCCCGATCGTCGCGACGGGGCAGAGATCCGTCGTCTCCCCGAACCGCAGCACGGCCGCCTGATGCGAAAAACTGTGCTCCGGCCCGAGATACGCGACCCTGACGGGGGCGAGGCGGTTCCGATGCGCTGCGAGCAACTCCCGGCCGATCGAGGTCAGGACCGAATCCGGCAGCGGCCCCGCGTTCGCCGCGATCAAGGCGTCCACGGAAGCATCGTCCGCGGTTTGGGACCATTCGTTCAGCAGACGCGACAGTACGCTCGGCGAAGGGGCATTCGATTCCATCCCCCCAGTCTCCCGCCGCGGGGGGCGCCGCTCAACGTCGCGGACTGCCAATCCGGCACATAGCTGCGTGCGAACGCTTTTCTACAAGCGAATCGTCAGTTTGGCGCCGCGGTTGCTGTGATAGCCCAAGCGACCGTTCGGCCCGCCGGCCGGCCGCGTATCTCCATCACGAAATCATCACACGAAAGTATTGTATGGCCGTTTCCGGCGAGAAGATTATCGGCATCGACCTCGGCACGACGAACTCCGTCGTCGCCGTGCTGGAAGGGGGCGAAGCCAAAGTCATCGAGAACCAGGAGGGCGCCCGCACCACCCCCTCCGTCGTCGCCTTCACAGATAAGGGCGAGACCTACGTCGGCGAGCCCGCCAAGCGGCAGGCCGTCACCAACCCCAAGTCCACCATCTATTCGGCCAAGCGCTTCATGGGGCGCCGGCACAACGAGGTGAAGGCCGAAGAGAAAGCCGTCTCCTACGAGGTGACGGGCGCCGATGACGACTACGTGAAGATCAAGGCCGGCGGGAAGGAGATGACCCCGCCGGAGGTCTCCGCGGTCGTGCTCCGTAAGCTGAAGGAAGCGGCCCAGAACTACCTCGGCCACAAGGTCAACAAGGCCGTCATCACCGTCCCGGCGTACTTCAACGACGCCCAGCGCCAGGCCACCAAGGACGCCGGCCAACTCGCCGGCCTTGAAGTGGCCCGCATCATCAACGAGCCGACCGCCGCGGCGCTGGCCTACGGACTCGACAAGAAAGCCGACGAGAAGATCGTCGTGTTCGACCTCGGCGGCGGCACGTTTGACGTCTCCGTGTTAGAGGTCGGCGACGACGTGGTCGAAGTGCTCGCCACGAACGGCGACACCCACCTCGGCGGCGACGACTTCGACGAACTGCTGATCGACCACATCGCCGGCGGCTTCCAGAAGAACGAGGGCATCGACCTCCGCAAGGACGCGATGGCCCTGCAACGCCTGCGAGAAGCGGCGGAGAAGGCCAAGAAGGAGCTGTCCAGCGCCTCCTCCACGGACATCAACCTGCCGTTCATCACCGCCGACGCCAGCGGCGCCAAGCACCTCCAGCAGACGATCACCCGCGCCGACTTCGAGCGCCTGATCGACCCGATGCTGGACCGCCTCAAGACGCCGGTGCAGAACGCCCTGAAGGACGCCGGGCTGTCCAAGAGCGACATTGATGAAGTCGTGCTGGTCGGCGGCTCGACCCGTGTCCCGGCCGTCGCGGCCCTGGTCAAAGACCTGTTCGGCAAGGAGCCGAACAAGGGCGTGAACCCGGACGAAGTCGTGGCCCTCGGCGCCGCCACGCAGGGCGGCATCCTCACCGGCGACGTGGAGAGCGTCACCCTGCTGGACGTCACCCCGCTTTCCCTCGGTATCGAAACCGAAGGCGGCGTGATGACGGTCCTCGTGGAGCGGAACACCACGATCCCCGCCACGAAGAAGGAGACCTTCTCCACCGCGGCCGACAACCAGCCGGCCGTGACGGTGCGTGTTTTCCAGGGCGAACGCCCGATGGCGGAGGACAACCGCCTGTTGGATCAGTTCACGCTCGACGGCATCCCGCCGGCGCCGCGCGGCATGCCGCAGGTGGAGGTCACCTTCGACCTCGACGTGAACGGCATCCTGAACGTGTCTGCCAAGGACAAGGCGACCGGGAAGGAACAGAACGTCAAGATCGAGCAATCGGGCGGCCTGTCCGAGGACGAGATCAAGGCGAAGCTCAAGGAAGCCGAGGCGAACGCCGACGCCGACAAGTCCCGCCGCAAGCTCGCCGAGGCGAAGAATCAGGCGAACACCGTCGCCTTCCAAGCCGAGAAGATGCTGACGGAGCAGGGCGAAAATCTGGACGACGCGACGAAGACGGCGTTGCAGGGCCCGATCGACAAGGTGAAGTCCGCCGCGGAGGGGGATGACGTCGGAGCGATCGAATCTGCGATCAACGACCTCAACACCGCGATGCAGGCGTTCGCCTCGCAACTGCAAAGCGCCGAGGCCGCCGATCAGCAGTCCGACGAATCGGCCGGCGAAACCGCCCAGTCCGATGACGAAGACGTGATCGACGCCGAGTTCGAAACGAAGAGCTGAGGCCACGTGAGCGAGGGGCTTCGGCCCCCCGTCCTTGTTACCGGCGCATGAAAAGAAGCGACCCGGACGCTGCAAGCGTCCGGGTCGCTGTCGTTTCTGTGAACGTCCGCTCCGAAGGAGCGTCGATCACCGGCGTTGTTACGCGGAGACCGGGACGTGCGGCTCGTCGAACGTTTCGCGCGGGACGAACGGGCTGATGCGACGGGCCTTGGCGAAGATGGCGTCTTTCTCCTCCGCGTTGCCCGCGGCGGTGTACTTCACGCGAAGCTTCTTCAGCTTGATCTTGCGATGCCGGCGGCGGGCCAGCTCTTTTTGCCGCTCGGGTTTCGGCATAACAGGTCTTTGGTTCTCTCGGGGGGCGGCTCGGGGCCGCGGGGATGTGCGAAACTCGCGCGGAGGCGCGGGCCGAACAGGGTATCCACAGCGGTCTGCCGCGACAACGGCCCCGCGATTCCCGTTGACGAGGGAGGTCGGATCGGACTACGCCCCCACGATGCCTCACCAGTCCCTCGTCGCCGTGTTGATCCTCGCGGCGACGTGCGCCGGGGGGGAATCGTGCGATGCGACGGAGCTGACCACCGAAGAACTACGGGCCCGCAGCCCGCTGGCCGCCGCGTTGAACGCCCGCGTCCACCCGCCAGCGGAGATCCCCACCACGCTGATGCATCCGTCCGCCGGGCCGATCGGCGGCCCGATCGGTCGGCCGTCGCCCCCGCCGCCCCCGGTTGATGCGGGGAAGCCGCCGTGGCTCCAGATGCTCACGCCGCGCTCGATGAACGGGCAGCGCACCGAGGTGACGGGGGGCGACCTGTCCACCTCCGAACTCGACCTGCAAAGCACGCACGGCCTCCGCGGCGTCCCGCCGTTCGTGACGGTCACGCCCGGACTGAACCTGCTACTGGTGGACGGCCCGTCGACTTCGGCGTTCCCCGCTCCCGGCCCCGATTTGCCTTCGCGGTTGTGGGGACTGAGCGCCCAGTTCACCGCGACGATGCCGCTCTCCGAACAGTGGATCGCCCAGGTCGGCCTCTCGCCGGGGATCTACACCGATTTCGACCACGTCTCCTCGGATTCGTTCCGCATGCCGGGTCGGCTGCTGGGGATCTACAAGTATTCCGCAAGAACGCAGTTCACCGTCGGCGCGGTCTACCTCGACCGGGAAGACCTGTCCTGGCTGCCGGCGTTCGGAGTCATCCATAAGCCGACCGATCGCACGACCTTCGAGTTCATCCTTCCGCGTCCGAAGGTCATTCAGCGGTTCTGGGGCACGAGTTGGGACGACGGCGGCTTCGGATACATCGCCGGGGAACTGGGCGGCGGAAGTTGGGCGATCGAACGCCACGAACGCCCCGGCGTGCCGACGGATGATGTGGCGACGCTCTCGGACCTCCGCCTGCTCGCCGGGTTCGAATGGAAGCGGAACGGCGGCATGGGCCTGCTGGCTGAGACCGGCTGGGTCTTCAATCGCGACGTCGAATACGAAAGCGGCGTGGGCGATGCCGACTTCGACGACGCCTGGCTCTTCCGCGTCGGTCTTCGCCGCTGACGCCGGCCAGCTACCGAGTCACGAGGGCGAGCGCTTCTTCGGTCGAGCGCACCGTGCCGTCGAGCTGGGCGTCATATGCCTCGTCCAGCATCTGTTTGAACTGCGGTCCCGGCTGGCAGCCGGCGGCGATTAGATCTCCGCCGGTTAGCAGCGGGGCAGGGGACAGTTCCGCCGCCGGCGTTTCGTTCAAGAACGTTTCGGCGGCGTCCGCGTCCGCGGTGGCCGTGCCGGTCCCGTCGTCCCCGTCGGCTCGCCGCATCGCACGTTCGAGAGCGATCAAATCCCTCGCAAACGCTCCCGCCAGCAGTCGTTTCTTGCGGTGCGTGGGCAACGCTTCGAAGCCGCCAAGGGCGCCGAGATTCGCCAGGAGATCTTCGGATCGACGCGCCTCGTCGTTGGAGAGCCGCCAGCCCCGGACCGCCTCTTCCGCGGAACCCACCTGCGCGTACAACGCCGCCAACGTGAGGGGGAACGAGACGGGGCCCGGCTGCCAGCCGGGCAATAACCGGAGAGCTTGACGCGTCCGTGATCGCTCGGTCGGACTCAGGGCCGCAACGGAGGGGGCGACGTATCCCAACAGCCCCGCCGCATGCAGCATCGCGACGCCCTGATCGCGTCGCGGCGCCGCCAACAGTCGACGCATCTCCTGCCCGATGCGTTCGCCGCTCACGGCGGTGATGTTGTCCGCTGCCGCCAGGACCGCGGCGGAGGTCTCCTCGTCCGGCCAGAACTCCAGCACGGTGGCGAAACGCACGAAACGCAGCATGCGTAGGGCGTCTTCCGCCATCCGGTCCGCCGGATCGCCGATCGCTCGCAGCACGCCTGCTTCCAGATCCGCCACCCCGCCGACGAAGTCGATCACCTCCCCCGTCGCCGGATCTTCGAACAGGCCGTTGATCGTGAAGTCCCGCCGCAGCGCATCCGCTTCGGGCGTGCTGAAGCGGACGGCGTCGGGGCGGCGCCCGTCGGCGTAGCCGGCGTCCTCCCGGAACGTGGCGACCTCCACCTGCTGGGCGCCGGGGAACCGTCGGCGGTTTGGCAGCACGACGATCACGCCGAAGCTTTCCCCCACCGCCAGCGTCCGCTTTCTCCCGAACGTTTCGCGGACGGCGGCCGGGGGGGCGTCGGTGGCGACGTCGTAATCCTTCGGCGTCTTGCCGAGCAGGCGATCCCGGACGCATCCGCCAGCGAACAAGGCGCGATAGCCCGCGCGCGATAGTTCCTCAGCGACGTAACTCGCGAAGACACGGTTCGGGTCGGCGGGGCGTTCGGCGTCGGTCACGCCCCCAGCGGACCTCGACCGAGCGGTCGATGCAATCCTTCGGGCGCGACGGTTCCGCCGGACGACCGATCCCCGTTACGCGCTACGGTTCCTCAAATCCTTCCTCGCCAGGCAGAATCCTTCGAGCGCGAGGGTTCCCCGCGACCAAACCTCCGGACCCCACGGTTCCTCCGATCGTCCCCTCGCCTACAGAACGCTCCGGCCCCCACGGTTTCTCATGTGGAACGATCGCCTGCGACGGTCTCCACGGGCCGGCGGTGCCGAACCTGGCTGATGTAACGGCTGAAACCGCCGCGCGCGGAGAGTTCGCGGGGGATGAATCGGCTGGCGAACCCTCCGTGATCGCAACTCCGCCCTCCACAACATCCGCGGCCGAGGGTTCCCCGTTATCGTCAGATCGATCTGACGACACAGGCCTTCCGGCCGATCCCCCGGCGGAGCGTCGCAACCTCGCGACGCTCGCCGCCTACACCGTGGCGTTGCGGGTCAGTTGGATCTTCAAAACGGAAAGCGTCGTGATGCCGGCGCTGCTGGACACGCTGACCGCCCCGCTGGCCATGGCTGGGGGAGCGGGGTGGGTCCAAGGGTTCCTGCCGCTGTTGAACCGGGCAGGGCAGAGCGTCCCGCCGTTGCTGTACGCGGATAGCCTGCGCGATCGGCCGCTGAAAAGGTGGAGCGTGTGGGCGACGACGTTGGGCATGGCGGCCCCGTTCGCACTACTCGCGGTCCTGCTCGCCGCTCTCGACGAACGGTTCGCGGGAGCGCCGGCGGTTGCGGGGTTCCTCCTGCTCTACGGGCTGTTCTTCGTGGCGACCGGCTTGAACCAGCTTGGATTCAGCACCTTGCAGGCGAAGCTGATCCCGCCGCATCGGCGGGGCCGGCTGATCGCGGCGGGCGGGGTACTCGGCTCGATCGCCGCGGTCACGGTCGCCTACGGATTCCTGGCCGGCTGGCGAGTCGAAGGGCCGGGCAGCTTCGCCGCGCCCTTCGCCGCGACCGCCGCGGGGATGTTGATCAGTTCGACGCTCGTGCTGTTTGTGCGGGAAGCGCCGGACGACGGGGCTGGGAACCGTGGCTCACGACGGTTCTCCGTCCGCGGTCAGGTGCGAGAGGCCGCGGCCGTCCTGCGCTCCGACGGCCGGTTCCGCAGAATCGCCGCGGTCGCCGGCCTCTTCGTCACCGCTCAACTTGTGTTCCCCCACTACATCGTGCTGGCCCGTGAACGGCACGGGGCGGGAAACCTGCCGCTGATTCTGTTCGTCGCGGCGCAGAACGTCGGGGCGGGGCTGTTCAGCGTCGCGGTCGGCTGGATCGCGGATCGATTCGGCAATCGACTGGCCGTGCGGATGTGCCTCGCGGGACTCGCCACGCTGCCGCCGTCGGCGCTGATCCTGACGCAATTGAGCGATCCGACCGCGATGGCGGCCCTCTTCTTTCTGTTGGGGCTGACGCCGGTATCCTTCAAGGCGATGACGAATTGGACGCTCGAACTCACCGCTCCTGAGAATCACCCGCGGTACGTTTCGACCCTGAAACTGTGCATGGCGGCCCCGTTCCTGTTCGCCGTGCCGGTCGGAGCGTTGATCGACCTGATCGGACACCGGCCGGTGTTCCTCGGCGTGGCGATCCTGGTTGCCGCGGGGTGCGGATTGACGTGGCGGGCGCCGGAACCGCGACGCTGAGTCCGGCGAGCGAGGCCCGAAAGCAGTTGAACCGAACCTGATCGTGGCCGAAGATCGCCCATCCGCCCGCTTGCCGGGGGCCGCCCTCATGCCGGGGCACGGGCCGCCACCGTACCCCGCCGCCGCATGACTGCTCCCACGCCGCCCGCCGAACTGCCCCGCACGGTCGATGCCGCGGCCTCCGAAGAGGCCGACGCGGCGGAGCCTTCGGAGGATCTCGGCAAGACTCGGCAAGCGCCGTCGTTCGACGAAGCCTCCAGACAGACCGTGATCCCCGGCGGATCGGCGGGCGTGACCGCGGAGAACACCGGCGAGGTTCCCAATCCGGACGATTCGCAGACCAAAACGAGGCGGCTCGGCCCGTTCACGATGGGACGCCGACTGGGCGTCGGCGGCATGGGGGTGGTCTACGCCGCCAAATACACCAAGGGCGATCGCCGGGCGGTCGCGGTCAAGGTGCTCACCCCATCGCTGGCAGCGGACCCGAAGGTCCGCAAGCGGTTCAACCGCGAGATGGAAATCTTCAAGAAGCTCCGTCACCCGCACATCGTGCGGTACTTCGGCGGCGGGCAGACCGGCGGTAAGCTGTTCTACGCCATGGAGTTGCTCAGCGGAGGGAGCGTCGAAGATCGACTGCGCGAGACCGGCCCGGTCGACTGGCGACGGGCGGTCGACTTCGCCGCTCAAACGGCCGACGCCCTCCATCACGCTCATGCACAAGGGGTGATCCACCGCGATCTGAAGCCGGCGAACCTGTTCATCGACTCGAAAGGGAACCTCAAGCTGGGCGACTTCGGCATCGCTCGAGACGCGAACGCCACCGCCCTGACGGCCGCCGGGCGGACGGTCGGCACCTACGCCTACATGGCCCCGGAGCAAATCAGTTCCGCCCTCGAAGTCGGTCCCAAGACGGACCTGTACGCGCTGGGCTGCGTGCTGCACGAACTGCTGACCGGCAGACCGCCGTTCTCCGCGACCAATCCGGCCAAGTTGCTGCATTCGCATATGACGGAGCCGCCCCCGCGGGTCCGCAGTCCGGACTGTCCGCGTTGGCTGGCCGATCTGGTCGACTCGATGCTCGCCAAAGATCCGGCGGATCGCCCGTTCGACGCTCTCGCCGTCCGAGAATTGCTCCGGGAACGGGCCGAAGAGGAAGCCACCCGCAGCGTCATCGGCCGTACCGCCGCCGCGGAGTCCACGGCTCTGGGCGCCACCGTGTCCGAGGTCCGCACCCAAAGGGACGCCGCCCGCAAACTGCTGGGCCGCAAGAAGAAGCGAAAGAGGGGCCCCGCCGTCCCGATCTACGAGCGAGCATGGTTCCTCGGCCTGTTGCTGGTCCTGATGGCCGGCGGAGCGACGTGGGCGATGTGGCCGCCTGGCGAAGAGGAGTTGTACGACCAAGCCGCGGCGCTGATGGCCTCCGACGACGTCAACGACTGGCGAGCCGCTCGCGAAAACTTCATTGATCCGCTGCTGGAACGGTTTCCAGAGACCGAACACGCCCCGGAACTCACGGCGTGGATCGACCGCATCGAAGTAGACATCCTCCGTCGACAGCTTCGCACCCAAGCCGCCAGCGTCTTCGCCAGCCCACGAAACGAGTTAGAACGGCAGTACCAGGAGGTCGAACGACTTGCCGACTTCGGTGATTACTGGGGCGCTGCCGACCAAGTGAACGTTCTCCGTGATCTGCTCAAGGACAACGCTTGGACGAAGCGGGAAGAGATCGGCGCTGACAACGCCCGCTATTACGGGTTGCTGCTCGACCAACGGGCCGCGGAGTTGGAGTCGGAACTCCGCGACGACACCCTCGGCCGACAGGGATTTGTTGCGGACAGCCTGCGATCCGCCGAGCGTGCTTTCGCAGCAGGCCGTGTCGGAGAAGCCCGCGAGAAGTGGACCGGGGTCGTCCAACTATACGAAACCGTCCCGGAACTGGTTCCTCAGGTGGAGTGGTCCCGAGCGCGTCTCGCCGGGCAATCCCCCCCGCCGCCCGCGTTCCTCACCGAACCAACCGCCGCACCGGAACCGACCGGGAAAGACGAGCCGCCCCCCGATGGGCCCGCGCCGTCGAACAGCGAAGCGGCGGAGTGAACTGCGAAGAGTTCGATTTCGCGATCACGTCCGGCGAATCGAATTCGACCGCGAAAGAAAACAGCCGCCCGGGTGAGTGATCACCCGAGCGGCTGCGGAGAGGTGGTGGGCGGATTCGAACCGCCGAATGATGGATTTGCAATCCATTGCCTTAGACCACTTGGCTACACCACCGTTTGGTCAACTGTTCCGGATGAACCGGCGCCGGACGAACCGGCTGTGCCACTTCTATCGGAACCGCCGCCGCGATCGCTTGAACGAAAACGACGGCTTTTTCCAATTCGCGGACACGCTTGGGGCGACCGCGGTTCGGATCCTAAATCGACCGCCCGTGATGGTCAAGACGGCTGGGCAGGATGTAGGGGCGAAGGTCGGTGTTTCGGAAGAAGCAGCTTACGACCTACGCTCCCCGAGCGGTCGCCGGGATGGGCGCCCGCCCTCACCATAGAGCCACCGCCGCAGGACGCCCCCGTGACCGCCGTCGTCGCCCCCTCCGCTCCCGACACCGATGCCTCCCAGACTGTCGCGCCCGACGGTCTCCCCGAAACCGAATCGCAACTGGTCGAGACGGCGCAGATCGCCGTCAGCCGGTGCAACTGGGTCGTCGGGCGATGCGCCGCGGAATGGACCGAACGGTACGCCCGCGGCCGGACCGACGCCGACTTTGCCGCCCTCGTCGGTTTGTCCGCCGATCAGGTGTACCAGCGTCGTCGGGTCTGGGAGACCTTTGCCGACGTGCGGGAGCAGTACGAAACCGTCGCGGCCCCCGGTTCCCCCAAACGCGGGCCGCGCTGGTCGCACTTCTACGTCGCCCTGACGTGGGACGACGCTCCCGAATGCTTGGAATGGGCGTCTGAGAACGAGGCGACCGTCGCGGAGATGAAGGCGTACCGCCGGGCCCTGCACGGCGAAGACCTCTCCGCTCCCGCGGCTCGCGGGCCGGCGGACGACTTCGCCGGCGACCCGTCGGTGATTCGTCTGCCGACCGATCCGGTGCCGGTTCGCGACCCGGACGAGTTCGCCGGCCCGGCCGGCGAACGCCCGCCCTGGGATGAAGACGGGGCCGATTCCGCCCGACCGCCCGCCGCGATGGCGGCGCTGCGTGAAACCGCATCCGGCGAGAGCGGCGAAGACGGGGACGAGACCGGCGGCGACGGCTATGCGCCGTTCTCCGCGGGGGCCGTGACGCCGCCGGGGGGCGAATCAGGCAGTGACGCGGAGGACAAAACGGACTCCAACGCCGCCCGACTCGCCAAGACTCTCCAACGGGTCGACGCAACGCTCACCGAAGGAGTGATGGACTCTTTCCGGCATCTCTCGGACTCTCGCCGGGGAGACATCGCGGAGTCCGCACGTGCGGTGCTCGGCAAGCTTCAGATCCTGTCGAGCCTCGACGAGGCCTGAAACGAGGACGTCTGAACTGAGGAGGTCTGAATCGGCGCGGATCCGCGGGCGATCTTGACGGCGGGCTATGGGCGGGGGACGAATCACGGGCACAATGGAGCGCCCGTCCCCGGTCCCGCCGCCCGAGATGTCTGAGTTCGACGCCGCTCGAGAACCCGCCGCCGCCGGCCGCGCCGGGGATCTGCTCGACCGGGGTGATTGGCCCGAGGGAGCGGCCCGTTACCCAGGGCAGGGCAGAGCGGCGGAACATTTCGTCGAACGGACCGCGGAGCGGCCGGAGCAAGCGGTCGAACCTCGGCGGCGCACCGGGCGGGGCGTTTCGCCCTGGCTGGTTTTCGTCCTGCTGGTGATCATCGCCGGGCTGCTGTTTCGGCTGGGCCTGCTGAGCGGCGGGAGCGTCCTCGACCCGGACGCGGCGCCGCGTCCGATCACGCCGAGGGGCGAACTCGCCCCCGCGGAACAAACGGTGACGGAGATCTACGAACGGGTTTCGCCCAGC
The DNA here is from genome assembly GCF_013036045.1 of Alienimonas chondri. Lineage (GTDB taxonomy): Bacteria > Planctomycetota > Planctomycetia > Planctomycetales > Planctomycetaceae > Alienimonas > Alienimonas chondri. The sequence continues at coordinate 38,538 of NZ_WTPX01000009.1, forward strand.
GTTGTGCATCTCGTCGGCCGGGTGCCCGAGTACCGCGTCGACGCTTCCGGCCAGCAGGCGTTGATCGGCGAACGTCAGGTCTCCGGCAGCGGGTTTGTTTGGAATGCGGACGGGCACGTCGTCACGAACGCACACGTGATCGCGGACGCGGAGGATCTGCGGATCACCCTCGCGGACGGCACGACCTACAACGGCCGGCCCGTCGGGGCGCTGCCGGGACGCGATATCGCCGTCTTGAAGATCGACGCCCCGCCCGTAGCCCTCACCCCCATCCCGGTCGGAGAGAGCGGCGATCTGCGCGTGGGGCAGTCGACGTTTGCGATCGGCAGTCCGTTCGGACTGGATCAAACGCTCACGACCGGGGTGGTCAGCGGGCTGGACAGGGCGATCCCCTCCGGCCTGCCCGGGGAGAGCGCGATCGCCGGCGAACCGGGTCAGCGGATCACGGGCGCCATCCAGACGGACGCCGCCATCAACGTGGGCAACTCCGGCGGACCGCTGCTGGACTCCGCCGGGCGATTGATCGGCATGAACACGGCCATCTTCACCGACGGCGGCCGCAGCGGGGGGATCGGCTTCGCGGTCCCCGTGGACGACCTCAACCGGTTCGTCCCCGAGCTGATCCGCACGGGGGAAGTCCGGCCGATCGGCATCGGCGTCGGACTGGTGATGGACGCCGGAATGCGGCGCGACGTTCGGCTGGGACGCATCCCGCGCGCGGGGGCGCTGGTCGGTCGGGTGCTCCCCGGCGGCGCGGCGGATCAGGCGGGGGTGCTGGGCACGCGGCTCGGCGAGAACCGCACCCTGCCGGGCGACCTGATCGTCGCTGTGGACGGCCGGGACATCGGCAGCGGGTCAGACCTGCAAGACGTACTGACTCGTCGCAAAGCGGGCGAGACGGTCACGCTTACGATCGTGCGGGCCGGCGAGCCGGATCCGCTCAAACTAGACGTGACGCTCCAGGAACTTCCCGAGTTCCCGTGATCGGTCGACGCTTTCGGCGCTCGATCCCGATCTGTCTGCGAACGGCGATCAGCGGGCGACGGCGGAGAAGCGGGCGGTTTCCGCCGCCTCTTCGGAACCCTCGGCGGGATCGACGCGGAGGTGGACCTCCCCGTCCAGAATCTCGACGACCGTGCAGACCACTTCACCCACCTGCACGCTGTCGCCCACCGCCAACTCGACTTCCACCGACTTCGTCGGATCGACGTCGACGGTGCGAGGAAGGCGGTCGGCGGACGAAGCGGGGTCGAACATGCGGTCGCGTCGCGGGCGGGCGGGGGCGGCTCTGAGCCGGGGGCGGCTCATATAGGGGCTGGCCCGTGGGGAGGGAACCCATGTTCGAGTCGCGACCTCGATTCGCCCGGCCCGCGACGGTGATCGAAGCCCCGCGCGTCGTCACAATCTTCTGCCCCGCATCTTGGAGAATGAAGATCTCATGGCCGACGCCGACCGCAACGCCGCCGCCTCCGCCGGCCCCCTGGAACCGGCCCCGATTCTCAAACGGATCCGTTGGGGGGGAACCAAGCTCGGCTCGCTGTTGGGCAAGGATCTCGGCGAAGGAGACGACTGGGCCGAGAGTTGGGAGGTCGCCGACCATGGTGACGATCAGAGCGTCGTCACCGCCGGCCAATACGCGGGATGGTCGCTGGGACGTCTCGTTGCAGAACGCCCCCGCGCCCTATTCGGCCGGCACGCGACGCTGCCGGACGGCACGCCGCGGACGCAGTTTCCGCTGCTGATCAAGTTCCTTGACGCCGCGGACACGCTCAGCGTGCAGGTTCATCCCAACGACGAGCAGGCGAAGACCTATGACCCGTCGGAAAACGGCAAGACGGAGGCGTGGGTGATCGTCGACGCGGAGCGGGGCGCCTCGCTCTACGCCGGTCTGAAACCGGAGACCGACGCCGACGCCCTCCGCGCCGCCAGCGAGGCGGGTTCCGTCGAAGACCTGCTCCACCGCTTTGAGGTGGAGGCGGGTGACTGCGTGTTCATTCCGGCCGGCACGGTGCACGCGATTGGAGCGGGGATCGTGCTGGCGGAGATCCAGCAATCCAGCGACCTCACCTTCCGCCTGTACGACTGGGGCTACCGCGATCCGCAGGGGAATCCGCGGCAGATTCACCTCGACGAATCGATCGCTTGCACGGACTTCAATCGCGGCCCCGTCGACCCGGTTTCGCCGCGACCTCTGAAGGGGTTGTCTGAACGGAGCGAACGGCTCGTGGAGGGCGAGTATTTCGTGATCGATCGCCACACGGCGAGCGCCGCGTTCCCCCTGCCGAGCGACGACCGATTCCGCGTGCTCATGACCCTGAGCGGCTCCGCGACCCTCCTCTGCGAGCGTGATTCGATCGAACTGCCCACCGGGAAGACCGTCCTGATTCCGGCGGACTGCAAACCGCTCACGGTCGAACCGGCCGCCGGGGGCGTGACGCTGCTGGAGAGCTATCTGCCCAGCTGATCGTCAGGCGTCCGGGGGTACGTCCTGCCCTTCGAACGCTCGGACCCGCGCGAGGAGGCTATCCTGGATCTGTTCCAGCCGCTTCGGATCGACCACCTTCGCCCCGTCCCGGTCCGTGACGTAGAACACGTCCACCACCTGGTCCAAATGCGTGCTGATTTTCGCCAGCCGCACGATCAGCCCCTGTTCCGCGATGGCGGAGGCGAGGACGAACATCAGCCCCGGAGCATCGGTGGCAAACACGTCGAAGACCGTGCAGGTATCGCTGGAATCGACGTCGGCCGTCACGCGGATCGGTTCGCCGGTCACCTCGGCGGGCAGGGCGGGGGCGGTGCCGAACGGACGGGACGCCGCGATCGCGGCGGGCACCTTGGCCCGGGAGGCGGCCGCATCGGCGGCGGCGTCGCCCAATTCGGAATCGGCGGCGGCCCTCAGAGCGTCGGCGACCTGCTGAACCCGCCAATCCGGGACCGCCATCGGGATGACGGAGACCGCGGTCGCCCCCATCCCCGGCGGCGGAGTGGGCATCGGCGGGATGAAGTCCCGGTCCAGCACGCGGAAGAGATCCAGCAAGCTGCCGTCCTCCAACGTCTCGACCACCGCGTCCACCACCTCCAACCGGCGGGCGGCCAGTACGCCGGCCAGCCGGGCGAACAATCCCGTCGAGGCGGACGACGCGGCAAGCCGGTATTCCGTCGTGCCCGTTTGCGGATCGAACCGACCATCCGCCGCGGCCCCGCCGGCCGGCAGGTCGTGCAAGACCCTCAGGTCGTCCGTCAACAGGTCGGGGTCGCGAAGTCCGATCAGGTGAGGCGAGAACTGCCGCAATTTGCGCTCGGCCCAAGCCCGGAGCGAGGCTCGCTCCACGTCGATCCGACCGGACCCGGTGGCCGCCGCGGCACGATCGGCGAACGAGTCGGCGGCGGCGTGCAAGCGCTGCTCGGCATGTTCGTGCGACGCCGGTCGCCCGCCGTCCAGCACCCGGCGGACGTCTTCGTAGAAGCTCGCCAGCAGATCGCCCTTCCATGCGGTCCAGGCGTCCGGCCCGACGCCGCGCAGGTCCGCGGCGCTCAGGACGTACAGCATCCTCAGCCTCGGCACGTCGCCGACTTCCCGGGCGAACCGGAAGATCACCGCGGGGTCGGCCGTATCCCGCCGCAGGACGAGATGCGTCATCTTGAGATGATGGGCGACGAGCCAGACCAGGAGATCCCGCCGCTCCGGCTCCAGCCCCAGCCGCTCCGCCACGTCCCAGGCGCGTTCCGCCCCCACGACGGAATGATCCCGGCCGGCCCCTTTGCCGCAATCGTGCAGGAGGACGGCGAGCGTCAACAGGCCCGAATCGAGCACCGCCCGCCGGGCCGCGGAGACCGTCGCATCACATCCGCCCCAGGGAGGAAGACCGCTGTCGTCTTCGTCGCCGTGCCCCACGCGGCCGTCCGCGTCAGGGTCGATCAGCATGCCGCAGGCCGCTTCGACGCACCGCAGACTGTGCTCGTCGACGGTGTAAGTGTGATATTGGTTGAACTGCGTCAGACAGCGAACCTGCTCCATCGGCGGGAGCAACCAACCCAACACCCCGTGGCGGTGCAGGCTTCTGACGGCCGCAGCCGTGTGCACGCCGGCGGCGAGCAGGGCGTCGAACTCCGCAGCGACCGTCCGAGGAACCTCGACCGGCCACAGCGGGACCGCTTCCCGGATCGCATCGGCCAGTTCGGGGGAGGGCAGGGAGCCTGTTTGGGCCGCGACTCCGAACACCGGCATCGTCCGCGCCGGGTCCGCCGCGACCTCCGCCTGTCGGGCGGCGGGTAGGTCAAGCGTGTTGGGACCGGCGGTGAGCTGATCCTCCGCTCCCCGTAGCGGCCGTCGCACCGCCCGCTTCAGTTTCGTCTGCCAACGTCGCGGGCGATGACGAGCGACGAACCGATCCGTCAACTCCGCGAGTCCGCCGGTGCGGGTGAGGAACTGACGCATGAACGTCTCCACCGCCCGACGGGCGTCCGGTCCGCGTTCCTCCGGGCCGGGAATCAATTCGAGCTGGTCGGTCCGCGTGAAGACGTCCCGGGCCCGTCCGACGGCGAGGTGCAATCCGCAGCGGACGTCCAGCAGGACGTCGATCGCGGCGACCAAATCCTCGCGGTCCGCGGCGGTGAGATCGCCCGAGCGGACCAGTTCATCCAGATCGGTCGTGCCGCACGCCGCGACCGCTACCCAACGCAACAGATGAGCGTCGCGGAGGCCGCCGCTGGCCCGCTTCAAATCCGGTTCCAGCAGGAACGGCGTTTCCCCATGAGCGTTCCGTTCGGCCTGTCGAGCGAGGAGGGCGTCGCCGCAGAAGCGAACCGCCTTGCGTCGGACCCAGCCGCGAGAAGCCGCGATGAATCCGGCGCTGCGATCGGCGTCGCCGCAGATCGGGCGAGCTTCCGTGAACGCGGTCGCCGTTTGGATGTCCGCCCGCATGGCGGCCAGCGCGGAGCGAACGGAGTGCGAAGCGTGCGCCAAGGGCAATCCGGCGTCCCACGAGCCCTGCACGACGCCGCGGACCACGGACCGATGCAATTGGGCGGCCCTTGGCCCCCGCAGCGCCTTGGGGCCGAGCAGCAACACATCGACGTCGGAATGCGGGCACAACTCGCCTCGCCCCGTTCCGCCGGTGGCCACGACCGACGTCAGCCGCCGCGCCGCCCGGCGAACGTCCTCAGGCAAATCCAAGAGGGCCGCTTCGTACAGGTCGCGGACGCAGTCGTCGGCGATCGCGGAGAGAATCGCCGCGACTCTCAAACCGCCGACGCCCGCCTCACGCGCGGCCCGCGCCCGATCCAGACGGCCCGCCCATCGATCCGCGGCACGACGGGTCAACGTCGCCGAGTCGACGGCCGCGTTGCGGTCTGCGCCCGGTCCGGTCTCGACCGGTTCGGCGGTCGCGTCCGTCGCGGGGGGCGCATCGGTCACAGCGCCGTGTCGCCCGTTTCGCCGGTGCGGATGCGGATCATCTCAGCGACGTCGTAGACGAAGATCTTGCCGTCCCCGATCTGCCCGGTGCGCGCCGTGCGGAGAATCGTGTCCACGACTTCCTTGAACTGATCGTCCGCGACCACGACTTCGATCTTCTTCTTCGGAAGAAAGTCGACGGTGTACTCCGCTCCGCGGTACTGCTCCTTATGGCCCTTCTGACGCCCGAAACCGCTGACTTCCGTGACCGTCATGCCCTGTACGCCCACGGCGGTGAGCGCGTCCTTTACTTCCTCCAGCTTGTAGTGCCGGATAATCGCCTCAATCTTCTTCACGAAAACACGCCTGCGCCGGGGGGACTTGAGGGGCGAACACTCCGGGTACTCTGATCGTCCGACGCGAAACCGCAAGGGACGGGCGATCGGGCCGCAGCGTTCCACGAACGCGGCGGGGGCCGGTCACACGCGATCCAGCTTGCTGTGGCGACGCCGCCGCGGCTTGCGGGCCTCGCGGGAGAGGCCGTAGACCTCCAGTCGATGGCCTTCGACGCGGAATCCATGTTCCGCGGCGACGCGTTCCAGGATGGCGTCCAGTTCCGGGCTGCGGAACTCGATCAATTCGCCCGTCTCCCGGCAGATCAGGTGATCGTGGTGCGGGTAGCCGTACGCGTGCTCGTAGAGGTCGCGGTCGTCCTGACGGGCGATCTTGCGAATCAACCCCGCCTCCTCCATCGCGGCGACGTGCCGATAGACGCTGGAGCGACTGACCCGCCGGCCGTCGCTCTTAGCGGCGAGGCGTTCGGCGAGGGTTTCCACGTCGAAGTGCTCATGATCAGCGAACACTTCCTCCACCGTGATCCGGCGTTCCGGGGTGAGGCGTTGGTTTCGCGTAACGAGGAACTCGCGGAACTTTTCTGTCGGCGAAACCGCCACCGGCACCGGCGGCAGGTCGGTTCGCCCGCGGGGGTTGGGCGCCGCGTCGTCTGCGGAGCCGTCGCGGGGCCGGGAGCCGTCCGACGAGCGCGATTCCGAATCTGGGCCGAGGTGCGACAAACGAAAAGCCGTGGGGCGGGCGGGTTCAGTCGAGGAGGTCCGCCAACAACCCGTCGAGGGCGGCGTCGAGGCGGTCCGGTGTATCGTAGGCGCCGGCGGCGATCTGCTCGCGGATCAACTCCAACCGAGCCGCCCGGACGGACTTGGCGTCGCCGGAAGAGCGATCATCGGCGGTCGAAGCGTCGCCGCTTGCGTCCGTTCGGTCGCCGGCCGCCCCGTCGGTCTCCGCACGCGGCGGGGAGGGCGGCGGATCGGGGTCAGGGTTCGGCTCCATCGCGCAGCGTCTCCCGGGGGCAGGGCAGCCGGTCAGTGTACGGCCCCCCTGGCGCCCCCGGCAACGGGCGGTCGAGTCGGTCTGCCTCTCACCGACCGTTCAACACGGCCACGACGGCGTCCGCCGCGCTCAAGGCTTGCTCTGCGGAGACGTCCAGATGCGTGCAGGCCCGCACGCGGTTTGGTCCGGCCGGCTCCATCAGGACGCCCCGCTCCCGGAGCCGTTCGCATATTTCGCGGGGCGAGGGAAGCTGCGGAGCGAGTGTGAAGAACACCAAGTTCGTTTCCGGGGCCGATCCGCTCACGCCCTCCACTGTCGAAACACGGTTCCAAAAGGCGAGGGCATGGACGTGATCCTCTGCGAGGCGATCGACGTGATGTTCCAGCGCATAGCGGGCGGTCGCGGCGATCACGCCCGCCTGCCGGCAGGCGCCGCCGAACAGTTTGCGGGCGCGACGGGCCGCATGCATCTCCGCTTCGCTGCCGGCCAGAATCGACCCCATCGGGCAGCCAAGCCCCTTGCTGAAGCAGATCGACACCGTGTCGCAGCACGCCGCGATCTCCCGCGGCGTGCCGCCCCCGGCGACCACCGCGTTGAAGAATCGGGCGCCGTCCAGATGCACCTTCAAGCCGCGATCCCACGCCCAACTCGAAACTTCTCTCAGCCGTTCGAGCGGCCAAACTCGGCCGCCGGCCATATTGGCGGTGTTCTCCAGGCAGATCGCCGCGGTCCGGGAGAGGTAGACCGCGTCCGCGTGCACGTGCGGAGTGAAGTCGTCGACCCCGGGCATGCCGCCCTCGCCGGGCACCGTGCGGCAGGAGATCCCGGAGAGAGCCGCCGCGGCGCCGCCCTCGTAGTTGGCGATGTGGCCCGTTTCGTGGATCAACACCTCGTCCCCCGGCCGGGCATGCAGCCGCACGCCGAGTTGGTTGCTCATCGTGCCGGACAGACAGAAGAGCGCCGCCTCCTTCCCCTGCAAGTCCGCGATTTCCGCTTCGAGGGCGTTGACCGTCGGGTCTTCGCCGGCCATGTCGTCGCCGACTTCCGCCTCGCACATCGCCCGGTACATCCCGGGCGTCGGTTTGGTGACGGTGTCGCTGCGGAGATCGATCATGTTGATTGCACTGTAACGCGGAGGCTCCGCGGAGCCTCCGCGTTAGGATAGGGACATGCGCACGATCGACACTCGAACCGACGACTGGCGAGCCGCCCTGAACGCCTTGCGGGACACGCTGGGCGTGGACGGCGACGTGGTCTCGGAGGCCGGCCGGGCGAAAACGATCGAACTGTTCGGCGAGCCGCTCTCGCCGAAGCTGGTGGTCGACCGCATCTGCGACGACGTGCGGCGGGACGGAATCGACGCGGTCCTCGACTACACCCGCCGACTTGACGGGAAGGACCTCACCCCGCAGACAGTCCGAGTGAGCGAAGAGGAGTTTGCCGAGGCCGAAGCCGCCGCGGACCCGGCGTTCCTCGAGGCGATCCGACGCGCGGCGGAGAACGTCCGTGAGTTTCAGACCGCGATCCGACACCGCGACGTTCCCGTCCGCCGCGACACGCCCGGCGGCGGCTCGGTGCATCTGGTGCAGCGATATGTCCCGATGAAGCGGGTCGGCCTGTGCGTGCCCGGCGGGGCGGCGGCGTACCCCTCGACGCTACTGATGACCGCCGTCCCCGCGCAGGTCGCCGGCGTGCCGGAGATCGCCGTCTCCGTCCCGCCCACCGCCTTCGGCGGCTACAACGCGGACCTGCTTGCCACCTGCAAAGCGATCGGCGTCACCGAGGTCTACCGCACCGGCGGCGCCCAGGGCGTCGCGGCGCTGGCCTACGGGGCAGGGGAGGGGATGAAGCCAGTCGATTTCATTTGCGGCCCGGGCAATCTGTTCGTGGCGTTGGCCAAGCGGCGGGCGTTCGGCACGGTCGGCATCGATTCGATCGCCGGCCCCAGCGAGGTAATCGTGCTGGCAGACGAGACGGCAAATCCCGCCTTCATCGCCGCAGATCTGATCGCCCAGGCGGAGCACAGCCCCGGCAGCGCCGTGCTCGTCACGTGGCACGAACCGCTGATCGCGGCGGTGGAGGAAGCGATCGAAACGCAACTCGCGACGCTCAGCCGGGCGGACCTGATCCGGCCCAGCCTCGACGCCTACGGGGCGTCCATGCTGGCCCGCGACGAGGCGGAGGCGTGCGAACTGACGGACGAACTCGCCACGGAGCACCTGCACATTCAGACCAGCGATCCGGAACGGTTGGCCGAAAAGATCACGAACGCCGGGGCGATTTTCCTCGGCCATCACACCCCGGTGGCCCTGGGCGATTACTACGCCGGCCCCAGCCACGTCTTGCCCACCGGCGGCACGGCCCGCTTCGCCAACGGGCTCTGCGTGAACGACTTCCTCAAGCGCAGCAGCGTGATCCGCTACGACGAAGCGGCGCTGGGCGACGCCGCGGACGACGTCGTCCGTTTGGCGGAGAAGGAAGCCCTCACCGCTCACGCGGCGAGCGTTTCGATTCGTACTGCGTAACCCGTGCCGCGTAACGCAGAGGCTCCGCGGAGCCTCTGCGTTACGATCGAACCATGAGCCTCGACGCCCTCCCCCAGACCCGCGCCGTCCTCGAACAGGGCCGCGCCGACGGTCTGCACCACGGCGCCCAGCTGTTCGTGTCGCATCGCGGAGACCTGATCTGCGACCGCGCCGCAGGCGAGGCTCGGCCCGGGGAGCCGCTGAAGCCGAAGCACCTCATGCTCTGGCTGTCCAGCGGCAAGCCGATCACCGCGGCAGCGGTCGTCGATTGGTGCACGCGAAGTGACGAAGCCGGCCCCCGCCTGGACGATCCTGTCGCCAAATACTTGGCGGCGTTTGCAGCGGGCGGGAAGGGGGACGTGACGATTCAGCATCTCCTCACCCACACGGGCGGGTTTCCCGACGCCGATCCCGGCTACCCGAACGTCTCCTGGGAGGAATCGATCCGCAGGGTCTGCGAGGCCCCGTTGGCGGACGGGTGGATCGTGGGCGAGACCGCGGGCTATCACCCGAAGTCGTCGTGGTTCATCCTCGGCGAACTGCTGCGTCTGTGGGAGAACGAACCGGCGACGGACGCGATGCACGAACGAGCCGGCTTCAATGAGACGATCACGCTTCAGCGCGTCATCCGGAGCGGGTTTTACGGATGGTGGAGCGTCGGCGAGCATCGAGTGGATGAAGTACGCCCGACGCTCGCCCCGATGTACCGCCGTGCCGGACGGGAGCTCGTCGAGACGGAGCATCAGGACGACGTCCACCTCACCCGCGACTCGCCCGGTTCGTCGCTCCGCGGAACCGCCGCGGACCTCGGCCGGTTCTACCTCGATCTGCTCGACGCGATGCGAGGGCTGGGCGAGTCCTTTCCGCAGGCCGCCGCCGAACTGCTCGTCACGCCTCATCGCGTCGGAGTCCGTGACCGGACGTTCCAGCACACGGTCGACTTCGGCCTCGGGGTGATCATCGATTCAAACCGCTACGGGGCGGACACCGTGCCGTACGGGTTCGGGCCGCACTGCTCGCCTCGGACGTTTGGGCACGGGGGGAGCCAGTCGTCGATGGCCTTCTGCGATCCGGAGCACGAACTCGTCGTCGCCTGGGCGACCAACGGGATGTGCGGGGAGCCGAAGCACCAGCGTCGCAATCGGGCGATCAACGCGGCGATTTACGAAGACCTCGGGCTCGGCCTCAGCGGCTAGCGCACGTCGTTCGGCAGGCCCAGCCGGGTCCGGGCCAGCTGCGCCCATGGGCCGCGGTCGTCGTGAACGAGATAGGCTCGATAGTGCTCCTGCGCGCCCTCGTCGCCCAGCGTGTGCAGGCTCTCGGCGAGATGAAAGTGAGCTTCGGGCAGGTCGCCGTGGATCGCCAGTGCCGTGCGGAACGCCTTGCTCGCGGAGCGATGCTCGCCGCCGCTCGCCCGCACGCAGCCGAGTTGCACCCAGGCTTCGAGGTAGCGCGGGTCATGCTCTGTCGCCGCTCGGTAGCGTTCTGCCGCGGCGTCGGGACGGCCGGTGCGAAACAGGGCGTCGGCGAGGTGAAAGTGAGCCTCGGGATGCGCCGGTTCCTTCGCCAGACAGGCTCGCAGCGCCGGCTCCGCGGCGGCGGGGTCGTCGGCGTCCAACCGCTCGATGCCGAGCCGGAGCCACTGGGCGGCGGTGCGACGCTCGGGCCGTTCGCCGTCCGCATCCGGCAGGCGGAGCAGGGCGGGGGAGGGCGGCTCGCCTTCCGGGGACGCGGGTTCGAGCGAGGCGTCCGCAGCGAACTCCAACACCCGCTGCCCGCTCGCCGGTTCACGCAGTCCCGCGTCGTCCCGGACCAGCAGACGCCCATCGTGAGCGAGCAATTCGAGCCGTCCCGCGGCGATCGCGTCCTCGCCGAAGACCTCCGTCAGGGACGCCAACCCGGCTTCCAACTCCGAACGGGACACGCCCGCGGCTAACAGCTTCGCCAGCGTTCGGGTGCGGGCGACCTCGGCGAAGTCGAAGTACGGCAACCGGTGCACCGTCTTCACCGGCCGAATCAATCCGTCTCGCGCCCAGCGGCGGATGCGGCCGGGCGTCACGTCCAACAGGCCGGACAGCATCGCCGGCGTGTAGAGGCGTCGCACGCCCGCGGAGAGATCCGCGTCGAGCGGGGCGCTGAGTCCCGCGGCCCGCAGCCAATCGCTCTCGGCGAGCACCCGCACGGTCGCCTCGCCGGTGCGATTCCACTCCGCCGCGTGGCGGAACTTCACGGTCGGGGCGCCGTCGTCGGCCAGCGGCCAGCCCTCCTCGCCCACCACCAGCAGCGTCGTGCTTCGAGTGAGGCGCTCTGTGAACGTCCCCCCGAGGTCCGCGACCAGCCGTGCCGCTGCGGCGTGCGTCATGCTCGCCAATGTGCCGGTGAAGGCGATCGTCTCCCCGGCGAGCGGCGGCGGATCGGCGGGTTCGGTCGACGGCGGGTCGACGGCGTCCTCCGACGAATCGTCGCCGACGGCTTCCAGCGATTCGGCAGATGGGAGCGATTCCGCGGGCACGAGTCTGCGGGTCGGGGCGGGGAACGGATGTGGCAGGCGGCCGCGTGTCGGGCGGCAATTCTCTGCGGTAGTTTAGGAGCCTCCTTCGCCCCGCGCGCTCCCCCACCGGCCTCGTGATGTCTTCGTCCGCCTCGTCCGCCCCCGCCTCCGGCCTGCAGACCGCCGGTCTGTCGCAAGCCGATCCCGACGTCTTCGCCGCGATCGAGCGCGAGCGGGGTCGCCAGACCGACGGCCTCGAACTGATCGCCAGCGAGAACTACACCAGCGCCGCCGTGATGGAGGCCCAGGGCACCTGCCTGACGAACAAGTACGCCGAGGGCTACCCCGGCCGCCGCTACTACGGCGGATGCGAGTACGTCGACCAGATCGAGAACCTCGCCCGCGACCGGGCGAAGGAACTGTTCGGGGCGGAGCACGCCAACGTCCAGCCGCACGCCGGCAGCCAGGCGAACTTCGCCGCCTTCAGTGCGATCCTCAAGCCGGGCGAGACGTTCCTCGCCATGGACCTCGCCCACGGCGGGCACCTGACGCACGGCATGCACCTGAACGTCAGCGGCCAGTTCTTCAAGCCCGTCCACTACGGCGTCCGGCAGAGCGATCACCGGATCGACTTCGATCAGGTCGCGGCTCTGGCGAAGGAGCACAAGCCGAAGATGATCGTCGCCGGCGCCAGCGCCTACCCGCGGGAGATCGAGCACGCCCGCTTCGCCGAGATCGCCGAGGAGGTCGGCGCGAAGCTGCTGGTCGACATGGCCCACTACAGCGGCCTCGTCGCCGCGAAACTGCACGACGATCCCGTGAATGTGGCGGACGTGGTCACCAGCACGACCCACAAGACGCTCCGCGGCCCCCGCAGCGGGGTGATCCTCTGTCGGGAAGAGTTGGCGAAAGCGATCGACCGGCAAGTGTTCCCCGGCTCGCAGGGCGGCCCGCTGATGCACGCGGTCGCGGGGAAGGCCGTTTGCTTCCGCGAAGCGTTGCAGCCGGAGTTCAAGCAGTACGCCCAGCAGGTGCTCGACAACGCCCAGGCGCTCGGCGAGGCGCTGGCCGCGGGCGGCGTCACCCTGGTCAGCGGCGGCACGGACAACCACCTGTTGCTCTGCGACGTCACCGCCGTGGGCACCACCGGCAAGATCGCGGAGAAGGCCCTCGACGCCGCCGGCGTGACGGTCAACAAGAACATGATCCCGTTCGACCCCCGCAAGCCGATGGACCCCAGCGGCATTCGCTTCGGCACCGCCGCCCTCACCACCCGCGGCATGAAGCAGGACGAGATGAAACGCGTCGCCGCGTGGGTGCTCGAAGTGCTCGCCAACCCAGAAGACGAAGCTCTGATCAAACGCACCCACGAAGCCGTGACGGAGTTCACCCGCAACTACCCGGTCCCGGGCGTTAGCGCGGTCGGGGAGACCAAATGAACTGGCTGTGGCAGAATCCGCCTGCGTTTTGGCAGTGGGCAGGCATCGCAGTCACATGCATTGGGGCAGGGCTCTCGCTCGCAGCGGTCCTATTCGCTCGCTCTGCGCGAGACCAAGCGAGGCGTGCAGCGTCACGGACCCGCAGGCTCAACTCGCTCGGAAAGCTAGAGTCCCTCAGGTTAGACCTCGACGAGCTAAATCGAGCAGCTACACGAGGTGAATGTGAAGCTGTTGCGACCCTAGCAAACAGGTTGCTTTTCACGATTGCGAGAATGAAGCCCGTTTCACTCGATGCGGTTGTGGAAGTCGATGCTCACATCTGTTGCCGACAACTGCTGGAAGAACTTACAGCGGTCACAGAGGTAGCTACAATCGTCGGTCGAAAGCCGCCACGAGCCGTACAACTTCAGCAATTGCGCAACGCAACAGGTAAGATTCAACTCTTAGCTGGCGAACTCACGGCAATCGCGGAACGGTCCTTGAGGGTCGAAAATGAAACTTAGCACTGAGTACGATTACATCTCTGGGCGGGCTAACCGAGCATCAGATCTGGCTCAACTAGGCAGTCGCGTCGAAGAAATTCTTGAGAATACTCGTCGCGGCAGCGCGATTTGGATGTCGACAGGACACCCCGACATCTACTTGAGCGACCTCGGTGACGACCGCTCGCTAGAGGTTGGGATCGAGTCGTCCAACTGTGTCTTCCGGATTCGTAACCACACCGGGCGCAAGGAGTTCAATGTGTCGCTTCCGTGTCCAAATCTATTGGATTTCAAAGAGACCGGCGGGAGTCGAGCGGAACTTAACAGCTTGGAACTGTTAGTCTTGGCAGCAGCGGATAAAGCCCGAAAAGCTGAACTCCCACAGGCTAGGTTTGGCTCCCAGTTGTTACTCCCAGTCGAAGAGGATTCAGCCGCAGTGGTGAGTTGAGGCTCCCGCTACGAAACCCCTCCAAATCGAGGGTCACGTAGCGGAAGCCCAGTCGCTTGAGTTCCTCGCTGACCGCCGCCGCTTCGCCGCAGACGCGGGGCAGGGCGGGGCGGGGGACTTCAACGCGGGCCAGTTCGTTCGCCTCGCAGCGGACGCGGCACTCCCGCAAGTCGAACGTCGCTTTGAGCCAGACTTCCGCGGCGTCGACGCGGCGGACGCGTTCCTCCGTCACCGGCACGCCGTAGGCGATCCGGCTGCTCAGGCAGGGACTCGCCGGCTTGTCCCACACCGGCAGGTTCCAAGCTTGGGCCAACGCCCGCACGTCGGCTTTGGTGAAGCCGCACTCCAACAGCGGACTGCGGACGCCCCGGTTGCTGGCGGCCCGCATGCCGGGGCGGTGGTCGCCGGCGTCGTCGGCGTTGGCGCCGTTGACCACCGCGTCCACGCCTAACTCCGGCAACAGATCGCCGAGTCGGTCGTAGAGTTCGCTTTTGCAGTGAAAGCAGCGGTCGGAGGCGTTCGCAAGGTAGTCCGGCGAGGCGAACTCGTTCGTCTTGAGCACGCGATGCCGGATGCCGATCGCCGTCGCGACCTCCGTCGCCGTGTCTAACTCCCCGGCCGCGAGGCTGGGGCTGTCGGCGGTGACGGCGACCGCGTTCTCTCCGCAGGCCAATGCGGCCGCTTTCGCGACGACGGCGCTGTCCACCCCGCCGCTAAACGCGACCGCCGCACGTCCCATTCCACGCAGCACGTCGAGCAACCGATCGCGCTTCGCGGCGAGTTCGGGGGAGAGCGGGGGGGATTGAACGGCGGGCATCGACCGATTCTAGCGAGACCGGCCGGGATCGTGGCGAACCTCGCGGTCCCCGGACCGGGTACACTCGTCCCGCCGCACCGCCCGTCCACCTCTTCTATGACCCCGCCGATGCGCCCGCCCCGTCCCCGTCTCCTCACGGCCGTCGCCGTCCTCAGCGTCGTCGCAGCGATGGCTCTCTCGCCCGCTCCGGTGGCCGCTCAGGGCGAGTTGACGCGTGAGCAACGGGTCGAACTCGTCGGGTTGAAGCGAGATGCGGTCCGACTGGGCGGGTTGCTGCGTCGCGGCGAGACCGAAGATGCGAAGGCGATGCTGGCCGAGGTGGAGGCCCGCTTCGCCAAGCTCAAAGAGGCGACCGGCGGCCTGGAAGGCGACCGCTACGCGGGACTCATCGAGGAAGATCTCGCCGAAGCTCGCACCGCGCTGGCCCCGGGAGCCGCCCCCGTCGAAGATGAACCTCATCCCGAAATGGACGACATGCCGGTGGACGGCCCCGCCATGAACGGGAATATGGCCGGCGGAAACGCCATGGCCGGCGGCGCGATGGACACGGGCGACAGCGGGGCGGGGGGGATCACCTTCTCCAAAGACGTCGCCCCCACGCTGGTGAACATGTGCGGCCGCTGCCACATGAACGGGCAGGCCCGCGGCGGGTTTGAGATGAACAGCTATCAGGAGCTGATGGACAGCGGCTACGTCGACACCGACGACCCCGAGGGCGGTCGCATGATCCGCCTGATGGGGCAAATCGAGCAGCCGAAGATGCCCCCGGGCAACGCCCGCATCAAACGCAGCCAATGGACCAACGCCCGTGATTGGGCCGTCGCCGGAGCCAAGCTGGACAAGGGCAATCCGAGCGCCCCGATGCGGTCGCTCGTGCCCACTGCAGCGCAGCTTGCCCGGGCAGCGATGGCGAAGATGAGCGACGGCGAACTCGCCGCCGCTCGACTCGAACGAGCGAACGAACTGTTCAAGAAGGCGTTGCGCCGTTCGACGCCGACGGTCGTTCAGGTTCCCGATTCCGCCTCCCCCGTCACCGGGGGGTTGATCCTGATCGGCAACGTGGACGAGGCCCGGCTCAACCAGATCGCGGATTGGATCAAGAAGGACGCCGAACGCCTCGAACCGCTGGCCGGCGAGGACGGCCTCGGCGGGCGCGGACCGCTGACCGTGTTCGTGATGAAAAGCCGCTTCGACTATCAGGAGTTCCACGCCGCCGCCAGCGGTTTGTTCGAGGTGCCGGCCAGCGTGACCGCCGACGCCACGGTCCCCGACGACGGCAGCGACGCCTACATCGCGCTGCAGGACCTGCGGGACGACGCGACGCAGTCCGATCCGGGCATGCGGGCGAACGTGATCTTCGGGCTATCCGAAGCCGCGATGGCGGGGCGGGGCGGGGACGTGCCTGCCTGGTTGTCTGCGGGCCTCGGCCCCGCGATCGCGTTCGACGTGGATTCGCAGAATCCCGCCTTGCGGGCGATGTCCGATCGGCTGCCGGGCGCCTTGTCGCGGCTCTCGAAGCCGGACGAACTGCTCATGCCCGGCACCTTCGCTCCGGAAGAGATGCCGGCCGTCGGCGCCGCAATGGTCTCCGTCCTGCGGAAAAACGGCGGCGACAAGAAGCTCGGCCAGTTGCTCAACGTGATGGCCGCCTCCGCTCCCGCGGAGGAACCGGCGATGATGATGAACGCCATGCGACGCGGGAACCGCAACCGCGGCGACGGCGGAGCGGCGGCGTTGTTGCAGGTTTACGGCGCGACCCCGGCTCAATTGGCGGCCCGCCTCGTCGCGGCGGCGCGCGGGCGGTAGTCGGGGCCGATCGACGGACGGTCGTCCGTCGTGGCCGACTGGCGTTCCTTGGACAAGAACGGGGCGGGGGGGGAACCTATACTGGTTCTCCCGCCGCCCCGCTTCGTTTCGCCCCGTCCATGCCCGCGCCCGATGTGTTGATCGTCGGCGGGGGCGTGATCGGACTCAGCTGCGGGGTCGAACTCGGTCGACGCGGCCGCTCTGTCACGGTCTTGGAACGCGGCGAGGTCGGCGCCCAGACCGGGCCGGCGAGTTGGGCGGGCGCCGGCATGCTGCCGCCGGCGTCGCTGGAACTCGCCGTCACCCCGCGAGATCGCCTGCGGGCGCTGTCCCACGCTCGCTGGGACGATTGGGCCGCGGCTTTGCGAGAGGAAACCAGCGTCGAGATCGGCTATTCACGTCGCGGCTCGCTGCACGTCTCGCACCCAAATCTCGGCGGGGAGTTTGCGTCGGGGCAGGAGGCCGAAGCCTACGTCACGTCTTTGCAGCAGGTCGGCGTTCGTGCGGCACGATTGAGGCCGGACGACGGGCGCCTGCATGCTCCCGGGCTGTCGCGAGACGTGTCCGAACTCATCCGCGTGCCGGCCGCCGGGCAGGTTCGCAATCCCCGCTTGCTGCGGGCTTTACGCGGGGCGGGCCACGGAATGGTGGAGGTTCGCGAAGGCGTGCCGGTCCGATCGCTGCGGCGATCGGGCGGACGCATCGTCGGCGTCACGACCGAGACGGGGGAGCGAATCGACGCCGGAGCGGTTCTGATCTGCGGCGGAGCGTGGACCGGCGGCCTGCTGGCAGACGCCGGATTCGCAGCCCCGGTTCGTCCCGTCCGCGGACAAATCGCGCTGCTGCGCACGCGACCGGGACTGTTCTCGGCGACGATCGAATGCGGACGGAGATACCTCGTCCCGCGGACCGACGGTCGGCTGATCGTCGGCGCGACGCAGGAGGAGGCCGGCTTTCATGCGACGACCACCGCGGGCGGCCTCGCCGAATTGCTCGACTTCGCCCGCACGCTCGCGCCGGTTCTGGAGGAGGCGACCGTCGAACGGTGTTGGGCGGGTCTGCGTCCCGGAACGCCCGACGGCAACCCGCTGCTCGGTCGCGTTCCCCAAGCTGACGGGGAACCTTACAACCGACTTCTCCTCGCCGCCGGCCACTTCCGCGACGGTCTCCAACAAAGCCCCGGCACTGCCGCGATCCTCGCAGATCTCATCGAGGGGAACGCCCCCGCAATCTCGCTGGACGGGTTCGCCCCCGACCGATTTTCGAAGCCGGAGGCTGAGTGATGCGCGCCGTGGTGCAGCGAGTTTCGGACGCGTCCGTGACGGTCGAGGGGACCGTCGTGGGGGAGATCGGCCGCGGCTTGCTAGTGCTGTTAGGCGTGGAAGAGGGAGACGGGGAGGCCGATCTGAAGTGGCTCGCGGCGAAGGTCGCGGGCCTGCGGATCTTCAAGGACGCCGAGGGCAAAATGAACCGGTCCGTCACGGAGTTGGTACGAGACCGAGCGGCCGACGACGCTCAACCGCCGGCCGGCGTGCTGGTGGTCAGTCAGTTCACGCTGCTGGGCGACTGCCGCACGGGGCGACGCCCCAGCTTCAAAACCGCTGCCGAACCGGGCGAGGCCGATCGCCTGTACCAAGCGTTCTGCGAACGACTGCGGGCCGAAGGGCTATTCGTCGCCACGGGGGTGTTCCGGGCGACGATGGCGGTTTCGCTGACGAACGACGGCCCGGTCACGCTGCTGGTCGATAGCCGCAAGCAGTTCTGAGCGGCGTCCGGATTTCTCCCGAAACAGTCGCGACCGAATCGCCCTTCCCGGCGGTCCGGACAATTCGATAGCTTGGGCCGATTCGCCCCGGAGGATCGGGGCTGCGCACGCCGTTCCGTCCGCCCCGTTCTCCAAGGAAGGGCCCTTCGCCATGTGGTTCGACCTCGTTGTCGCCGCCATTCTCCTGTTCTGCATGGTGCGGGGCGCACGGAAGGGGTTCCTGTGGCAACTCGCCGCGATCGCCGCGGTGGTGCTTTGCTTCGTGTTCGCGGAGACCGCGTCCTTAGCGATCGCGCCCTACTTGAAAATCGATCCGCCGCTGAACCGGTGGGTCTCGATGCTGCTGCTTTACGTGGCGTGCTCCTTCGTCTGCTTCGCCGTCGCGCGGGGGCTGCAGAACGGACTGGAGAAGGCGAAGTTCGAAGACTACGACCGGCACCTCGGCGGTCTGTTCGGGCTGATCAAAGGCGCCGGCATCGCCGTGATCGTGACGTTTTTCGCGGTGACGCTTTCGGAAACCGCCCGGCCGTCCGTGCTCGCATCGCACAGCGGGCACGCCGCGGCGGTCGTGATGGACAAACTCTCGCCGGTGTTCCCGGAGGAACTGGGCAAGGTGCTCAAGCCGTATCTGGATGAGTTCCAGGGCTTCGAGGACGAGTTTCACGGCTCGCACCTCGCGGAGGGCAGCGAGGATCTGGACGACATTTTCGGCGAAGGCGATCCGTCCGATGACGGATTCGGCGGATTCGGCGGATTCGGCGACGACTTCGGCGGCGAGTTCGATGATCGTGGCCCGATCGCGGGGAATGACTCGTCTCAGGCGGGCGACGGCTTCGGGGGCGATCCATTTGGCTGGGGTTCGCGTCCGAGCGGCGATCGCGTCTCCGGCACGCCGATCAGCGGCGACGGAGCCTTCGGTGACTCACGCTTCGGCGGAGACGACTTCGGGGCACAACCGGGAGCCGATTCCGGGGAACGGGCTGATTGGTTCCGAGACGGCTCCTTGAACACGGACCGGCTGAGAGACGAAGCCGGGGGCCTAGCCCGAGACATGATGAATGACGTGCCCGAAGAGACCCGCCGCAACCTGACCGATTCGCTCACCGAGGCGGCGACCGGCGCCGCCCGGCGCCGGGTGGAAGACGGGCTGGGCGTGCGGCTCGACGACTTCCTCGGCGGCGACCCGACCCGGCCCGCCGCCGATCCGGCCGCCGTCGCCCGACCGTCGCGGCAAGAGCTGATCGCGGAGATCGCCGCGATCTACAACCGCGACGAGGACGTGCAGGCGATGATCCGCAGTCAGTCCGCCCGGGCCCTCGGACCGGTGCCGGAAGATGCGGCGCTGGACGTCCTCCAAGACTGGCTCGCCGATCTCCGCGGGCCGGCCGCCGGCCCGGACCCGGATCCGACGACGACCAAGTCGACGACGCTCCGCGAGCGGATCACCCGACGTCTCACCGCACGCACCGCGCGGCCGGGAGCGTCGACGTCGCTCCGGTGAGCGAGAGCCGGCGGGGAACCGTCCCGACGAACGTCGCCGCCCGTTGGGTCGAACCCACCAAGTCCTACGCCTGAAGGGTCAGAATCAGGCCCAGTTTGACATAACGGGCATTATCGGACGTTACTGGCATTCCCCCGAGGGGAGAATGGATCAGGTGGAGGAAGCCGTCGTGGCGTCCTCGGCCGACGCGTCCCCCGCAATCTCCGCGGCGACGGCTTCCTCGAACTGGCCGATCCTGCGGAACCGCTCGTAGCGGTGAGCCAACAGTTCGTCCGGCGAGAGTCCGGAGAGTTCGCGGACCGCGCGACCGAGCGATTCCTTCAGCGCCCCGGCCGCGGCCCGGTGGTCGCGATGGGCGCCGCCGGGCGGCTCCTCGACGACCTCTTCGATGATCCCGAACTCCAGCAGATGGTCGCTGGTGAACTTCAGGGCGTTGGCTGCCCGATCGACGTTCGCGGGAGTCGCCCCGCCCTCGGTCCGGTACAGGATGCCCGCGCAGCCTTCCGGGCTGATGACCGAGTAGTAGGCGAACTGCATGACCGCGACGTGATCGCCGATGCCGATACCCAAGGCGCCGCCGCTGCCGCCCTCGCCGATGACGCAGCACACGATCGGCGTCTTCAGCCGGGCCATCTCGCGAAGGTTCAATGCGATCGCGTAGCTCTGACCGCGTTCTTCGGCTCCGACGCCCGGATAGGCGCCTGGGGTGTCGATCAGGCAGACGACCGGGAGACCGAACTTCTCCGCCAGCCGCATCTTCTCCAAGGCTTTGCGGTACCCCTCCGGGTGGGCGCAGCCGTAGTAGCATTCGGTCCGCTCCTTCAGCGTCCGCCCCTTTTGCTGACCGACGAGCAGCACGCGCTGGCCGTCCAGCTTGGCGAAGCCGGTGAGGATCGCCCGGTCGTCGCCGAAGGCCCGGTCGCCGTGCAGTTCGACGAATTCATCAAACACGAGTTCAATGTAATCGCGCGTCTGGGGCCGCTCCGCGTGGCGGGCCACCTTGACGGTCTGAGCGGCGTCGAGGTTTTCGAACACCTCGCGCGTTTTCTCGCGAATCTCCCGCCGCAATGCGCGGACGGCGTCGCGGAGGTGGCTCGACGGATCCGGATCGGCTTCGAGCGCGGCGAGCTTTTCTTCGAGCTGACGGATCGGCCGCTCGAACGGCAACAGGGGGGCAGCAGGCATCACGCGACCGGACGGAACGGGAACCCGCTTTTCGCGGGGCCGTTGAGTCTACGAGAGCGTCCGCGAATCGCCCAGCCCGACGCCCGGCCTCGGCGTCGGCCTTGCCATGAAGACCGCCGGGGACGCTGTCCGCTAGATGATTTCCGGGAGTTCGGTCATCAGGGGCAGGTCCTCGTCCTTCGTCTCTTTCTGGCTGGCATGCTGAGCGTCCGTCGGACGGGTCAGACCGGGCACCTGCACCTGCGAGCCAGCCGGCGCGGTTTTTCCCTCCGGCGGCCGCGGCGGGGCGTTCCCCGGCGCGCCGGATTGCGGCGGGGGTTGCGGGGGCGGCGCCGCTGCCGGTTGAGCGTTCGACGGCGAAGCGGACGGCGGCGGCTGCTGGTACTGCGGCGGCTGATACTGCGGCGGGGGGTATTGCACGGGCGGATACTGTCCCGGAGGCGGTTGTCCCTGCCCGCCGGGCTGCGGAGCGAACTGCGGCTGCGGAGCGAACTGCGGCTGCGGATAGTACCCCGGCGGCGGATAGCCGGGCGGATAGCCCTGCGGCATCCCGGGCGGCGGAGCCTGCGGCTGCGAGGCCTCTTTCTCCGCCTTGCGAGCAGCGGCCTTCTTGGCTTCGCCGCCCACGTCCGCACGGCGGCGTTGCTTCTTGACGGGCTTCGCGGGAGCCTTGATCCCCTTCAACGTACGGACCGCGTCCGCCCGGCTGTCCAGCAGCGACGCGCCCTCCAACTCCTGTTCTTCTTCCCGCCGTCGCTGCTCGCGCAGTAATTCGTGCGGGTCTTTCTTGAAGAGCGTCGCGGTACGGAACTCCGCGAAGACCTCCGTCGGCGACTGCGGCCGGTCTTTCGGCTTCTTGGCCAGCATCCGATCCAACAGCTTGTCCGCCTCCGCAGTGAGGTTGTCGTTGAAGCCGCTCGCCGGCGGGACCGCCTCTTTGATGTGCTGCCGCAGCATATGAGCCGGGTCGTTGCCGGCGAACGGCGGCCTTCCGGACAGCATTTCGAAGAACGTCACGCCCAGGCTGTAGATGTCCGTGGCCGTGGTCTTCGGCTTTTTGAGAATCGTCTCCGGCGCGATATACGTCCGGGTTCCGCGGATCGTCGCTCCGCCGCCGAACAACGCCGCCAGTCCGCCGGCTGGCTTTTCGCTCAGCGAGAAATCGATCACCCGCACTTCGCCAGTGGGCGTAATCAGCAGGTTGTCCGGCTTCAGATCCAGGTGCAGCCAGCCCTTCTCATGGATGTGGGACAGCCCCTGACAGACGCCCTCGACGATCTTCTGCGCGTTCGCCCGCACCTCCGCCGAGTTATTTTTCAGCGCCGCCTTGAGGTTCGGGTACTTAAACAACTCCATCACCAAATACACGTTCGTCTTCGTTTTGACGAAGCCGCCGGTGTGAATCACGCAGGGGTGATTCATGGACGAGCCGACCTTCTGCTCGTGCTTCAGCGTGGCGATCTGATCTCTGTCTTTGATCAGGTTCGGTTGAAGCAGCTTGATTGCGTGCGTTTGACCGGTGGCCCGCTCCAGGGCTTCCCAGATGACCGTGGCGCCGCCGGAGGCGACCTTCTCCACCAGGTCGAATCCGTCGACGGTCTTCCGCCCGTCGCCCTCCATGGAGGAAGCGGCTTCGGCATGTTCGTCGGGGGGGGCGTCGGGATCGGCCATCGCCTCACCACCTTATCGGACTCGCGTAACGAACCGCGTCGGCGGCTCGCCGGCACGGGGGTGCTTGCGGTCACTATAGCCCCGTTTCAGGGCTCGTGGCACGATTCGTCGGGAGCGAAGGTCGCGTTCGGCTCACATTCCGATCGCGTTACAAACCGTCCGCCCCCCCGCCCTTGCGCGGATCCGCGGCGGCGGAGAGCGTGCCGTCGGCGTTCCGAACCGCAATCTGCGCGACGCCGAGTCCGGCTCTCTCCCGCAGTTCGTGGCCCAACGGTTCGAGATCCCGGCGAACGGCGCCATACATCGCCGGCTCGACGTCTACGCGATCGGGCACCCATTGATGATGCAACCGCGGCGCGGCGACGGCCTCCGCAGGCGACATCCCGCCGCGCACCCGGTTCAACACGACCTGCAACGTGGCGGAGATAATCCGCGGCCCGCCGCTGGCCCCCGCGGCCAAGACGGCTCGGCCGTCCCGCACGCCGATCGTCGGCGACATACTCGACAACGGCACCCGCCCCGGGCCGACCGCATTCGCCTCCGACTGAATCAGGCCGAAGGCGTTCGGCTCGCCGGGTACGGCGGCGAAATCGTCCATCTCGTCGTTCAACACCACGCCGGCTTCGGTCACCACCAGACTGCCGAACTCAAGATTGATCGTTTCCGTACAGGCGACGGCGTTGCCGGCGGCGTCGATCACCGACAGGTGACTCGTTCCGCCGTCGCGGACCGGCGCCACGCGGCCGTAGTAGGCCGGAGGGAACGTGCGCGTCGGGTCGATCTTCACGGCCAACGAATCCGCGTAGGCCGGCGAGATCAGCCGCGCGGTCGGAATCGGAGAGCCGGCCCGGGCGGCGAAGTACGGATCGCCGAGGTACGCCGCCCGATCCGCAAAGCTGTGCTTCAGCGCCTCGACCAACCGATGCCGACCGGCGGGAGAGTCGAGGGCCACGCGGCCGGCGATTCGCTCTCGCGCAGCAATCAGATTCAGAGTTTCGAGCATCGCCACACCGCCCGACGAAGGCGGCGGCATGACGTACAGCGACATACCGTCGAAGGTCCCCGCGATCGGTTCGACCGGTCGCGGTCGGTAGGCGGCGAGGTCCGCCTCCGTCATCACCCCGCCCGCCTCCCGGACGGTTCGCACCAGCGCCTCCGCATTCGAGCCTTGGTAGAACGCCGCCGGCCCCTCCGCGGCGATCCGTTCCAACAGAGCGAGTTGAGGCGAGGGAACCGGCTCCCCTGCCCCGGGCAACTCGCCGCTGAACAGGTACTGACTCCAGAAGGCTGCGAACTTTGTTTTCAGCGCCGGGTCGGCTTCGAATTCCGCCAGGAACTTCAAACGTCGGACGCGGTCATGGTCGTCCAGCGGTACGCCCTCACGGGCCAGGCGGATCGCGGGGGCGAACACGACCGCCCGGTCGAGGACGCCCCACTCGCGTTGAGCGAAACACAGACCGGCGACGGTCCCGGGCGTCGCGACCGCCTTTCCGCCGCGACGGCTGGACGCGGGATCGTCGAGGAACATGTCGCGGGTCGCCGCGGCGGGGGCGACCTCTCGGTAGTCCAGCGCCCGGCACTCGCCCGCGGCCGCGTCATAGAAGACGAGAAACCCTCCGCCGCCCAACCCGCAGGAGTAGGGCCGCACGACCGAGAGCGCGAGGCTCGTCGCGACCGCCGCATCGACTGCGTTCCCGCCCGCCCGCAACG
>NZ_WTPX01000090.1 GCF_013036045.1 Alienimonas chondri
GCCTCCATACTCCCCTCTCCCCCAAAAAGGGGAGAGGGGAGTATGGAGGCCGTCCTTCGTCACACCTCCCGCACGAACACCCGGGCACCTTCGAGCTTCGTGATGCGGACTGGCACGCCGGGATCGACGAACGGGCCGTCGCTGACGACGTCGAGGTAGTCCTGCCCGATCTCCGCCTTGCCTGCGGGTCGCAACGCGGTGCGGGTGACGCCCTCGTCGCCGACCCGCGGGCCGACGTGGCCTTCCACCTCTTCCAACAGGTCCGGCCGCAACGCCGGCCCGGCGAGGTCGAGTCCCGGGGGAGCGAGAATCATCTGATTGAACAGCGGCATCCGCGGCAGGAAGCGGTTGGAGATCACTCCGAAGGCGATCACCCCGCCCAACGCGGCGACTACCGTCGCCAGCGAGGAGGCCATCCGCTCCGTCGAGAAGCCGACGCCGAACGACTGCATCGCCATCACGAACGAGCCCAGCACCAACAGCCCGCCGGTGATGCCGAACACTCCGAACCCGGGGATCACGAACACTTCAATCGCGATGCAGGCCAACCCCAGCAGGGCCAGCGTGATCTCCAACCACCCGGCCGTCCCGCCGAGGAACTGGCTCCAGAAAAACAGGGCGAAGCAGGTCACCGACAGGATCCCCAGGATCCCGGTGAAGAAGTGCAATTCGAGATACAGCAGCGCCGCCCCGGCGAATAGCAGGAACCAGACCGCCGCGCTGGTGTTCAGGACGAAGACCAACGTGTCCATCCACGTCTTCCCGACCGGGTCGAGGCGAACGTCCGCCGGCACGCCGAGCCGTTGCTTCAACTCATCCCGATCCGCGACCGCCGGGTTCGCCAGCCCCAGGGCGGCGGCCCGATCGGCCGTCAGCACGACCGGTTCGCCCTCGCGGGTCTCCGGGACCAACGCGCCGCGGCGCCATTCGTCGCCCTCGGCGTGGATCTCCGCATCGGTCAGGTACCACTCCCGCCCGGTGCGGGTGTTGGTCACCGCGAAGACTTCGAGGTTCGGATCGGCCAGCGACTCGGCGATCGCCGACGGGCGGCCCTTTTGCTCCGCGAGGAACTTCAACTCCTGCCTCGCGAGCGTCACGTCTTCCGCGGCGGCTTCCCCCTGCTCCGCGGTGAGCGGCCCGGCCCGGCCGATGCGGGCGTTCGGCTCCATGTACAACTCGTCACAGGCCAATGCGACGATCGCCGCGGTGCCGAACGCCTCCTGCGGCACGAAGGCCACCGTGTGCACGTTGCGCTCGGACAGCTCCGCGATCCGGGTGGCGAGATCCTGCCCGGTCACCAGCGAGCCGCCGGGGCTGGTCAGTTCGAACACGATCAGGTTCGCTCCCCGAGCGACGCTGCGGTCGATCTGCCGTTTGACGAACTCCCCGATGATCGGCTCGATCGCCTCGTCGATGCGAATGTAGGCGACCTCCGGCACCCCGCCGGCCGCCGAGGAGGTGCGGAGGGCCGGCAGGTCGTACAGCTTCGCCACCTCCGCCCGCGTCTTCGCGGTCGCGGCGGCCAGCACGCCCAACGCCCGCGCCCGCTCCCCGCTGAAACGGCCCGGCGTGCCCTGCTCCTTCACCCGGTCGACCTGCACGTCGCCGGCGGCGTTCTCGCGGAGCGTCTTCAACTCCTCCGGAGTGACGAGCCGCGTCTCCGCGGCGTTCCCCTCGCCCAGCGTGACCTTCAGCACCGCCTGCCCGGGATCGGCTAGACCGCGGACCAGCGCGGGGGAGACGAACCGGTTGTGGCGCTTCTCCGCCAGCGCGACCACGAACGCCAAATCCGCCTTCTCCAGCGGTCGGCCGCGGCCCAGATCGCCCAATTCGGCGTCGGGGTGCATCACGATCTCTTCGCAGGCCAGCGCGACGATCGCGTTGTTGCCGTCCACCGATTCCGGCACCCACGCCACCGTTCGCACGTCGGCCAATTGGGCGGAGGTGAGGAACTGGGCGAGATCCCGCACCGGCCCGAAGCGGCTCGAACCGGGGGTCAGCTCCAGCACCAGCACGCCCCGCACGCCGGCTTCCTCAGACTGGCGTTGCAGCTTGAGCGCCGCGTTCTGCACCGTGCCGACGACGGCTTCGTCCACCGGGCTGCCGACCTTCACTAGTGCCGCGGGGGTCTTGGCGGAGTCCTTCTCCGCCGCGGCGTCCTGAGCGTCGGCGATCCGGACTCCAAACAGGGCGAACCCGGCGAGAGCGAGCCCGGCGAAGAGAGACGCTGGGGGGCGTGGCGACATAGCGAGCGATCCGACCGAATAGGTGATGCGAAATTGTATCCCCTCAGACCCGCGAAACGGGCGTTCGGACCGGCCGGATCACGGGAACGCGCGTCGGTTTCCGTCTTGCAGACGTTCCCGAGCCGTTGAAAGAACGACAATCGATCGAGTCCCTCTCGTTCGTACCCATCGACCCCGGAATTCGTATCCCACGTTCCCGCAGGCACTTGCAAAGCATCTTCCTGAACTGTTCGTCACTTCGGCACGAGGTTCGCTTCGTCAGCACGACGGAGAGTGACACCCGACCCCCGCAACTCGGTTTCGAGGGAACCGCGGGGCGTCACCGAGACCGGGGGGCGATTCGGCCCCGCCCCGCGACCCATCCCGCCCGCCGACCCTTTCCCCCCGCGTTCACCGCACCGGCCCGGTCGTCCCTCGACGACCGGGCCGTTTCTCTGCGCGCCGTAGAACTCGTCGCGCGCTGTAGAAGTAGAACAGGGCGGGCGGCCGCGAGGCGACCCAGTCCGCACGCTTGGCGCCCGAATGGGGAGTGCGGATGCGGATGCCTTATTTTCGACGCGTTCGCCACGAACGTCGCGACCGACAACGTCGAAACAATGCGTCATCCGACCGGGGGACGCCTCTTACGCCGCTCCGTCGCCGCTCGCTCATGTTCGGTCTCTTCCTCAGGACGCCTCTGCCGAAGTACGTTCGCCGGCGAGTATTGCGCTGGTGCGGGCCCGCATTCGCCGCGGCGGCACTGACGAGCGTTGGCGGCAGCACCGGGGCTCAGGAGACGCACACGCAACTGACGATCGGCTCACACCGAAACGTCACGAACAGCTTCGGTGCAAACCCCGCCAACCCGCTCGGCCTGGATCTGCTGGTCACCGGCCCCGCCCGCACGTCGGCTCCGACGCTGCATGCGGACTCCCTCGGGACGAGGATCAACGCCGCCTACTCGCTGACGGTCTCCGCCGGCGCCAAAGCGAGGCTCGCGGGGCTCACGAACGACGGCAATCTTTCGGTCTCCGGATCCGTCGATACGCTGTTCGACTACTCCGACGGCGCGGGCGGGTCGACGGAGAGCGTGTTCGCGAGCGTGGTGAACAACAATTTCTTAGGGACGTTCAATTCAAGCACATTCGAGACGGGAGACTATTTTAACAGCGCGACCGGAGAGACCTACGTACAAGGCAACAGCACGATGACCGTCCACGGGATTTACGCGGACAGCGGCAAGACCCAAGTCAGCAACGACGGCACGCTGAATGCGACCGGGATCTACCGGAAGGACGCCGGCACGACGCGGATCTTCGGGAACGGCGCCTTAAACGCCCGTGACGTGCGGATCGCCGCCGGCAGCGAGGTCAAAATCGGCTGGGAGGAGACATTTATTTCCCCGGGCGCACCGGACGAAGCAGTCGGCGGCGGCTCGTTAAACGTCACGGAGCGATTGGTCGTCGACGGCACGCTGACCGCCGCGACCGGCCCCGACGGGACCGGCACGTTAACGCTGGCCCCGGGCGCCGTTCTGACCGGTTCCGGCACGATCGACCTGGGCGCGACGTGGCTGCTCGGAACCGTTGCCCCCGGCAACAGTCCCGGCACGATGACCTTCGGCAGCGGGATCACCACAAACTCCGCCACGCGGCTGGAAATCGAACTCGTCCCCACCCCCAACCCCGTCGCCGGGACCGACAACGATCTGATTGCCGTCACCGGCACGGCGACGATCGACGGCGGCACGGTCGTCGCCCAACGGTGGGGCGAGGGCAAGTACTTGTTAGGCACAGAGTACGCCTTCCTCACCGCGGACGATCTGGTGGTGAATCAGGAACTGACCGTCGTCAGCGACATCGTCGGCGTCGGCTTCGGCTCCGCATTCACGGCAGGCGCCGGCGGAAACTACCGATTGATCGTGACCACAGTCACGACGCCGCTGAACGTCGCCGCGAGCGTCAACCAACTCGCCGTCGCGGAGGCCCTGACCACGTGGGGAGGCGGCCCCCTGGTCGCCGCGTTCAACACCGCCGTCTCCGACGCGGGACCGCACGGAGTACCCGGGCAGGAATTGCTGGCCGACCTGTCCGGCGAGTTATACGGCTCGTACCTCACCGATCAGACGCAGAACGCCGCCCGGTTCTTCGATTTCGTGACGGAGCAAACCTGGGGCGCCCCCTACCGCTGCGGGCGCTCCGAAGAGGGGCCGGCCCTCACCGGTTGGCTCGCCGCGTACGGCGTCGGCGGGCGGATCCAAGACGACGGCAATGCCCGCGGGGCCGCATCGAGCGTCGGCGGCGCCGCGTTCGGGCTGACCGTATTCGCCGACGACCGGCTATCCGCGGGCCTGTTCTACGGTCAGGAGAACGGGGAACTGAGCGTCCCGCAGGCCGAGTCCTTCGCTTCGACGGGCGTGTACCGCGCCGGTGGATGGAGCCGGGTGGACGCCGGACCGCTCTACCTGCGGCAGCAAAGTCAGATCGCGTTCGTCGACACGGAAAGCCGACGCTCGTTCGACGCCCATAAGTTGGGCATCGTGACGGGATCCTTCGAAAGCACGACCACAGCCAGCGAACTGGAAGCCGGGCGGCGCTTCGGCGATGCAGCGGCCTACTTCGCGCCGTCGATCGCCCTGCGTTATTTCCACACCAGGCTGGAAGGCTTTCGCGAATCCGGCGGCGACGCGGCGCTGGCGGTGCAGGATTCGTCGCACTCGTCCCTTCGCGCCCGCCTCGGCCTGCGGTCCGGGGCGGCGCTGCCGCCGGCGGGGCGAGTCCCGATGCTGGTGACGCTCGCCGCCTTCTACGAACGAGACCTGAACGACTCCTCGGTTGCCGACGTTGACTCCTCCTTTGTCGGGTCGATGGGTACAGGCGTCGGCCCGACGTTCACCGCCCGCGGCGTGGACTACGCCCGCGACCGCGTGACCCTCGGCCCCGGCGTCGTCCTGGGCGGCGGACCGATGAAGATCGTCGCCGACTACCGCACCGGACTGACCGACCGCAGCGTCGAACACGCCGGCGGCGCCCGGCTCGAACTGTGCTACTGATCGGCGACCGACGCCCAACAACGCCCGACGGGGGCGAACGCATCGGCATTCTCCCGTGTCGGGCGGGGCGCCGGGGAGTAGAATGCCCCCCGGCCTCCTCCCTCCACTGCAAGAAACTGCCGCTTGTCTGATCCGAAACGTGACGATCTCCGCGTCCGCGCCCGCAAAGCGGTGCTCTGCGGGGTCTACGAACCCGGCGATCCCCGGCAGGGCGAAGGCGAGGCTCGCGATCGTCGGCTGGACGAACTGAAAGGGCTCGCCAAGACCGCCGGCGTGAAAGTCGTCGGCGAGTTGATCCAGTCCCGCGAGAACCCGCACCCGGCCCTGTGCTTCGGGACGGGGAAAGCGGAGGAACTCGCTCAGCTCGCCAAGTCGACCGGCTGCGATCTGATTCTGTTCGACAACAACCTCTCCCCGGCCCAGGGCCGCAATCTGGAGAAGGCGACGGAGTCCGTCATCGTCGACCGGTCCGAGTTGATCCTCGATATCTTCGCCGGCACCGCTCAAACGCACGAGGCGAAGCTGCAAGTCGAACTGGCTCAGCTCCTCTACTTCAAACCGCGCCTCAAGCGGCTCTGGACCCACCTCGAACGGATCGAGGGCGGCATCGGCTCCGGTCGCGGCCCGGGTGAAAAACAGCTGGAAACCGACCGCCGGCTGGTCGAGAAACGAATCTCGGAGTTGAAGAAGAAGCTCACGGAGATCGAGGCCCGCCGCGAACGGGAAGCCGACCGCCGCACCGCCCTGCAAACGACCGTCGGCACCGTCGGCTACACGAACGCCGGCAAGAGCACGTTGACCCGCGCCCTGACCGGGGCGGACGTGTACGTCGCCGACAAGCTGTTCGCGACGCTCGACACCCGCACCCGTCGCTGGACCATCCCGGACTTCGACACGGTGCTGCTGTCGGACACCGTCGGGTTCGTCCGCGATCTGCCGCACCACCTCGTCGCCTCCTTCCGCAGCACGTTGGAAGAAGCTCGCCGGGCGGACCTGCTGCTGCATGTGGTCGATGCGAGCGATCCGGAGGCGGAGCAGCACATCGAAACCGTCTACGAAGTGCTGGAGGAGATCGGCGTCCCGATGGACAACATGCTGCTGGTGTTGAACAAAGCGGATGCCGCCCGCGCCTCCGACCGCAGTCTGCTGGACGTGCTGGTGCACGACCACCCGGACGCCGTGGTCGTCTCCGCGACCGAGGGCGAGGGGCTGCTGGATCTGGAAGAAGCCGTCGCCCGCAAGCTGGCCGGCGGCTACGTCGAGGCCGCGGTGGACACCACCCCCGGCAACGGCCGGCTGCTCTCCTTCCTGCAGGAGCACGCCGACGTGCACGGCGAGGACTGGGCCGAGGCCGGCGACAGCGTGACCGTCCGCTGCCGGCTCTCCCGCCGCTGGGCCGACAAGCTCGCCCACGACCCCGACCTCCTCAGCGGCACGAGCGTCCTGCGGCTGCTGCCGAACGGGACTGCGTGCAATGCCCTCCAAGAGTCCGACGCTCCGCTGGCCGCCGCGGGATAGGCGGCGTGAAATCGTCATCACTTTCGGTGCTCAATCCGTGGCTCGGCATCGGAGCCGGTCTGATGGTTACGGCCAGTGCCAGCACGCTGATTACGCTCGTGGAGGACCGCCTGCCATTCCCAATTCAGCCGGCAACGCACATGGACTATGCGACGATCAGTCTCGCACTGCTCGGTCTGTGTTTAAGTAGCCTCGTTGCGGCCGGCTTGAGGTGCCAAGGAGTCTGGCGTCGATGTGGTTCGCTGGGCGAGACTCTCTGCCTGTTTGTTGGTACTTCGCTGGGCGGATTGAGCGGTATTGCGCTTGACCTCATCGAGCGGATGACCTGACTCCTCACTCCTCCTCTTCCACAACCGGCACGCCCGAACCGAGCCGCGGGAGGACGAATCGCACCACATCCCGGCGGGCGCCGCTGTGGGGGAACGTCACGCGTAACCCGCTGAGCTTGTCCCACAGGCCGGGGTTCGCGGCGGTGCTGAGCGTCGCCCCGGCGGGATCGTGACGGAACCGCGTGACTTCGCCCCAGGACAGAATATGAGCGCCGAACGGGCCGCGGGCCTCGGCGCCGGCGTCGTCCAGCGTGTAGGTCGTTTTGAGCAGGAAACCGCGGAACGCGATTCCCGCCGCGACGGCCGCCGCGATGCCCGCCCAGCGAGAATCGAAGATCTCCGCGGCGCCGACGGCGACCGTCAGGGCCGCGGCGGCCAGAAAGGCCAGCGACCACGGGTGCCGCTTCGCGGGATGGTCGCTCCAGGTCAGTTCGCGAACGGCCCGCGCATCGGCGAACGGGTCGCGCTCCGCGAACGGAGCGGCAATCGAATCGGGCGGGGCGGGCAGGTCGTTCACCTCGTCAGCATCGACCGCGTTTCCGATCCGGCAACACCTCGCGCGCCAGGTTCCACCGCCAATCGTCAGCGACTGCGACGCATCAGTTCGAGGCCGCGGGAGAACTCCCTGACGTCCTCAAAACCGTGCAGCACGCTGGCGAATCGCACCGCGGCGACTTCGTCCAATCGCTTCAACGCCTCGAGGATCTGATCGCCGATGAAGCGGCTCGGCACTTCGCCGCGGTCGTACTCTTCCAATAGGTCCGCTTCCAATTCAGCGATCAGTTCGTCGATCTGCGCCAAGGTCACCGGCCGCTTGCGACAGGCCATGATCACGCCGGCCCGGGCCTTCTCCCGATCGAACGGCTCGGTGGAGTGGTCCCGTTTGAGCACCTTCAGCGGAGCCGTCTCCACCTTCTCATAGGTCGTGAACCGCTTGCCGCAGCCGAGGCATTCCCGCCGGCGACGGATCGCTTCCGCGCCCGAGGGGCGGGAGTCGATCACCTTGGTGTCGTTGTCGCGGCAAAACGGGCAGATCATCGAAGCGATCCGAACGGGGACGGTGCGACGCGGACGTCGTGCGATCCGACGCGCGGGCCAAGGGGAGATGCCGAAGGCGGAATGGCGCGAGTGGCGCGATCCCACGACTTGGCGCGGCTGGCGCGACGGGGTCGGATAGGGTACGGCCCGACGCGCCTCCTGCCCAGCCCCTTGTCAGATCGGGACTTAGGGAATATTTCCGGCGTACGGGAGTCCACCGCACGCGCGTTCATTGGCGTCCCGTTCAGTGGTGCAAGCCTGTACCGCATTGACGACACCGGCCGGCGCCGTTGCGGGATGGGCGGCGGGGCTCTAAAGTGCGCGGCCGATCATCGCCCCGTTCGCTCGACCCCGGTCGCTTCGCGAACCGTTCGTACGCCGTTTGCGGCCCGCCGTTCATGTCTCTCGACAAAAGCCTCCGCCGGAAAAGCCGCCTCGTCCGAGCGCGGAACGTCTACACGCGGGAGGAACGCATCCTCCGCCTGCAGGCGATCGAGCGGTGGGAAGAAGGCCAAAGCCCGATCGGCCTGCCCAAGGTGCGGATCGTGCGGACCGTCTCCGGCCGCAAGAAGAAGAAGAAGGCCAAGGACGAGGACGGCGACGACTGATCGCTTGGCGAGCGGGGGGCGTCAGCCCTCTGAGCGTTTGATCTCACGGCGTCGCTGAACCTCTGCGGCGGAAGCTCCAAATCTCAAGGAATCAAGAACCAAACTGAGCGAGACTATCGCTGTTTGGTTCTTGATTTCTTGGTCTTGGAGCTTCTTTATGACCGGCTCGCAATCACCGCCTCGACCTGCGCCAACTGGTCCGGGGTGTTCACGCCGAGCGCCTCTTCAATCGTGAGGGCGGTCTCCGCGGCGACGGTCTCGCCGCGGTCCTTGAGGATTGCGGGGCAATCGGTGAGGTAGTACTCGCCTTGGGCGTTGTTCGGCGAGAGTTCGGCCAGCGAACTCAGCAGCGCCGGGCCGGCGAAGGCGTAGCAGCCGGTGTTGATCTCCGTGACGGCCCGCTCGGCATCGGTCGCGTCCTTCTCCTCGACAATGCGGAGGAAGTTCCCCGCGTCGTCGCGGATCACGCGGCCGAGGCCGTGGTTCTCCTCGGTGACGGCGGAGCCGACCACGCAAGCGGCGTCGGCGGATTCGCGAGCGTCCAACAGCGTCTTCAGGCTCGACGCCGTCACCAACGGCATGTCGCCGTAGAGCACCAGGACCGGGCCGTCGTGTCCCTTGAGGTTCGGCTCGGCCATCATCACGGCGTGGCCGGTGCCCTTCTGCTCGGTCTGCACGGCGAACTCGACGCCCGGCTCGTCCAGCAGCAGACCTTTCACGAAGTCGCCGCCGTAGCCGACGACGACGATCAGCTTGTCGCAGCCGGCGCCGCGGGCGGCGTCCAGCACATGCTTCACGAGAGGCTTGCCGGCCGCTTCGTGGGCGACCTTGGGCAATTCGCTGTTCATCCGGGTGCCCTTGCCGGCGGCAAGGATCACGGCGGCGGTGGACATCTGCGGGACTCGTTCGGGAAGCGGAGCGGGCAACCCTAGCGAAGATCGGACCTTAGAACCGCACGCCGCCACGCAGGATCAGCGATTCGCCCACCTCGAAGTTCTGCGAGGGCGTTTTGCGGAAGGAGACGTCCCGGTTGAACACCACGCCGGCCTCCAGGAACGTTCGCCCCCAGCCCTGCTCCTTGCGGGCGCCGACGATGAATCGCAGGTCGTCGAACTGAACTTCGTCGACCTCCGGCAGCGTGAGGCTCCCGATCGGCCCCGCCCCGTTGCGGGGCGAATACTGCCATGATTCGCGGTTGAACTGCCCTTCGGCGTAGACCCACATCGGTTTCCCCAGCATCGGCCCCCAGAAGTATTCGATGCGCGGGTTGGGGAACACCGCCCGGATCTCCCAGCGATCGCCCGGCCGCCAAACGGCGCCGACCCAGGGCAGGATCAGGTCGTCGACGCGGTCGTAATACTTCGCCCCCGCCACCAGCGTGAGGTCCGGCGCCACGTCGTAGAACAGCGCGGCTCGTCCGTCGTACTGGCGGCCGGCCTCGGTCAGATCCTCCTCGAAGTCCGAGGCAAACGACGGCGTGAAGCCGGCCGTGGCGCTGAAGCCGTTGTACTTCGGCGTCATCACCGCGAAATCGACGCCCAGCCGATGCAGCGCCCCCGGCAGCGGCGGCTGACCGGCCAGCGGGTTGGTCGACGGGCCGGAGAGCGTCCGCAGGCTGTACTCCGGCGCCACGGTGATCACGTCGCCGAAGGCGCCCGGCGAATCGACTTCATAGCGGAAGTCGAACTCCGAGACGGAAAACCGATCCGGTCGTCCCTCGGCGTCCGCGGAGAAGATATGTCCGCCGTCGAAGCGGAACTCCGGGGCGAAGTCGTACGGCTGCGGGCCGTTCACCCCATACGTCTCCTGATACCGCGGCGGAGCGAACTCCGGCCCGATCGGCGTCGTCGGTCCGGCGGGGTGTCCGTAGCTCGGCCCGGCCGGCTGACCGTACGTCGGCCCCATGGGCTGCCCGTAGTTCGGCACGCCCGATTGACCATAGCCGGGTCCGACGGGGACCGCGGGATTCCAACCGGGCGATTGCCCGCGGATCACCGGGGCGGCTTGGACCCGACTCGACAGCAGAGAAGAGACCGGGGGCGCCGGCGGCGTCGCCACGGCGCCGGACAGGGTGGCCGGAATCACGCTCTCGAACGCTCCGTCGTCGTCCGCCCCGTGGTAGTCCGCCCCGTCGTAGTCCGTAACGGGACTTTGGGCGAGGGCGGCGAGCAGAAGGGCGGCGGGCGCGGTCATCTCGTAGCTCCCTGCCCGTTCCGTGCCAATTCGGCGATCCTTCGTCCGCGAAGGGATCGCGGGGCGGCGTTGTAGATTTCACACGCCGCCCGGGTCAACGGGAGCCGGCGGCCCTCGTCTGAACCCGCTACGGGCGGTCGTAGCCCAGGGAGATCATCACGTCGTACAGTTCCGCGTAGGTGATGAACCGACGGCGGTTCTCCAGCTTGTAGCGGTCCACGGCGGAAGCGAGTTCGTCGACCTCGGGCCGTCCGGTGTCGTGCACGGTGCCGAACTGGCGACGCTCCGCTCCGCGGTGAGCGCCGCTGTCCGCCGTGCGGCGGTCGCGGGGCGGCATCGGCGTGTCGAAGGCCGAGCGGTTCTCGGCCGGGGCGTCGATCAGAGCGGGCATGGGGAGTCGGCAGTCGGGGGAGCGGAACAAGCGATCGCCGTAACCCTGCGTCGCCCCCCGCCGCCGGGCGGGGAGCGCTGCGGAAAAATCCTCCGCGCCCGCGGGATCGTGGTTCACCCCGCGGGTTTCGCGGTTCGTGCGGGCGCCCGGCAGGCTCCGTCGGGAGGAATCGTTACCGTTGAGTCCCCCGCCGCCGGAGTTCGCCGTGACCGCCCTGACCGCCTCCCCCGCCCACGAGTTCGTCACCGTCATCGGCGCGGGGGCGATGGGAACCTGTTGCGCGAAGCTGCTCGCGGAGAACGGGCAGACGGTTCGTCTCCTCACCCGCGACGAAGGGCAGGCCCGAGAGTTGAGCGACCGGCGCGAGAACCGCCGGCTGCTGCCGGGGGTGTCGATCCCGGAGTCGATCCTGATCTCCCACGACCCGCTCACGGCGACCGCGGGGGCCGATCGCCTGCTGATCGCCGTCCCGACGAAATACCTTCGCGACTACCTCAGCCAGTTGGCCCCGCAGATTCAGTCGCAGCTGATGCCGCGGACGCCCGCGATCAGCGTGGTGAAAGGGATCGAGTTCGGGTCTTTCCGCCGGCCCTCGGAGATCATCCGCGAGACGCTTGGGGACCGGCCGGTCACCGCGTTGGGCGGCCCCTGCCATGCGGAGGAAGCGGCGAACCGGTTGCCGGCGAGCGTCGTCGCCGCCTCGGACACCCCCGGCGACGCCGAGGCGGTGCAGGCGCTGATGAACTCCGATCGCTTCCGCGTCTACACCAACGAGGATCTCATCGGCGTGGAGTTGGCGGGGGCGTTGAAGAACGTGATCGCGGTCGCCGCGGGGATCTGCGACGGGCTGGGGCTGGGCGACAACTCCAAGAGCGCCCTCATCACCCGCGGCGCCGCGGAGATCGCCCGCTTCGGGGCGGCGTTCGGGGCGGATCTCGCGACCTTCGCCGGGCTGGCGGGGATCGGCGACCTCATCACCAGCTGCGTTTCCGGCCACGGTCGGAACCGGGCCGTCGGCGAGCGGCTCGGGCGAGGCGAGCCGGCTTCCGCGGTCACCGGCGACCTGTTGCAGGTCGCCGAGGGCGTGAACACCGTCCGCAGCGTACTGCCGCTGGCGGAGGAGAAGCGGATTCGCATGCCCGTCTGCCGGGAGGTACATGCCGTGCTGTTCGAGGGCAAACCCGCCGCCGACACCGTCGACGCCCTGATGACCCGCCCGCCGGGCGGGGAGTAAACGTTCTCCCGCTTCGCCGTCGCCGTTAGGCGGCGCGCCACGCTCTCGACGCGCGCCGCCTAGCGGCGACGGCGAAGCGGTGGTTGGCGCAGGGTCACGCCGCGGCTTGGAGCTGCATCTCGGCTCCCATCGCCAGCACTTCGCGGGTCAGGGCGCCGTAGTCCTTGGCTCCGGCGCAACCGCGGGCGTATTTGAAGATCGGCTGGCCGAAGCTGGGCGCCTCCGCCAGCTTGATGTTGCGGCGGATGCGGGTGGAGAAGATCTGCGTGTTGGCCCACGGGGCGCTGGGGTCGGCTTCCTCCAGGAACGCCGTGAGGTCTTCGCAGACGTCCGCGGCCAAACGGGTGCCGCGCTCGTACAGGCACAATGCCACGCCGGAGACGACCAGCCCGCGGTTCAACCGGCGGGCGACCAGCGCCGTCGTCTGGAACAGCTTCGACAGTCCCTGCAACGCGAAGAAGTGCGGCTGCAGGGGGATGATGACTTCGGTCGCGGCGACCAAGGCGTTGATCGTCAGCACGCCGAGGCTCGGCGGACAATCGAACAGGATGAAGTCGTACGGCATGCCGTCGTCGGACGCCTGCGAGGCGTGCCGGGTGAGGGCGGTGCGGAGGACGGTCTCCCGGTTGGGGGCGTCGACCAACTCCAGCTCCGCCGCCGCGAGATCCAAATTCGCGGGCAAAACGTGCAGGGTGCGCTCGACGGGACGAACGCACCGCTCGACCGCCAGATCGCCGCGGAAGACGTCGTAGACCGTCGGTTCGCTCCCGACCGGCTCCAATCCGAGGTGTAGACTGGCGTGTCCCTGCGGATCAAGGTCCACCAGCAGCACCCGGGCGCCCTCCTCCGCCAGACCGGCGGCGAGGTTCACCGCGGTGGTGGTCTTGCCCACGCCGCCCTTCTGATTCATCACCGCCAAAATGCGGGGGCCGTGCGCCGCCTGCGCCGCGTGCGGCTGGCGGAACGGCAGCGTGTCAGAAGACCCGATCGCCGGGTTGTGGGAAGCCGTCATGCGGGGGCGCGTCCGTCGCGGGGGGGAAGCCGGATCCATCCGGCAGATCAGGGTGATCGGTTGTGGTAAACTTCAGATTGAACCCCACACGCTCCGCCCCTACGACGTACCACGAGTCGACCGACGCCCCCGTCCTGTCCGTCGTCGACCGCAAACTCCGCCCCGTGTCCCCCGTCCGCACCGCCGCTGTTTTGCGCGCCGGCTCATGCCGGTTCGCTCGGCGTGTGCGCTTCGGCTGGAGCCGCGGGGCCGCGACGCCGGTCTTCGTCACGCTGGGTGCGCTGGTCGCCTATCTGACCGCGGTGACGGCTCCGGCGTGGCACGCCCACGACCATGCGGGCCACGCGTGCTGCGGAGCGCATCAATCCGTCGAAGCGGAAACGCCGTCCGCCTGCGGGCATGACCACGGGCACGCTCACCACGGGCACAGCCATCACGGACACGCTCACCACGGCCCTTGTGAGTCAGAGGAGTCAGAACGGACCGCCGGCGAGGAACCGGGTTCCTCCCACGACCATGAAGGCGGAAGCGACCACGACTGCCCGGTTTGCGAACTGATCGCGACCGCAGCCACGCCGGTGACGCCGCCGGTCGTCATGGACGTCTGCGCCGCCCCGCCGACCCTCGCGGCGCCCGCGGCGCCGGATCGTCGGGCGGTCTTTCTTCGCACGCAGAACGCTCGGGGACCGCCGCGGGGCTGATGCGCCCCGCCCCCTCTCTCCGGCGTCGCTCTCGGCGTCGGCCCCCGCGTTCCCCGCTGCCCGGCGGCGTGACGTGCGGCAGCGTGCCGTGTCTTCGGACCGGTCGCCGCCCCGCGCCCGTCGAGCGGAATTCTTCCCTCCATGGCCTCTCTCCACCTCCGCCGTCCCGCTCCCGCCCCGTCCATCCGCCTTCGCCGTGGGCGAACAGGCTTCACGCTGATCGAACTGCTGGTGGTCATCGCGATCATTGCGGTGCTCGTCAGCCTGCTGCTGCCCGCGGTTCAACAGGCCCGCGAAGCCGCTCGGCGCACCCAGTGCACGAACAACCTCAAGCAGATCGGCCTCGCCCTGCACAACTATCACGGGCGGGTCGGCTCCTTCCCCCCGGGCTTTCTGGCGGTCGACGCCGCGGGCCGACCGCATCTCGACGGCAACAACGGCTTCGGCTGGGCCGCGTTTCTACTGGCGGACCTCGATCAAGGACCGCTGCACTCCGAGTTGGACTTTAAACACTCGCTGATCGATCACGAGGACCACGACCACGACGCGGACGATCACGATCACGCGACCGAAGCCGGGAGCAATCTCGAACTGATCCGCCGCCCGCTCACGGTGTTCCGCTGCCCCACGGACGACGGCCCCGAGACGTTCGAATTGGAACTGGGCGGGCACGGCCACGACGACGACGCGGACGACGACCACGGCGACGAGGAAGAGCACGTCGAATTGGGCGCCTCGAACTACGCGGCGATCTTCGGCGGCTTCACCGACCTGCACGCCATGGAGGACTGGGACGAGAACGTCCAGCGCAAGGGCGACGGGATGTTCTACCAGAACAGTTCCACGCGCTTCCGCGACCTGCGGGACGGAACGACCAGCACGATCGCCGTGGGCGAGCGCGTCACGCAGGCGTACCGCCCCACCGGCCCGCAGTTGGAAATCTTCCCCTCCTGCTGGGCGGGCGTGGTGCCGGAGGGCGAAGAGGCGATTACTCGCGTCCTCGCCCTCACCGATCACGCCCCGAACGCCGGCGAGCACCCTGAAGATCTCTCCAGCCACCATCCCGGCGGCGCGAACGTGCTGCTGGGCGACGGCAGCGTGCGGTTCGTCTCCGAATCGATCGATCCGACCACCTTCGCCGGCGCCGGCACGATCGCCGGCAGCGAAGTGCTCAAAGACTTCTGAGCCTACATTCTGCTGAAACTTTCGTAACGGCGAGGCCCCGCGGAGCCTCGCCGTTACAGATCTCGGCGTTACAGCGGGTGGCAGCCGTCGACGACGCCCGCCTCGGAGGGGGACGTGTCCAGCGCCCGCCGGGCGCGGTTCCGTTCGTCCACCAGGACGACGGTCGGCTTGTGCGCGAGGGCTTCCTCGTCGTCGAACCGGGCGTAGGTGCAGATGATCACGAGATCGCCCGTCGCCGCTTTGTGGGCGGCGGCGCCGTTGACGCAGATATCTCCGCCGCCCGCCGGCCCGGGGATCGCGTAGGTGGCGAACCGCGTCCCGCGAGTCACGTTGTAGATCTCGATTCGCTCATGCGGAAAGATATCCGCGGCCTCCATCAGGTCGGCGTCCACCGTGAGGCTGCCTTCGTAATGCAGGTCGGCGTCGGTGACGGTGGCCCGATGAATCTTGGCGTTCAGCAGCGTACGGCGCATATGTCGCGAGCGAGGGGTCGCGGAAAGAGTGAGGGAGAGCGGCGCGGCATCTTAGCGTCCTGTCTCCGGACGGAAGCCGGCGGCGGCCGTCGGCTTGCGGTTTGCGGGCGTCGGTTCTAGATTCCCGTCCCCGAACCGGCCCGCGCGGGCCGGTGTCGGAACCTGCACGGAAGAGCCGTCGTCCCACGGCGATTCCGTCCCGGTTCGGTAGCTCAGTTGGTAGAGCACAGGACTGAAAATCCTGGTGTCGTGGGTTCGATTCCCACCCGAACCACTTGTCGTTCGGCCGGTGGAACGTCCCGGCCCCTTCTCTTGAAGTCCTCGCCGCGGCCCCGATCAGCCGGGCTGCCGGGCGACGGAGCCGCCGACGCTCAGCTGGGCGGCCTTCTCGATGCCGCGACGCGACGCCGGTACGCTTTCGGGCGACTCTTTCCCCACGGAAACACGAGCGGTCGCCCATGTCGAAGAATGCTTTCCCTGCCGCTCTGGGATTCTGCATCGCCCTCGCGGCGCTGGCCGCGCCCGGTCGGGCCGCGGAACCGTCACCAAACGATTCCGGGGCGGACGACGCCCCGCCGAACGTGTTGTTCATCGCGATGGACGACCTCAACGACTGGATCGGCTGCCTCGGCGGACATCCGCAGGCGTTGACGCCGAACCTCGATCGTCTGGCCGCCAGCGGCGTGCTGTTCACGAACGCTCACTGTGCGGCGCCGGCCTGCAATCCGTCGCGGTCCGCGATCTTCACCGGGCGGGCGCCGAACGTCTCCGGCCTGTACGAGAACGGGCAGGCGATGCGGGAGATCATGCCCGACGCCGTGCTGCTGCCGAACCACTTCCGGCAGCACGGCTACCGGGCGAGCGGGTCGGGCAAGATGCTGCATTACTTCATCGACGCCCAATCCTGGGACGAATACTTCCCGGCGAAGGAAACCGAGAACCCCTTCCCGGAGACGTTCTACCCGAAGCAGCGGCCGGTCAGCCTGCCCCGCGGCGGGCCGTGGCAGTACGTCGAAACGGACTGGGCCGCCCTCGACGTGACCGACGAGGAGTTCGGCGGCGACCACGCCGTCAGCGGTTGGATCGGCGAACAGCTCTCGAAGGAACAAGACCAGCCGTTCTTCCTCGCCTGCGGCATCTATCGCCCGCACGAGCCGTGGTTCGTCCCGAAACAGTACTTCGAGCCGTTCCCGCTCGACTCCGTCCAGCTGCCGCCCGGTTATCTGGAGAACGATCTCGACGACGTGCCGGCCGCAGGGGTGAAGGCGGCGAAGAACCGCTACTTCGCTCACATCCAGGAGCAGGACCAGTGGCGGCAGGGCGTGCAGGGCTATCTCGCGTCGATTCATTTTGCCGACGCGATGCTCGGCCGCGTGCTGGACG
This sequence comes from Alienimonas chondri, assembly GCF_013036045.1. Classification (GTDB taxonomy): domain Bacteria; phylum Planctomycetota; class Planctomycetia; order Planctomycetales; family Planctomycetaceae; genus Alienimonas; species Alienimonas chondri. The sequence continues at coordinate 17,343 of NZ_WTPX01000090.1, forward strand.
CTCTGGAAGCGGGGCCGAACGCGGACGACACGATCGTCGTGCTGTGGTCGGACCACGGCTGGCAGTTGGGCGAGAAAGAGCACTGGCAGAAGTACACCCCCTGGCGGGCCGTGACGCGGGTGCCGTTGATGGTCCGCGTGCCGGAGGGCGTTTCGCCGACCCTGCCCGCGGGGACGACGGCGGGCGGGGTGTGCGGGGAGCCGGTGAACCTGCTGGGCCTGTTCCCGACGCTGACGGAGCTGTGCGGCGTGCCGTCGAAGGAGGACAACGACGGCCACAGCCTGCTGCCGCTGCTGAAAAACCCGACCCCGGCGGACCCGGCGACCGCTTGGCCGCATGTCTCCACGACCTTCCTCTCGAAGCCCGGCAGCTACGCCGTCAGCGGGCGAACGCACCGCTACATCCGCTATGCCGAGGGCGGCGAGGAACTGTACGACACCGCCGCCGATCCGTACGAGTGGACGAATTTGCTGGCCAAGCCGCCTGAGTCGCTCGCCCCGGCCGAGGCCGCGGCGCTGGCGAGTCTCAAAGCAGCGGCCCCCGCGGACTTCGCGGAGTATCAGCAGCGATCCATCAACACACTGATCGCGCTCGCCCTTCAAACGCCGGGAGCCGCCGGCGTTCCGCCCTCCAAGCCGGACGGCGGCACGTTCCCGGTCTATTTCATCAACGAGTCCGAGAGCCCGGTCGAACTGTTCTGGTCCACGCCTGAAGGCGGCCTGAAGTCCTACGGCACGGTCGGGGCCGGCAAAACGAAGTCCCAGCAGACGCGCCCCGGCGCCGTCTGGGCGTTCGCCGCCGCGAACCGCCCGCGGGGCGAATCGCCTCGACCGCGGGGCTATTTCGTCGTCGACGATCGCAAGGCCCGGGCCGTCATCCCCGCAGCGCCGTGAGGCGGCCGCTCAGCCGAGCGTGACGATCGGCAGGGACTTGAGATTCTCGGTCTTCACCGGGACCGGTTCGTCGTCGGCCAGCAGAGTATCCGACAGGAACAACAGGAGATCCCGCAGCGGGGCCGGTTCGATCGACTCCGCGACGGCGACGGCCCGCTCGCGGCAGCGGTCGATGAGCGTCTCCGCCGTGGAAAACACGTCGTGCCGCTCGAACAAACGCCGCAGGCGGCCCACGTTCAACGCCGGGGCGTCATTGGACGCCAGCCACGCGGCGACGGCCTCGCGTTCCTCGCGGGTCGCCCGCTTCAACGCGAGCGCCAGCAACACCGTCGGCCGCAGCGCCGCGGCGTCGCCGCCGGCGGCGAGCTTGTTGTCCGCGTCGCCCCGCCAGTCGGCGAGGTCGTTGCGAATCTGGAAGCCGGCGCCGGCCTGACGGGCGAACGTGGACACGGCGTCCTTCGTTTCCTGCGAGACCTCCCCGGCCAGTCGCAGACCGGCCAGCATCGCCGCCTCGAATGCCGGCGCCGTCTTCAGAGCGTACACCTGCAGGGCGTCCAGCGGTTCGAATTCCAGATCGGGGTCGGCACGCCAGGCCATCTCCGCCCCCTGCCCGTCGCAGAGCTTCTGGTGGGCGTCCGCCATCGCGGCGGTCAGTTCGGCGCTGACCTGCGGGGAGCCGCCGTCGTTCGGGTCGGCGGTGTTCGCCAGCAGGCGGTAGCCCAATCCGATCAGCCAGTCGCCGAAGTTGATCGCCCGGCCGATGCCGTGCGAGACGTGCAGCGCCGGCTTGCCATAGCGATGCTCGTCGTCGTCCTGAATGTCGTCGTGGGCGAGGCTCGCTTTGTGGAACGCCTCGATCGCGATCGCGGCCCGGGCGACGGAGGCGGGCACCTCGATCTCTTCCTCCTTCGCCGTCAGGGCGCCGCCGCCGGTCATGGCGTCGTGGGCGGCGAGGGTGATGAACGGCCGGAATCGCTTGCCGCCGTGGGCGAGGAACTCCCGAGCGACGTCCGCCGTCTGCTTCACCGCCCGGAAGCCGGTCGATTTCGTGGGCGGGACGAGCGGGTCGAGGCGATCCGGTTCGAACAACCGTTCGGCCGTCCGCATCAGCGGGACGTAGCTGTCGCGGCCGGGGCCGGTCAGCGGTTCGTAGCGGTCCAGGACTTCCCAGATCCACGACTCGTCGAGCGTGGTGTTCTTGCAGTCGCCGCTGTGCAGCGGGACGGCGTAGCTCGGTACGCCGGCGACCAGCACCTTGTCGATCGCCTTCTCCAACACGTTCAGACAGGCGACGCCCAGGATCCCGTCCACGTAGCCGCTGACGATGATCTTCAACACGATCGGCGAGCCCTCGGCGACCAGCACCTTGTAGCCGAGCTTCTCCGCGGTGACCTTGTAGTCCGCGATGGAGCAGGCGCCGCACTTCTCGCAGTCGAGGCCGAACTCGTCGTACTCCGCCGGGCAGCCCTCGGCGTGCTTGAGGCAGTGCGGAAGGAGCAGCAGGCGACGCTCGAACGGCGTGGCGAGGAACTGCTTCCGCCAGACGGCGTTGCCGATCATCACGGCGGCGAAGCCCAAGTACTCCTCGCCCAGCCCCTTCTGTTCCAGCAGCGTCCGGCCGTGGGCTTCGAGCTGCCGCTTGTTCATCCGCTGACGCAGATCGAGCGTCGCGGTGAACTCCGCGGCGGCGTCCCGCAGCGCTTCCCGCTCCGCCAGCGTGCCGGGGACCGCTTTGAGATGCGAGGTGCTTTTGCGTTTGGTGCGCTTCTGGGGAGCGACGTCGTCGTCGGTGAAGCGGCTGGTCGCCTGCGGTTTCTTCGTCGCCCCGTTTTTCGGAGCCTCAGCGGGCTGACGCCCGCCGCTCGCCGGCGGGTTGAGTTTCGAGACGAGCCGCTTCCCCGGCGAGTCGCCGTGCGGAACGGTCCCCGATCGATCGAGCGTGTCGCCTGTCTTGGAGACGATGGTGTCCGTCGAGACGAGCGACACGCGGAACTCCGGGGAAGGCAGGGGGGCGGGGCGAACCG
>NZ_WTPX01000091.1 GCF_013036045.1 Alienimonas chondri
CCTCTCCCCCATCCCCCATCCCCCAAGAAAGGGGCGAGGGGAGACGCGGGATGCGACGCGTTCACTCCTCCTCGCCCGCCGTTTGTTCGTTCGTTCCGTCAGCCGCGGCACGGGCGCGCGGACCCGGCGTGCCGGGGGGGTAGGCGTCGAGGGCCTTCTCCGCGGCTTCCAGCAACACGTCCATCGCGAACGGTTTGCGGAGATAATCGACCACGCCGAGCATCTCCGCGTACGCCTTGTGCCGGCCGCCTTCGTTGGCGGTCACCATGATCGCCGGCGGCGGATCCTCCTGGGTAGCGAGGAACTCCAGCACCGGGAACCCGCCGCGGCCGGGCATCATCATGTCCGTGACGATCAGGTCCGGGCGCTCTTCGAGGTACAGCTCCTGCCCCTTGATGCCGTTGGGGGCGTGACGGAGGTCGTAGCCGGCGGCCCGCAGCGCCCCGCCGAGGGTGGCGGCGATCTCGCGGTCGTCCTCGATCAGTAGTACAGAGGCCATAGATGAGGGGAAAGGCGTAAGGGGGGAGGCGTAAGGCGGGGGACCGGGGTGCGTTAGGATAGGCAAGGATCGCTCCTCACGCCTTACGCCTCTCCCCTTGCCCCTCCTCGAAGACAATCTCTCCGCCGCCCGCCGGCGGATCGCCGCCGCGGCGACCGCCGCCGGCCGCGATCCGGGTGACGTGACGCTGGTCGCGGTGACGAAGTACGCCCGCGACGAATGGGTCCGCGGACTGCTCGATCTCGGCGTCCGCGACCTCGGCGAGAACCGCCCCCAACAACTGACCGAGCGGGCGGACCTGCTCCCCGCGGACCCGCCCGTGCGCTGGCATCAGATCGGGCAGGTGCAGCGGAACAAGGTGCGCAAGCTGCTGCCCGCGGCGTTCCTCACGCACTCCGTGGACAGCGAGAAGCTGCTGGCCGCGATCGACCGCATCGCCGGGGAGGAAGGGCTGACGCCGCAGGTGTTGTTGCAGGCGAACGTCTCCGGGGAGGACTCCAAAAGCGGCTTCACGCCGAACGAACTACGGGCGCTGTTCGCCGCCGGGTTCGATCGGTTCCCCCATGTCCGCGTGCGGGGGCTGATGACGATGGCGCCCGCCGCGGAGTCCGATGAAGTCGATGCCGTCGCCCGGCCGGTGTTCGCGGGGCTGCGGGAGTTGCGGGACGAACTCGGCGGCAGCGAACGGCTGCCGGTTCTCTCGATGGGCATGAGCGGCGACTTCGAACCGGCGATCGCCGAGGGCGCCACGCACGTCCGCCTCGGCAGCCTGCTGTACGCGGGGCTGGACGCGGACTGAATCCCATCGAACGGCGGCGACGCTAGCATGGCGGGCGACGAACCCGTTCGCTGGGAGGCACTGTTGAACCCGTCATTGCTCGCCGCGGTCTTGCTGACGTTCGCCCCGCCGGCCCCGTCCCAACCGCCGCCGGCCCCGCTGCCGACCGCCGCGGAACTTGCCGACGGGCTGAGAAAGGTGCGGGCGGCGGTGCGGGACGTGCATTTAGTTTGGCAGGAGCGATCCCAAGCGTTCTCCGCCCCGAACGTGCCGAGGGGCGTGCTCGGCGGGGAGTGGGGGGAATTGTTTGTGGAGGGGGATGCGACCCAGGTACGATTCCTATACGCCGCCTCGCCGGCCGGGGTCGCAGACTGGTGGCCCGCCGGCACGTCCGCCGACAGTCCACTGACCGGGGCGGCCGTCGCTGATAATGAATTTCTGGTCGCCCAGCGCCCGCCCGGTAAGGGGCCGGCGCGGATCACCCGGTCAAGTTGGACGACGCCCGGTCCCGGCCAGTTCTCGGATCAGATTGCCTTAACGGATGCGGATCGGGTCGTTTTTCGCCCACACCTCATTCCGCACCTCGGTGTCGGGCGGTGGGACGTCGACAGGGAGCAGGAGGAGGCGCCGACCGGCTTCGACGGACTCGCCGCCTTCCCCCCGGCGCGCTGGGTCGTGGACGGACGCGAGGTGAAGGACGGGCGCCCGGCGGTGCGGGTGACGATTCTTTATGAGGAGCCGTCCGGCATCACGTATGAGCCGTCCTACCTTGCCGTCCGCCCGGACGCCGTCCTGCCGATGATTGCCCACCGCATGCGAGCGTGGTTCACCGACGACGTTCACCATGATTTGTTTCGCGTGGAGCACGCAACCTCCCGGCTGATCGGTGCCGACCACGCGCCGACCGATCCTCTGTCCTCGACGTACTGGGCGGAGGACTTCCGCCCGCTTGCGAACGGCGTCCGCATGCCCTTCGCCGGCGGGAGGATCTTATACGCCGACGCTGCGGTCCCTCCCGGGGAGACGACTTCTTCGGGGCTGTCGAATCTTGAAGGCTCCGCCGCGTCGCCCGCCCAGTTCGTTGCCCATCGGCATGAGTGGCGAATTGAAACGCTCGAACCCCTCGACCCCGCGATCACCGCCGCGGATCTGTGGGTCGAACCGCCGTACGGGGCGCAGGTGCATGACGCGGCGACCGGCAAGCAACGCATCGCGGGACTGACGGACCTCGAATCGTGGCTCATCTTTAAATTCAATAACCGATACGCGGCCTGGTGGGCGTTCGGGCCGCCGTTGGCGTTGTGCGGGCTGGTCGCCCTGGGACTGTGGTGGCGTCGGCGGCGACGCCGGTGGGCGTCGGCGTGAACGCAAAACCGCCCCGCCGACCCGGGGATGGGTCGACGGGGCGGCGATAACACTTCGACAGAGGACGCATCGGCGAACCGAACGTCGGCGGCACGAGCCGCGTCAGTTCAGATCGCAGCAGGCGCCGCCTTCGCAACACGCGGCGCCTTCCTCGCAGCACTCGGCACAGCCTTCGCTGTCGCAGACGCACTCTTCACAGCCGCAGTCGACGCAGCAGTCGCAGGCGGCGGCGGCGTCGCAGCAGACGGCGTTCTCGCAACACTCGGCGCCCTCGTCGCAGCAGGCGGCGCAGCCCTCGCTGTCGCAGACGCAGTCTTCGCACACGCAATCGACGCAGCAGACGCAGTCCGCGGGGGCGGCGGTGGGAACCGCAGCCGGGGCGAAGGCGAACAGGCCGGTCGCGGCGGCGAGAGCGGTGACGCTTAGAAGCTGACTCATCAGAAATCCTTTAAAAAGCAGTGGGGAGCCGTCGACGCATCCGTCCCTCAAGGACCGGAAAGAACGCCGCGGCGGGGTGGGTGAGACGTAGAACTCGCAGGCCGTCGGGGCCGCGTTAGTTCCGCCACACGCACAACTGCGACCGCCTGCGCGCATTCGTCGCGGGGGGCGCGTCTCCCGAAGTCCGTTCGAGGGAGACCGATTCGTTCGTCACGCCCCGCCAAGCCGGCGGCAGCGCGAGCGCGGAGGGGACCGGGACGGGGTCCACGGTCGGGACCGTCGGGGCGACCGGCGCCGCGGGTTCGCACCCGCAGGCACAGCCAGCGGTGGACGGCTCGTCGTCTTCATGACCGGACGCGTCGCAGCAAGCGGCGCAGTCTGCAGGGCCGCATTCGCACACGGCGGCGGTTTCGGCGCCCGTTCCGCACAACGCAGCGCAGCCGCAGTCCGCCGCCCAAGCCGCCGGTCCCAGCAGGAGCGGCAGCGCGGCGAGCAGGGCCAGCGGCAGGTGCAGAAGCGAACTCATCGACCCCTTGGTACGAAATCCCGCCGCGATGTGTGAGGCGAATCTCGCCCGGCGAGCCAAATTCGGGGCAGATCGCTCCTGGGTCTTTCCGGGGAGCGCCGACCGGCGTTCCGGACCGGTACCCTCGACGGATGGCCGCCCCGACCCCGTCCGCTCCCGCCGCGTTCGTCAGCACGTTCGATCTATTCAAGATCGGCGTCGGTCCCAGCAGTTCGCACGCCGTCGGGCCGATGCGGGCCGGCGAGCGGTTCCTCGCCTCCCTCGCCCAGCGCGATCTGCGGAGCGCGACGACCCTGCTGACGGTCGATCTGTACGGCTCGCTGGCTCTCACCGGCCGTGGCCACGGCACCCCGCAGGCGGCGCTGGCCGGGTTGGAGGGAGCGAACCCGGAGACCGTCGATTGCGACCGGCTCCGCGACCTGCTGTCGATCGTCGCAGCCGCCGGCGTGTTGTACGTCCCCGGCGGCGAGCCGGTGGCGTTCGATCTGGACAACGATTTGCGATGGCATCGCCGCGAATCGCTGCCCGCCCACCCCAACGGCATGCGGATCGCCGCGTTCGGGGAGGACGGTGAGGAGTTATTGAGCCGCGATTATTATTCGATCGGCGGCGGCTTCGTGGTGACCGCCGACGAGGCCGAGGGCGGCGCGGATGAGTCGAACGGCCCCGCCGCGACCCCCGCCGACGTGCCCTTCCCCTTCGACTCCGCCGCGGAGCTACTGGAGAGCTGCGAATCGCAGGGTCTGGCGATCTCCGACGTCGTCCGGGCGAACGAGGAAGCGGTGCGAACCCGCGAAGAGGTAAACGCCGGCCTCGATAAACTCTGGGCCGCGATGGAGGCGTGCATCGCCGCGGGCCTCAAAACGCCCGGCATCCTGCCCGGCAAGCTGAAGGTGCCCCGCCGGGCGGCGGCGCTCTATGAAAAGCTGAACGCTGCGAAGGCGCCGGGGCCGCCGGACCCCTTAGCGGCGCTGGATTGGTTGAACCTGTGGGCGCTCGCCGTGAACGAGCAGAACGCCGCCGGCGGCCGGGTCGTTACCGCCCCCACCAACGGCGCCGCGGGGATTATCCCGGCGGTCATCAATTATTATCGCTGCTTCGCCCCCGCCTCCAGCGCGGAGGGCGTCCGCCGGTTCCTGCTGACGGCCGCGGCGATCGGCAGCTTGTATAAGAAGCACGCCAGCATCAGCGGGGCGGAGGTGGGCTGTCAGGGCGAGGTCGGCGTCGCCTGCAGCATGGCCGCGGGGGCGTTGGCCGAGGCGCTGGGCGGCACGCCCCGACAGGCGGAACAGGCCGCGGAGATCGGCATGGAGCACAACCTGGGCCTGACCTGCGACCCCGTCGGCGGGCTGGTGCAGGTTCCCTGTATCGAACGCAACGCGATGGGCGCCGTGAAAGCCGTCAACGCCGCCCGTTTGGCCTTGTGCGGCGACGGCACCCACCGCGTGAGCCTCGACCGCGTGATCCGCGTGATGCGCCGCACCGGCGCCGACATGAGCAGCAAGTACAAAGAAACCAGCCGCGGCGGCTTGGCGGTGAACGTGACGGAGTGTTGATGAAGACCGGATAAACGTTGCCGCTGCCCACATCCTCGCCGACTCGATGCTTCGACTGCATGGAAAGATGGAATAATGAAGGTTGGCCAGTTGAATTCAGATTGTTTTCGGGCACATCCAGTGTGGTGCTGGGGCGACGATATGGAACATTTTCTTCCCGTAGGCGAGTATGAGCCGTTACCGGAAGACCTGGGCACCCTTTTTATTCTCGCGAACTGTAAGCTGTCCGGCGGCCATCAGTTTGAAGGATACGTTGTCGGGACAGGTTCAATCTACGCCCTGAACTTGTTCGTTGATGAGCGTTCTTTCATGTTTAATGCGAACCTTCAGGGCTTGGCGGATGAGGAAGCATCTCAAATGGCTGGTTTCCTCAGCATCGACGTACGGGACGTGTTTCCAATTCACTACGAAACATGTTTCGGTTTTCCTGGCAGCGAGAATCTCAGCGGCGAATTCGACTTCGCATGACGTTGCCCTTGGACGGGCGGCATAACTTTCGGGTCAGGGCACCGTACTCTCGCCGCGGGGTGAGCATGGAGTGCGGTTCTCGACCGTCTCACATCGGTCCGCGTCGCTCGCATGCTCACCCGCCTCCGTTTCGCTGTCGCTTCTCTGCGGCGTGAGAGCATGGCACACGGTGCGGATCGCGATCGGAGCGTGAATCGGTCAGGATTGGGTCACCCCCCGCCCCGCCCGCCGACATCACTCATGCTTCCCGCCCTGCTGTTTGCCGTCGCCCTTGCTCCGCAGGCGCCGCCGGGGGCGTTGTCGGAGGAGGCCGCCGCGGAGGTGGGGGCCGCGGCGTGGGAGGATCTCGTCGCGGAGTGTGGCGAGGCGCTGCTCGCGGAGCGGGAGGCGAAGGCGATCGAAGCCGACGGCCAGACGCTGCGGTTCCTAGAACGTCGGTTCGGGAAACGGCCGCAGCAGGGGCACGCCCTCTATATCTCCATGCACGGCGGCGGGGGCGGGCCGGCGGCGATGAACGACGGGCAGTGGCGCAACCAGATTCGCCTGTATGAACCGGAGGAGGGCGTCGTCGTCGCTCCCCGTGCCCCCGGGAACACTTGGGATCTGTGGCATCGGCCGCACATCGACCCGCTGTTCGATCGGTTGATTCTCTCCTACATCATCGACGGCACGGTCGATCCGAACCGGGTGTATTTGATGGGCTACTCCGCCGGCGGGGACGGGACGTTTCAATTGGCCCCACGGATGGCGGATCGGTTCGCGGCGGCGTCGATGATGGCCGGGCATCCGAACGAGACGCAGCCGGACGGGCTCCGCAATCTGCCGTTTTCCATCTGGATGGGCGGCGACGACGCGGCGTACGACCGCAACAAAATCGCCGCCCGGTGGGAGAAGAAGCTCGCCGCGCTGCATAAAGACGACCCCGACGGCTACGAGCACAAGGTCGTCATCTATCCGAACACCGGCCACTGGATGAACGGCCGCGACCGGGCGGCGCTGCCGTGGATGGCGCAGTTCACCCGCGATCCCTGGCCGAGGAAAATCGTCTGGTTGCAGGACGACGTGACCCACCCGCGGTTCTATTGGCTGGAGATCCCTCTCGATCAGGCCGTGAAGGGCATGCGGATCGACGCGGCGGTGGAGGGGCAGCGAATCGCCCTGACGGTTCCCGCCGAGACGGTGAAGGAGGTTCGCCTGTATCTCTCCGACGCACTGCTGGATCTCGATCGGCCGGTGACGGCGTCGATCAACGGGCAGGCGGTCTTCGAGGGCGTCGTCCCGCGGACCGCCGCCCGATGCCCGCTGCCGTTGTCGAGGTTACCGTCCCCAGCGCCGGGGAGAGCGTCACTGAAATGCAGGTCGCCGCGTGGAACGCCGCGGAAGGCGACGCGGTCGAACGCGATCAGGTGATCGTGGAACTCGAAACGGACAAGGCGACCAGTGAGGTCACCGCCCCCGCGAGCGGCCGATTGGCGAAGATTCTCATCCCCGAGGGCGAAACGGTCGAAGTCGGCGACGTGCTGGCCCAGATCGAGGAAGGCGAGGGCGGCTCCTCCTCCGGTGATGGGGGAAGCGAATCGGCCGGCGTGGCCTCCACGGAGCAGAAAACGCCCAACGAATCCGCCTCCCCCCAGCGGACCGGCACCACCGCCGACCCCCGCCGCGAAGAGCCGGCGCCCTCCTCCCCCAGCGCCGGTTCCCGCGGCGATGCGCATGTGATGCCCGCCGCCCAGGTGGCGCTGGAGAAGAGCGGGTTGTCGGCCTCCCAGGTGATCGGCACCGGCCCCGGCGGGCGGGTGTTGAAAGAGGACGTGCAGAAAGCCGTCGCCGGCGGAGCGAAGGCGGAACTGGTCAAGGCGGACGCCCCCGCCGCGGCGCCGATGACGGTCGGCCCGGAAGGCGGCGAGCCGGGCCGGGCGGTCAAGCGGCAGCGGATGACGCCGATCCGCAAGAAGATCGCCGCCAGCCTCGTCAGCGCTCAGCAGAACGCGGCGTTGCTGACGACCTTCAACGAAATCGATATGTCCGCCGTGAAGGAGGCCCGGGCGAAGTACGGCGAGGCCTTCCTGAAGAAGTACGACATTAAGCTCGGCTTCAGCAGCTTCTTCGTCAAGGCGGTCGTGGACGCCCTGCACACCGTCCCGCAGGTCGGCGCCCAGATCGACGGCGACGAGCTGGTGTACTACGACTACTGCGACATCAGCGTCGCCGTCGGCGGCGGCAAGGGGCTGACGGTCCCCGTGATCCGCAACGCCGAAACGCTTGCCTTCTCGGAGATCGAGCAGACCGTCGCCGACTTCGGCCGTCGCGCCAAAGCGGGCAAGATCGGCCTGGAGGAACTCCGCGGCGGCACCTTCACGATCACCAACGGCGGCATCTACGGCTCGCTGCTGAGCACCCCGATCGTCAATCCCCCGCAATCGGGGATTTTAGGGATGCATAATATCGTCGACCGCCCGGTCGTCGTGGACGGCGAGATCGTGATCCGCCCGATGATGTACGTCGCCCTGACCTACGACCACCGCGTCGTCGACGGCCGCGAAGCCGTGACGTTCCTGATGCGGATCAAAGAGAGCATCGAAGACCCGGGCCGGATGCTGATGGAGGTGTGAGAGCCTTCGGCAAGCTCCAAACTTCAAGAGACAAGAACCAAGAAGGCGAACGGGCGGCGAGCGATGGAACCCGAGCACTGGCCGATGATTCGCTTCGCGGCTCCGATCGAGGTCTATCACCGGCTCCCGCAACACCCCGGTTGGAAATGGGAATACTTCGGCGGGGAGGTCGTCGCGTCCCCCCGGCCGAAGTCCCGTTCCTGCGTGAAAACGTTCGGCGACGGCGACCCGCTGGACGCCGTGCCGCCCGATCTGCGAGACGCGGCGTTGGACGATGGCAGCCCCGTCTCAACCCGCCCTCTGACCGACGCCGACTGGGACGTGCTGCCGGGCGTGCTGCACGGCGCTTTCGGCCGCACCGCCCCGTTCGCTCAGATGACGGCGGAGCGATCGCAGGAAGTCGCCGGAGAGTGCATGGAGAACGTCCGGGCGGGGCAATGGGGTCCGTTGATCGAACCGGCGTGCCTGATCATTGAGGGGGAGCCGAAGTTCCGCCGCAAAGAGGACGGGGAGGGGCCGGTCGTGCTCGGGACCGTGCTCGTCACCCTGTACCGGCCGTCGTCGGACGACGACCCGCTGTTCGAGTGGCGTCCGGCAAAGGATCCGCCGGACGATTGGCTCGAAACAAACTGGGGCCGTCCGCATCTGACGTGGGTCTTCGTCAACGGATGGGAAGCCCGCCACGGCCTCGGCACCTGTCTGCTGACCGACGCCTGCCGGGCGTTGCAGTCGCTGGGGTACGGCGAACTCACCAGTACGTTTCTCACCGGCAATCATCAAAGCGCCTTCTGGCATTGGCGAAACGGCTTTCGTCTGCTGACGGGGCCGATGTCGATGCGGCCCCACCGGATGAACCGCTTTCGCGAGCGGCAGGAACGGCGCCGGGCCGAACGCTCGGACGAACCGGCGACCGACAGCGTCCCGGACGCTTGAAGCGTCCGGGACGCGATACGCTGTGCAACCATGAGCGAGGCGCCGAACCCCCCGTCGCCGGATGGGAGGACGGCAGCCCGAGGCGCGAGCCGAGGAGAACCAGCGTTCGCAGCCTCACACGGCCTCGGCTCGCGCCTCGGGCTGCCGCTTCTTCAAACGTTGTCCTGCGCCGCAAAGAGACCTGCCGGTTCGGCCCGACCGCGGCAGGCCGATTTGCTAACCTCAGCGGCAATGACCGAAACCCCGCCGCCGCCCGAGCCGCGGTTGGAGCAGCAGATCAATGGACCGCTGACTCGGTCAATCGAGGGGCGGAAGGCCGGGGTCGGATGTCTTGACGCGTCCGCCCTGACGTTCTTCTTGACGGGGTTGCAGTACATTGCGATGTCGGGGCCGTACATTGGCATGGGGGTGTCGTGCTGGCTGATCGCCGCGACTTTTGCCGCCGCGGCGGTGACGGCGTGGCGGGGGTGGGTCTGGACGACGCTGTGGCTCGTCGCTCTCGCGTTCGTCGGGCCGCCGCTCGTCGTCAAGGCGTGGAGGCAAATCGCTTCACTACTCTGAGGCAAACAGGTCCGTCGGCTCATCCCCCCCGCGGCGCCGACCGCCCCGTGTGACCGCCCAGAGTCCGGCTAGCCCCGCAAGCGCCGACGGCAGACCGGCGGCGATAAGCAGCCATTCATCCCGGCAGGCTTCCGCCATCCGTCGGCCGAACTCGTACATCGCCGATCGGGTCGCGGGGATCATTAATTCGGCGGGGGTGAGCACGGCGTCGACGCTCGTCATGGCGACGGCGTCGTCATCGAAGATCTGGAAGGCGACAGCGAATCCGCCGACCGTCACCGCGGTGGAGAAGGCGACCGTGGCCACGATCGGGACCATTCGTCCGAACGCTTTCCACTGGGAGGCGATCAGCGCGGCGAGGGCCGCCGCGGCGACAACCGCTCCGGGGGTGATCAAGACGACCCAGGGCGTTCTCGCTCTCATCTCGTCGTCCCACCAGGCGCTCAGCCTTGCTGCCGCCCGTGGAAACGGCGCCGCGGCCAGTTCCGCGGGGGTGAACACCTCGTCCACGCGCGTCGGTTCGATCAGTCGCGGGTACAGCACGCCGCAGCCGATTGACCATAGGCCGGCCAGCAGCGTCGCGGCGAGGCAGAGCGTCACCGAGCGGTTCGCGTGGCCGGGGGGCGGGGCGAGTGTGCGGTCGGGCATGCGACGGCTTGCGGATCGGGGGTTCGTTCGAGCCGATCGCGGTGTCCGGCGGTCGGGACGTCTGGTATGACAGGTTCGCACCTCGCTTCGCACCATCGTTCCCTCCCCGGCTCCCTTTTTTCAATGGGCGTTCCGCTTTCCCAGATGGCCACGGTGGCCTCGCACGTCGTGCGGCAGAAGTTGAAGGGGAACAAGCGGTATCCCCTCGTGCTGATGCTCGAACCGCTGTTCCGCTGCAATCTGGCCTGCGCGGGCTGCGGGAAGATCCAGCACCCCAAGCCGATCCTCAAGGATCAGCTCACCCCGGAGCAGTGCTGGCGCGCCGCCGAGGAGTGCGGCGCCCCGATGGTCGCCCTGCCCGGCGGGGAGCCGCTGCTGCACCCCCAGATCGGCGAGATCGTCGCCGGCCTGACCGATCGCGGCAAATATGTGTACCTGTGCACGAACGCGATTCTGCTGGAGAAGAAGCTCGACCTGTTCAAACCGAGCAAGCGCCTCAGCTTCAGCGTGCATATCGACGGCCCGCGGGAGGAGCATGACGAAGCCGTCTGCCGCGAGGGCGTGTTCGACGTGGCGATCGAAGGCATTAAAGCCGCCATCGCCCGCGGCTTCCGGGTCACGACGAACACCACGGTCTTTAACAACGCCGACCCCGCCCGCGTGCGGGAGATGTTCGAGCAACTGACGGATATCGGCGTCGAGGGCATGATGGTCTCGCCGGGCTATCCGTATGAAAAGGCGCCGGATCAGGAGCACTTCCTGCTGGCCGGGGAGACGGAGCGGCTGTTCAAGACGATCCTCGCGGACGTCAAAAAACGCTGGACGTTCAATCAAAGTCCGCTGTTCCTGGAGTTCCTCCGCGGGAACCAGGCGCTCGATTGTCATGCGTGGGGCATGCCGACCTATAACCTGTTCGGCTGGCAGAAGCCCTGCTATCTGATGGACGAGGGCTACTGCGAGACGTATCAAGAATTGATCGCCTCCGTGGAGTGGGCGAACTACGGGCGGGCCAGCGGGAACCCGAAGTGCACCGACTGCATGGTGCACAGCGGCTATGAAGCGGCGGCGGTCGACGCGACCTTCGGCAGCGTCTCGGGGTTATTGAAGACGGCCCGGGCGACGTTCTTCGGTCTGCCCGCCGGCGCCCCCGGCGACGCGACCGCCCATCAGCCGATCGACCAAGGCCGACGCCCCGCGGGCGAGTTGGTGCAGCTGTCCGTATAAGTAAGGCATAAATAGGGCGTCGGCGAGACTGGCCGTACATCGCCGCTGTCCAAGCGAATCGGACCGATTGGAGAGGCGACGGTTTCTGTGAAAATTCGGTAAGAACACGCCGGGCAGTCAACGTGCCGGGCACGCGGCTAAGCGGGAGGTCGTGCTGTGGGGAAATGTCTTGCGGGGAAAGCCCCGGGGGGGGTGGGCCGTTCCCGCAGCGGGTAAGGGGGCTTTTCGCGATTCGGCGGAGAAGGCGTGCCAATAGGTTGTATCCGTCGGGATTGCCCCGGCCGCTACATTCGTCGCCATTCGCACAGGAGTTCTCCACTGATGAACCTCACCTCACTTCGCACCGCCGCCGTCGCGGCCGGCGCAGCACTGCTGACCTGCGGGGCGCTCACGCTCACGCAGGACGCGGCGGTCGCCGACCCCGATATCGAGAACAGCGGTCTGACCCTCGACGGCCCCGCCGGCGAAGAAGCCATTGAGATCACCCGCCGCGGCCCCAGTCAGATCCGGGCCGGCGAAGAGTTCACCTACGATCTGGTTCTCAAGAACGTCTCCGCCGAGCCGATCCGCGGGATTCGCGTCACCGAAACCACCTCCGGCGTCGAACTGCGCAGCGCCAGCGACGAAGCCGCCCAGATCGACGGCGGCCGCATGACCTTCAACGCTGGGCAACTCGCCGCCGGCGACACCCGCACCCTCACCGTGACGGCCCGCGCCTCCGAAACCGGCCAGGCCCGCAGCTGCATCGTGGTCGACTACGACCCGGCGCTATGCACGATGTACGAGGTGGTCAAGCCGGACCTGAAGCTGGTCTGGACCCTGTACGCCGACCGCGACATCGACGCCGAGTGCAAAGTGCCCGGCGTGTACTCCTGCGACGACGTGTTCATCGTTTATAAGGTGACGAACGACGGTAGCGGCGTGACCGAACCGGTTACGCTGACCCACGACCTGCCCGCCGGCCTGAAGACCGACGACGGCAAGGCGAAGGTGCAGGCGAAGATGGAGCCGCTGAAAGCCGGCGAAACCAAGGAGTTCCGCGTGCCGCTGATGCTCACCGACGCCGCGGCCGGTCAGGAACTGGATCTGTCCGCCGAAGCGAAGGCCGGCAGCATCACCGCCGATACCGACGTGCAGACCGTCGGCATTCTTGATCCGGCCCTGGACCTGCGGGTCGACGGCTTGAGCAAGCAGTACATCGGCCGCCCCGCCGAGATGACCTTCACCGTTACGAACACCTCCGACGCCCCGGTGCTGAACACCGTGGTCGCCGTGACGGAGCCGGACGGCGTGAACAACTGGCTCGTCAATACTCGGGATTACGACGGCGAAGCCGTGAACATCGGCTGCCTGCAGCCTGGTCAGAGCCGGACCTTCAAGGCGAACTTCGACGTGGCCAACGCCACCACCGTGGATATCACCGCCCGCGCCGCCGGCTATTGCGTGCCGGAGATCGATAAGAGCTTCGCCGTCGAGTACGAAGGCATCTCCGCGATCCTGATCGAGACCGTCGACAAGGTCGACCCGGTTCCGGTCGGCGACAACACGACCTATGAGATCTACGTCAAGAACCAGGGCAGCGCCCCGGACCTGAACATCAACCTGACCGGCATGCTGCCGGACGGCCTGACGTTCGTCTCCGCCACCGGCGACACCGACGTGAGCGCCGACGGCCAGAACTTGACCTTCGGGAAGCTCGACGAACTCGCCCCCGGCGACGTCGCCAGCTGGAACGTCACCGTGAAGGCTGAAAAGGCCTCCAAGGTGCAGTTCAAGTTGAACCTGAAGTCGGACGCCAACCCGGACGGCGTGCGGGAAGAAGAACCCACGACGCTCTACTGAGCCAAGTGACGTTCTGATTCGTTGAAGAGTCGCGGCCCGCGGGGATCTCCCCCGCGGGCCGTTTTTCGTTGTGTCTCAGCGAGCCGGGGGGTTCATCCCCCCGGACCGGTGAGCGCAGCGAACCGAGCGGGAGGCGACGTTCCCCCAAGCCCGGTCCGGGGGGACAAGCCCCCCGGCTCGCCGTTCCCCCGGCTCGCCCTTGACGCGTCGCGCGCCGCGGACCGACAACATGCGCTCTCATCCCCCGTGGTTCCCGCCCCGATGCACCTGTTCCTGTCCGCCGGCGAACCCAGCGGAGATCAGCACGCCGCCCATCTGCTGACGGAACTGCGCCGTCGCGATCCGTCGCTCAAAGCGGTGGGCTACGGCGGGCCGGACCTGGCCGCTGCGGGGCAGGAGCAGAGCTTCCGGCTGACGGATCTCGCGGTGATGGGCATCGGCGCGGTGCTGCCGCATATCAAAACGTTCTTCTCCCTCCGCAACCGCGCCGCGGAATACTTTCGCGATCAGAAGCCCGACGCCGTCGTGCTGGTCGACTTCCCCGGCTTCCACTGGCACCTCGCCAAGGCGGCGAAGAAGGCGGGCGTGCCGGTGATTTATTATCTCCCCCCGCAGATGTGGGCCTGGGCCGGGTGGCGGGTGAAGAAGGTGCGGAAATACGTCGACTATTTACTGTGCGGCCTGCCCTTCGAGCCGCAGTGGTACGCCGATCGCGGCGTGTCCGCGGAGGACGGCACGCCCTGCGATTACGTCGGCCACCCGTTTTTCGACGAAGCCGCCGCGAAGCAGCTGGACCAGACCTTCCTGGAAGAACGGCGGGGGGGCCGCACGGTCGGCGTGCTGCCGGGATCGCGGAATCGGGAAGTAGAGAGGAACGGGCCGATCCTGGCCGCCGCCGCTCGCCGGCTCTCCGGGCTGCACCCGGACGTGACGTTCCGCGTCGCCGCCTATCAACCCGCCCATGCGGATCGCTGCCGGGAACTCTTCGCGGGCATTCCGAACGTGGAAGTCTGCGTGGAACGTACCAGCGAGATTATCGAACTGGCCGAGTGTTGCCTGTTCGTCAGCGGGTCGGTGAGCCTCGAATTGTTCGCCCGTCGCACGCCGGGGGCGGTGGTGTATTGCCTGCCGCGGTGGAAGTATCAGTTCCTCAGCAAACTGGTCGCCGACGACGACCTCAATACGATCACGCTGCCGAATCTATTCGCCGGGGAAAAGCTCTATCCGGAGTTCTTCCCTCCCGGTGCGGAGGCCCGCGAGGTGACGGAAATCGTCCGTTTGGTGGACAACTGGCTGAGCGCCCCGGCCAGTCTCGCCGCGGTGCGGGGGGCGATCGCAGCCGCCGCGGACCGCACCGTCAGAACCGGGGCCACCGCCGCCGCTGCCGATGCGGTGCTGAGAGCGGTCGGCGGATCGAACGCCGCGGCCACGGCCGAACCGGTCGTCGAGACCGCCGCCGGCACGCAGGCGGTCGTGGCGCCGCCCCCCGGCCCGAACGCCCTCGCCGCGCGACGGGCCGCCTGAGCTCGCCCGTTCATGGCGACCCCGTTCATGGCGACGATAGGGCAGCGGATCTAGGATCGACGGAGATCGATTCGTTTCCGTCCGCGACGCCGCCGTTCATGTCGAAGTCTCTGCTCCCATGGCTGTGCGCGGCCTGCGTCGCTGCGTGGGGAGCGTCGATGGCGGCCGCCATGGAGCCGACGGTTCCCGATGCGTTCGCCACGCCGATCGACCGGGACGTTTTAGATCCCGACGCCTTCGCACAGTGGTGCGACGGGCAGGAGACCCCGGCCGCCGCCGCGGAGGTGAAGGAGCCGAGCGACGTCGTCTGGACGCGCGACCGACGCCCGCACTGGCGCGGCGTGCCCTTCGGCGAGGCCGCGACGCCCGGCGCCCGGCATCTGCGGATCGGCTTCACCCGATCCGTCCCGGTCGGCGCCGTGCTGGCCCGCGGCGGGGGGCGCCTCAGCGTGTTGAAGCCGGACGCAAACTACCCCGGCGACCTCGCCGACGAATCGCTCTGGCTCCCCGCGGAACGCCTCTCCCCGGGATCGGAGATCTCCGTCGGCACGATCGAGGCGACGAAGGAGGACTACGCCTGGTGGGCGCTGCCGCCCGGTACGACGACGCGGGCGCTGCGGTTCACGCACGTCGCCTCCTCGGCCGAGGCCGACCCCGCCGGCTGGCTGGGCGGCGTGTGGGCGCTCTCCGATCGCGTCGCGAACCTCGCCCCGCAGGCGACCGCCGTTGCGGACGGCCGCCCGGAGGCCGCCGGCCTCGTGTTGAACGGCACGAACGACGACCTGTGGGGAACGTGGTCGAACATCGACAAATCGAACGCCGACGGCCCCGTCGTCGATGCGGCCCACCCCGCGACCCTCACCGCGG
This sequence comes from Alienimonas chondri, assembly GCF_013036045.1. Taxonomy (GTDB): domain Bacteria; phylum Planctomycetota; class Planctomycetia; order Planctomycetales; family Planctomycetaceae; genus Alienimonas; species Alienimonas chondri. Next base: position 15,842 of record NZ_WTPX01000091.1, read on the forward strand.
CGTGGGCCCGCCCGGTGCGATTGAACGGCGTGGCCCTGCTGTGGGCCGGCTTCGACGCGGCGGAGGTGGAAGCGTTCACCGGCGGCCCCGACGAACCGATCGACGGCGCCGCGGACGCCCTCTGGAGGACCGTCGCCCGCGTCGAGGGGCTGGACGCCTTCTATCCCATGGGCCTGGGACCGAACTGGGTGGCGTTCGACGAGCCGATCGAAACCCGCGCAATCCGGCTGCGGATCACCGCATTCTCGACCCACAACCACTCGCATCTGACCTCCCACAAAGTCGGCGGGCGCCGAGTCTGGTTGGGAGAGCTGGCGGCGCTGACCCCGTTGAACGACGCCCCGCTCTCCTCGGTTCTCCCCCCGCCGCAGGAGGAGTTTCATCCCCCGATCCCCGTGCGGTTCACCTTGGAGAAGCCCGGCGTCGTCACGCTGGTCATCGAGGACGCGGACGGCAAACGGGTCCGCAATCTGATCGCGGAAACCCCCTTTGAAGCCGGCGAACACACCGTCTGGTGGGACGGCAGCGACGACCTCGCCCGCGATCTCGAATCGCCGCAGCACGGCCTCTATCACGTCCCCACGCGGCCGGTCGCCCCGGGGACCTATACCGTCCGCGGGCTGACGCGCGATCCGATCGCGTTGAAATACGAAATGAGCGTCTATAGCGCCGGCAAGCCGCCGTGGCGGACGGCGGACGACACCGGCTACTGGATGACGAATCACACCCCGCCCGGCGCCGTGACCCATGTGCCCGGCTCGAAAACGGCGGACGGGGAGTCGTTGATCTTCATCGGGGCGTACGTCTCCGAGGGCGGCCATGGCCTGCAATGGGTGCGGGAGGACGGCGTGAAGGTCGGCGGGCAGGGTCACGTCGGCGGCTCCTGGACCGGCGCCCCGACGCTGGCGACGGACCTCGGTCCCCACCCGATCGGGGATCACCTCTGCTATATCGCCGGCGTGTGGGAGGGGCAATTATCAATCGATACGAAGCTCCGCGGCGACGGGGCCGGCAAGCTCGCCGATCGCAACCTCGTCAAATTGAAGTTGGGAGACGACCGGCTCATTAAAGAGAACAACCCGGACGCCGCGACGGTGAAGGAACTGGAGGGCTTCGACGGCGGTCGGCAGATTTTCGTGCTGGCCGATCTCGCCGTCCGCGACGGACTCGCCGTGCTCTCCTTCCCGCGGCAGAACGAACTGCGGGTCTTCGACCTCGGCGTTGGCGAACAGGGCGCTGGCGAACGGGGCGCCGGCGAACAGATCGGTCGCATCCCGCTCGACGCCCCCCGCGGCGTTTGCTTCGACCCTCAGGGCCGCCTGCTGGCGATCAGCGGCGACCGCGTCGTGCGCTCCGACTGGACCGGCGCCCCGGCCGACGTGCGCTTTGAAGAGCTGAATATTGCGGGGCTGCAAAACCCCCGCATGCTGACGACCGACGCCGCGGGCCGCATTTACGTCAGCGACCTCGGCTCCGCCCATCAAGTGAAGGTCTTCGAGGCGAACGGCGCCGCCCTCAAGACGATCGGCACGCCCGGTCCGCCGAGCGTCGGCCCGTACGACCCCACGCAAATCAATAACCCGCACGGCCTCGCCGTGGACGGACAGGGCCATGTCTGGGTCGCCGAACGGGAGTTCCGCCCCAAGCGCGTCAGCGTCTGGAACCCCCGGTTCGATCAACCGAACGAGGCGACGTTGGCTCGGGCGTTCTACGGTCCGACCGAATACGGCGGCGGCGGCGTGCTCGATCCGCTCGACAAGACTCGGTTCTTCTATAAAGGCATGGAGTTTCGCCTCGATTGGGAGACCGGGACCGACGAGTTAGTGCGCGTCTTCGACCGTCCGCCGGCGTGGCTCGACAGTCACTACGGCCCGTATTCGCCCGATACGCCGCTCTATCCGACCGGCCTGGTTCCCGGAGAACGTGGCTCGAACCGCTACTTCACCAGTTGTTATACCACCAGCCCCACCGGCGGCTGGCCCGCGGCGTTTCTTTGGAAGGACGAACCGGAGCGTGCGCGTTTGGTCGCGGGCATCGGCTCCGCTCAGCATTGGGACTTATTGAAGACGGAGCCATTTCGCGAGCGCTGGCCGGAAGAGATCGATCCGACCGGCCCGCGACACAAAAACGCCGCGTTCTTTCAATGGACCGACCGCAGCGGCGACGGCGTCCCGCAGCCGGAGGAAGTGACGATCGGCCTTGGCGAGTGCGGCGGCGTGACGATCACGAACGATCTCGACGCCGTCTTCGCCCGGTTCAACGATCAGGCGGCGCGGTTCGCCGCCCGCATCGACCCCGCCACCGGCGTACCCACTTGGGACGACGCGCCGATCGCGTTGATTGATGAAGCCAACGGCCCCGCCTCCAGCGGCGGCGATCAGGCGCTGACGCTGTCGGAGAACGGCACAGCAACCGGCTGGACGATCTGCACGAACGCCCCGCCGCCGTTCTCCAGCCACGGCCTCGGCGGGGCGAAGGACGGCGTGCCGATGTGGAGCTACCCCAGCCTGTGGCCGGGCCTGCACGCCAGCCATGAAGCCGCGGTGCCCGATCGGCCGGGGATGGTCGTCGGTCACACCCGGTTATTAGGGGGCTGGATCAAACCGGCCGGCGAGCCGATGTTCGCCGTGAACGGCAATATGGGGAACGCCTATTTATTCACCGCGGACGGGTTGCTCGTCGGCACGGTGTTTCACGACGTCCGCACCCGCCCGGTCTGGGGCATGCCGCGGGCGGAACGCGGGATGGACGTCACGGACGTCTCCCTGCACGACGAGAACTTCTGGCCCAGCATCACCCAGACCGCCGACGGCAACGTCTATCTGGTCGACGGGGCGCGAACGAGCCTGGTGCGAATCGACGGCCTCGATTCAATTCGACGACTCCCCCCAACGACGTTGGAGGTCTCGCCGGAGGACCTGAACGCCGCCCGGGAATGGTTCGCGGAGAACGAACGCCGCCGACAGGCCGGTGCGATTCAAGACGTCGCGACCGTGCCGGTGCGCTCGACCGCCCCGCAGGTCGACGGCGACCTGTCCGACTGGCCCGCCGACACCCGCTGGGCGGTGATCGACCGCCGCGGCGTCAAAGCGAACTTCAACAGCAACGCCCGCCCCTATGAAGCGGACGCCGCGGTGTGCATTGCCGACGGCGCCCTGTTCGCCGCCTATCGCACCGGTCAGAAAGACTTGTTGCGGAACGCCGGCGAATCGCCGAACTCCCTGTTCAAAACCGGCGGCGCCCTGGATCTAATGCTCGCCGCCGGCGCCGGGAACGGACCCGAGGACGACCCGACGGCCCAGCGACCCGTGCGGCAGGGCGACCTGCGGTTGCTCATGACGCGCGTCGATGGCCGGACGCGGGCGGTGCTGTACCGCGGCGTCGTGCCGAGCACGGCGGAGCCGGTGGGGTTCAGCAGTCCTTGGCGAACGATCACGCTGGATGAAGTCACGGACATCAGCGACCGCGTCACGCTGGCCGACGACGGCGCCGGGAACTTTGAGGTTCGCGTGCCGCTGGCGCTGCTCGACTGGAACCCGAAGCCCGGCGAAACCTACCGCGGCGACCTCGGCCTGCTCCGCGGCGACGGTCGCCAGACGGTGCAGCGGGTGTATTGGTCGAACAAAGCGACCGCGATCACCAGCGACGTCCCCAGCGAAGCGGAACTGCAGCCCTCCCTCTGGGGCCGCTGGCAGGTGGTCGCGGAGTGACGCCCCGCCCCGCCCACTGCCCGCCGCCCGGCCGGGGGGAGCGGGGCGGGCTCGTCAGTTCGACCGGGGCAACGGGCGGACGGCGACGTCGCGGTACTCGATCGCGGTCCGCTGGCTCCGCAATACGATCGGGGCGGCCCGCCGGGGCAGGCCGGCGGCCCGGTTCACGACCGCGCCATTAATCGCCACCGTGAGCGCGTCGCCGTCGCAGACGATCCGCGCGGCGTTCCAGGCGTGCGGGCCGCGGCGGGGGACGTCCGCGGTCCGGTAGACGTGGCGGCGGGTGCGGCGGTCGGCGGGCACGTCGACCGGCGTGTCGTAGAGGGCCAGGCAGCCCGTCCCGTACCGCCGCCCGTCCCGATCCGCCTCGGACAGCAGGTCCACCTCGACGCCCCGGGGGTCCAGCCCGAGGGCGTTCCACCCCTCCGCTCGCACCACCACCCCGCCGCCGTTCCCCGACACCGGCCCGCCCGGCGGCAGCCGCCACTCGAACGTCAACTCGAAGTCGTCGAACCGATCCGCGGAGAACAACTCCGTGTTGCCCACGCCGGCCGCCCGGAACACGCCCGCGGCCGGGTCCACCTCCCACGCCCCCGGCG
>NZ_WTPX01000092.1 GCF_013036045.1 Alienimonas chondri
GCCCGCGCCGCGCATCGCGACCGTCACCGTGGAAACGGTGCCCGCGGCCGTTCCGCCGCGGCCGGCGTCCCCGTCGGGGCCGCCGTCGGGGCCGCCGTCCAAAGCCGTCCCCTCGCGAATCTCTTCGGCATCGGATCCCCGGCTGATCGCGACCGCAACGCCGATCACCGCCAGTGCGGCGCCCGCGGCGGCGCCGAGGGCGACGCGACGGTTCATCGGGAGGAGGGCGGGCCGGGGTTCCAGCTCTTCGATCGCCTCTTTCAGCAGCGCCGCGAACGCGCTGCCGTCCTTCGGGCGCTCTTCGGGGTTCTCCTTCAGAGCGGCGGCGACGATCTCTCGAGCCGGGGCGGGGACGGAGGCGGGCAGCGGCGGGGGCGACTCCCGCAGGATCCGATCGATGATCTCCAGCCCGGGCCCCTGATGCATCCGCCGGCCCGCGAGGAGTTCCCAGAGGATCACCCCCAACGCCCACACGTCCGTGGCGGGGCAAATGTCGCCGGTTCGCTGGGCCGCCTGCTCCGGCGACATGTAAGCCGGCGTGCCCAGCCAACGGCCGTTCCCGCTCAGGGTGGTGGACCCGTCTGCGTCGCCAGCCGGCATGGACGAACGCTGATTGGCGCCGATCGTGTCGTCGCCCATCGGGCGGTGCGGCGCCCGAGCGATGCCGAAGTCCGCCAACATCGGGCGACCGCGATCGTTCAGCAGAACGTTCGCCGGTTTGACGTCCCGATGAATCACCCCGAAGCGGTGCGCATGGCCGGCCGCCTCCGCGATCGGCAACAGAAACCGCGTTGCGCCGATCGGCGTCCGCCACGCCGGCTTCTCGTCCGGCAAGCAGGTCCCCGTGATCGTGCGAGCGAACTGTGCCTGCAGCGTTCCGCCGAAGATCAGTTCGGAAACGATGTATCCCACCTCCAGCCCCGACATCTGCAGTTTCGAGGCGTCCTGATCGACGGAAAGCGGCTGCCCCCGGTCCGCCTCCCCCTCCGGGGTCGCGGGGGTGCAGACGGCGGCCGGGAGAGGCGGTCCCTCCCCGTCGCGTTCCCACTCCAGCAAAGTGCGAAGCGCCGACGTCAGCGGAGCGGTTTCCACGCGCAAGACGCGCACGATGTGCGGGTGGTCCAAACGCGAAACCGCCCGCGCTTCGTGCAAAATGCGTTCGACCAGCGAAGGCGCCTCGCCGCCGTCCGGGGCGAACAACTTAACGGCGACCGGCTTGTGGAGCCGCGTGTCCCACGCTCGATACACCACCCCGAACGCTCCCCCGCCGATTCGCTCCCGCAGGCTGAACTCGCCGACGATCGCCTTGAGTTCCCGCGGGTCGGGCGGCTCCGGCGATCGCGACGGGCGGAGAGAGGGCGCCCCCTCGACGAAGTCCATGTGCCGCGTGTCGGCGGTCTCGCTGGAACTGCCCCCCGCCCGCGTGCTGTCTGCGCCCGCCGACGTCTGCTCCGGCTTGGCCGTGGAGCCCCCCTCGCCGGGTCGACCGCCCCGCACCGTGGATCGCTGGTCGACCGCCGTCAAGCCGCCGAGCGGGCGACTCGAGTCGTTAGCGGGGACCTCGGGAATGGCCATTTTTCTAGGCTATCGGGGGACTTCCCGGCGGGGAAGCATCGTCGGAATCGGTGCGCCGGAAAACGGACTCGGGGATGCGGGGCGTCCGGCGTATCGATTCAGACGTTCGCCTCCACCGGGGAGTTCATCGCGAAAACGGCCGCCCCCGCCTACGCCGCTTCTTGCTGGGGATTCTCGCCGGGGACGAACGAGCGGGACGGCCCGGTGCGGCCGCGGCCCGTCGTCGGAAACCCCTGTTCTCCCATCGAAAGGCAGATCGTTTCGGAACCTCAAGGGAATCGGGGGGTTGAGACTAGCGGGGGCGGTCGAGTTGCCGGCGATCGCCCGGTCCCGGCTCGTATTCCTCCCCGATCGCCCCGCATGTTCGCCACGTCGTCGCTCGTCGCCCTGTCGCTCCTGGCCCCGGCCGCCGAGCCGGACGCCGCCGGTTGGCCGCAGTTCCGCGGTCCGGACGGACTCGCCGTCTCCCCGGACGCCGCCCCGCCGCTAACGTGGAACGGCCCCACCGGCGAGAACGTCCGCTGGAAGGCCGAACTGCCCGGCCCCGGCGCCAGCAGCCCGATCGTGGTCGACGATGCGGTCTTCGTCACCTGTTACACCGGCTACGGCGCCGACGAACGCGACCCCGGCGACGTGAGCGATCTCGTCCGCCACCTCATCCGGCTGAACCTCGCCGACGGAGCTGTCGTGTGGCGGGCGGACGTGCCCAGCACGTCGGAGGAAGACCCGTACCGCGGCTTCATCTCCGAACACGGCTACGCCACCAGCACCCCTTGCACCGACGGCGAACACGTCTTCGTTCACTTCGGCAAGACCGGCGTGCTGGCGTTCGATCTGGACGGGAAGGAACTGTGGCGGACCAACGTCGGCACCGGCAGCGGCCCCCGCGGTTGGGGCAGCGGCGCCAGCCCGATCCTCGTCGATGCGACCGAGGAGAACGGCGAATCCCGCACGCTGCTGATCGTCAACGCCTGCGAAGAGAGCCAGTCGCTGATCGCGCTCGATCCCGCGGACGGCTCCGAGGTGTGGAAGATCCGGGCCAACAGCCTGGAGCAAAGCTGGGCGACGCCGATCGTGCGGACCTCTCCCTCGAACGCGGCGTACCCGAATCGGCAGGAACTGCTCATCCCCGTGCCGGACGAACTGTGGTCCCTGAACCCCGCGACCGGCGGCCTGCTCTGGTACGCGGAGATCCCCGTCGACGGCTCCGCCTGCACCAGCCCGGTCGCCGCGGCCCCCGGCGCCGACGGAACCGGCGGCGGAACGGCCTACGTCGTCGGCGGGCGGCAGGGCGGCGGCGCGGCGGTGGAACTCGGGACGGCGACCGGCGGCGAGGCCGCCCCGGAGGATGCCCTCGAATGGACCACCCGCGAAGGCTCCTACGTCCCCAGCCCAATTCTGATCGACGTCGCCGGCGAACCGCGGCTGTTCTGGCTCAGCGATAAAGGCGTCGCGATCTGCCTCGACGCCGCCACCGGCGACACGATCTTCAAGGAACGCCTTCCCGAAGACGGCCTGACCCAGAGCGAGGACCGCCGCGGTCGCGGCGGCGTCAGCCTCTACGCCAGCCCGGTGCTGGTCGGGTCCGGCGAGAACGCCCGCGTGCTGGCGACCACCCGCGTCGGCGACACCTTCGTCATCAAGCCGGCGGACACCCTTCAGATCGAGCGGGTCAACCCCCTCGGCTCCGACGCCGGCCGCTGCAACGCCAGTCCCGCGGTGACGGAGGACGCCCTGATCCTCCGCTCTGACAAAGCCGTGTTCAGCTTGGCGAAGAGTGCGGAGTAGCAAAATCCCCGACGCCCGAGAGTCACACGGGCGTTGCGCGAGAGTCAAAGTCGCCGGGAGACTCCCCCGGCGGCCTTGGGTTCTGGGAGCGGCGGGGTAGGATGTTCGCCCGTCCACCCTGCTCCTCCGACCCCCGCTCCCATCTTGGCGAAGAGCTCCCCGGCCGACTCCGACGCCGCCCCCCGGCAGCGGAGCCCCAACTATCCCTCCGTCGGCCTCCCGGACGCGATCGCCCGGGCGACGCGGCTGTACGAAGGCGTGGGCACCGCGGGCGCCTCGCCGGAGAGCGCCGCCAAGCTGATCGGGTACAGCAAGAACCACGGCACGGCGCGGATGACGATGTCCGCCCTCAAGAAGTTCGGCTTGCTTGAAGAACGTGGCGGTCGGGTCGTGCCGGCGAAGCTGACGGTCGATCTGGCGAATTTTCCGCCCACGCACCCCCGGCACGCCGCGGCGCTACGGACGGCGGCGTTGTCGCCGACGGTCTATCGGGACGTCTACACCCGCTATCGCCCGCACGGCGTGCTGCCGCCGGACGACGTGCTGGGCCCGGAACTGGTCGCCGACAGCGGCTTCCTGCCCGATAAGGTCGACGGGTTTCTGGCCGACCTGCGCGGCTCGCTGGTGCATTCCGGCCTGCTCCGCGGCAATGCGTTATCCGATGCCGACGCCCCCGCAAATCACGGACCGGAGCTGGCCGCGTTCGATCCGTCCGCCCCGGCGGTCCCCAAGAAAGGCGACGCGGTTCGCTGGACCGAAGCCGCGGAGGACGGCGAAGAGGTCGACCCCGAGGACGCCGACGAGCACGAGGGCGTCGTGCAGGGATTGTCCGACGACGGGGCGTGGGCCTTCGTGGAAGGCTACGGCGACGGCGTGCCGGTCGCGGACCTCACGATCGTGCCGCCCGAGCAGGACGACGCCGAGGAGCGAGACGCCGCCCCCGCCGGCCCGGCGCCGACCAATCCGTTCAGCTCCCGGAAGCCCGCGGTGCGGACCGAAGCCTGTGCGCTGGAAGAAGGCGACGCCGTCCTCACCCGCCCGGACGACCTCAGCCCGGAGAGCCTCGTAGAACTCCAGGCGTGGCTGGATCTCGTCATGAAGAAACTCCGCCGCCTCAGCGACGCGGCGGACGACCGTGAGCCGCTCTCTTGAAGAGAGCGGCTCACCCGGGGCCTACTCGACCTCCGCCACCAGCGACGGAGCGTTCGGATCGCGGTTCGTGGTTTCGCTCGGGAGGAACCCCGGTTCGATGACCGCGGCCCGCAGCAGGAAGTAGCTGGCGTAATCGATCGCCAAGCGGTCCGGGGCGTCCCAGCCGGCGTCGAGGTCGTAGGCCGGCAGGGTCGCGTCGAGGTCGTGCGTCCGCAGGGTGTCGGCGGCTTCGACGAACCGGGGGGCGAGGCTGGAGAGCATCAGCGGGCTAACCAGCGTCGGCCGGAACGCGGTGTACCCGCCAGGGCCGTCCGCGGCGGTCACGCCAGCGTGACCCAACGTCTTGTGCTGCCAGGCCATCGCGGCGGCCAGCAGCAGGCGGTAATCCGGGCCTTCGTAGCGGTAGACGTCCCCACCGTTCGGGTTCGCCGGGGACGGTTCCGCCGGGTTCCAGGCGACGCCGCCGGTCCGTCCGCTGCCGGCTTCGTCCCAATCCGGCCAGAGGACCAGCGGGTAGAAGTAGGTGAACAGCGGCAGGTCGGTGCGATGCGTCGCGGGGCGGAACGGCAGGCCGAACAAGCGATACAGAATCGCCCCCTCGCTGGTGTCGTTCCAGGTGTAAGGAATGATCTTCGGCTCCGTGGAGCCGGCTTCGGCGGGCCATTCGAGACCGTGCAGGAACACGCCGTCGCGGCTCAGCCAGGCGACGTCCACGCCGTCGACGGCCGCCCGCACGTCCCGTTCCAAGTCCGCGAGATCCAGCGTCTCCGCCGCCTTCAACAGACCGGCGTAGAACAGGGCGGTGTCGATGGTGGACACCTCGCTGTGCCGCTTCGGCGTGCCGTCCGGCCGGGTGAAGTGGGAGAGCCAGCCGCGATTCGCCGTCGGGTTTGCGGCCCGGGTCGTCTCGAAGCCCCGCCGCAGATGATCGGCGACGTCCGTCCGGTCCGCGACGCCGCGCTCGGCCAGCACGGCCAGCGCGTAACCCACCAGTCCGGTCGCGGCACTGGAGACGGTGCGAGGATCGCTGTTCCGATCCAGCACCAGCCCGTTGGGCAGCACGAGTTCGGCCAGCGCCTCGTAATACTGCTGGTCGGATAGACCGGGGCGGAGCGGGGCGAGCGAATCGAGCGCGGCGGGCACGGCGTCGGCGCCTTGGGGGGTGGGAGCGGGGCCGGACATCGTATCGCCCACGGCCTGTTCCGCATCGTCCTGGAAAGCGAGGACCGCGGAGACCGGAGCGACGACTTCGGCGGGGGGATCGGCACCATAGATCAGCGCCCCGCGATCCGTCACCACGGATTCCCCCGTCCCGGCGCCCGCCACGCCCTCGAACGCCGCCGGCTCGCTCGCCGAAGATTCCGCCCCGTCCTCCGGGAGGAGAACGGGAACCAAAAACGCCGGGATCACTAGGGCGATGATCGACACGGGCTCACCTCCTTCGTCACGCGGATAGAAACGCGCCGTACCTGAACAACCGTATGATAGGTCAGGAATTCACCCGGTGCTCAAATCCGCCCTGTTCCATTGGCACGCACGGTGCACTCGGTAGCCGGATCACCCGGATCCTGCCAAGTTCCCGGTCTCAGAAAACCTTATTTGCCCGCGGTTTCCCATGCCCGACCCGACGTCTCCCGCCCCCCCCTCCGGCTCTCCGAAGGACGGGTTCGACTCCCGCGACGGCGCCGGGGATTCCCCGGTCGACGGCTCCGACAGCAGCCCCGCAGCGGGCTCGGACGCTCACCCCGACGGCGAGTCCGACGGCGAGGTCGAGGCGCTGATCACCCCCCGGGCCGCGGTTCTGGACGAACTTCAGGTGACGGAGGATGAGTTCGAGTGGGCGCTCGGCCGATGCCTGGATCTGCTGGAGGACGGTCCGGACGACGAGGACGACGCGGCGTTGGAGGATCTGGAGATCGTCCTGAACGGTCGCACGTTTCGCTTGGAAGAGGTCGCGGAGATCGAAATCAGCGGCGACCTGTCCGAACTCGGCCCCCTGCCAGAGCTGCCGAACGATGAAGACCCCTTCGCCGGCGAGGAGGAGTAGCAGCGAAACCGTGCTCCCCCGCCCCGCCGGTCGGCCGCTACAGTGGCCGACGGCGCCGGTTTCCTCGTGACGCCGGTCCGACAGTCGCCTCGCTCGCCCGGAAAGACGCCCGATGATCGCCCCGCCCCGGCTCCCGTTTCTCCTGCTGTCGGTCGCCGCCTGGTCGGCGGTCGGCTCGCCGGCCCCCGCGGCCGACGACGACCGCGCCGAGGAGCGGGCCGCGATGGTCGAGCGGGCGCTGGTTGCCGAAGGCATCACCGACGAACGGGTGCTGAACGCCCTCCGCACCGTTCCGCGGCACGAGTTCGTGCGTTCCAAGGACCACCGCCGGGCCTACGCCGACGCGGCGCTGCCGATCGGGCACGGGCAAACGATCAGCCCGCCGTTCATCGTCGCCTACATGACGGAAACGCTGGACGTGAAGCCGGGGATGAAGGCGCTGGAGATCGGAACCGGCAGCGGCTATCAGGCGGCGGTGCTCGGGGCGTTGGGGGCGGAGGTGTATTCCATCGAGATCGTCGCCCCGCTGGGCAAAGCGGCCGGCAAGCGGTTGAAGGAACTGGGCTACGACAACGTCCGCACGAAGGTCGGCGACGGCTACCTCGGCTGGCCGGAGCACGCCCCGTTCGACCGGATCATCGTCACCTGCTCCCCGGAAAGCGTGCCGCGGCCGCTGGTCGATCAGCTTGCCGAGGGCGGCAAACTGCTGGTCCCGCTGGGCGAACGCTTCCAGCAGACCTTTCACCTCTTCACCAAGCGAAACGGCGAACTGACGGACGAGCAACTGGTGCCGACGTTCTTCGTACCCATGACCGGCACGAGCGAGGAACGCCGCGAGGTCCAGCCGGACGGGCTGCGTCCGCGGGTGGCGAACGGTTCGTTTGAGGCCGACGAAGACGGCGACGGGCGTGCCGACGGTTGGCACTATCAACGTCAGACGCAGCTCATGCCGGACGGGCCGACGGACCCCGACGCCGAGCCGCTCACCGACAGTCAGCGCGGCAGCGTGCTGGACGCCCCCGGCGAAGCGCCGCACGGCAAGCGGTTCCTGCGGATCGACGCCCGCGATCCGGATCGACTCGCCCAGATTCTGCAGGGTCTGCCGGTCGACGGTCGGCGGGTGGGAATGATCGGCTTGGCGATGCAGGTTCGCGGCCACGCCCTGTTCCCGCCCCGCACCGGCGGTCCGCCGGCGGGGGCGGCGGTGTATTTCTACGACAGCGTCCGTCGGGAACTGCCGGGCGGGTTCATCGGCCCGTTTGCCGGGACGTTCGATTGGGACGAGCGCGGTCGCCGCATCGTCGTTCCCCCCGACGCCCGCGAGATGATCATCCGCGTCGCCGTGAAGGGCAGCGGCACGCTGGACGTGGACGCGATGAGCATCGTCACCTACCCCCGCCGCGGCGCCGTGCGGTAGCGTCGCGGCATTATGAGCCCGATGCGCGAGCATCGGCCGTGCGTCGTTCAGTCAATCCCTCGTCGGCTACGCCGACGGCCGATGCTGGCGCATCGGGCTGGTATCGTGCTCTCATGCCTCACTCATACGACCTCACCGGCTGGACCCGCCTCTCCGCGACCGGGGCGGACGCCGCCAAGTTTCTGCAGAATTTCTGCACGAACGACCTGCTCAAGACGCTCGCCTCGGACGCCGCCGGCTGCGAGGCGTTCTTCACCTCGGAAAAGGCCCGCGTGCTCGGCCACGGCTGGCTGCTGCGAGGCGAGAACGACGCGGTCGAGTTCGTCGGCACGCCCGGTCAAGGGCCGGGGCTGATCGCGCATCTGTCAAAGTACGCACTGATGGAGGACGTGGAGTTCGCCGATCGAACCGGCGAGCCGCTCTGGTTCCAGACATCCCCCGACGCGGAGACCGCCGACGGTTGGCCGCCTGAAGACCCGCTGGACAGGGGAACCTTTCACCTCAGCGACGTGCCGGGGGACGCGACGCCGCTGTCGGAGGCCGCCCGCATCGCTGCGAAGCTGCCGCTCATCGGCACGGACCTGACGGACGCGAACCTCTGCATGGAAGCGGATCGTCCGTGGGCGATCAGTTATACGAAGGGGTGTTATCTCGGTCAGGAGCCGGTCGCCCGGGTGCGGGCGTTGGGGCGGGTCAACAAGCTGCTGCGGGGCTTTCGCCTCGCCCCCGGTTCGCCGTCGGTGGCAGGCGGCGCGGTTCTCACCGCGGACGATGCGGACGTCGGCGTCGTCACCAGCGCCGCGGGGGATGCGGCGCTCGGCATCGTGAAACGCAAATGGGCCGAACCGGGCACGAGCGTCGCGGTCGACGGCGCCGCCGCGACGGTGTTTTGAACCGACGTTCTGATCAGGCGCTTTGCACGGGCGTTCTGAACCGGGCGGCTTGGGGAGTCACGAAGCGGGCGGTAGGCTGCCGGTCGCTGCGAATCCCCCGCTATTCCCGTCGTCCGAGAGCCCGTCATGTCGAAACCCGTCCGCATCGCCGTCACCGGGGCGGCCGGCCAGATCGGCTACGCCCTGCTGTTCCGCCTGGCCTCCGGCGAGGTGTTCGGCCCGGACCAGCCGGTGCATCTCAACCTGATCGAACTGCCGCACGCGATGGACGCGCTCGGCGGCGTCGTGATGGAACTCGACGACTGCGCCTTCCCCACGCTGGAAGGCGTGACGACCGCGGACAGCGACCACCTTGAAGACGGCTTCCGCGATGCGGACTACGTGATGTGCGTCGGCAGCGTGCCCCGCAAACAGGGGATGGAGCGGGCCGACCTGTTGAAGGTCAACGGCGGGATCTTCGGCCCCACCGGCCGGGCGATCGACGCGGCCGCGGCGGAGAACGTGAAGGTGATCGTGGTCGGCAACCCCTGCAACACGAACTGCCTGATCGCGATGAGCCACGCCCCGCGGGTGCCGCGGGAGAACTGGTTCGCCATGACCCGGCTCGACCAGAACCGGGCCAAGTCGCAGCTCGCCCAGAAGGCCGGCGTCGGCGTGGGCGACGTGAACAGCCTCGCCATCTGGGGCAACCACAGCCCCACGATGTACCCGGACTTCGACCACGCCCGCATCAAGGGCACGCCCGTCCCGCAGGCGATCAGCGATCACGATTGGCTGAAGGGCGAATTCCTGACCACCGTGCAGCAGCGCGGCGCCGCGATCATCAAGGCCCGCGGAGCCAGCAGCGCCGCCAGCGCCGCGAACGCCGCGCTGGACACGCTGAAAGACATCACCCGCCCCACCCCGGAGGGCGAAGTCTTCAGCGCCGCGATCTGCTCGACCGGCCAGTACGGCATCGAAGAGGGGATCATGTGCAGCATGCCCCTCCGCACCGACGGGACCACCTGGCAGGTGGTCGAGGGCTGGGAGCACGACGAGTTCGCCCAGGCCAAGATCCAGGCCAGCGTGGACGAACTGAAAAGCGAACGCGACACCGTCCGCGACCTGCTGGGGTGAGCGGCGAACGCTCACCCGCGTCCCCCGCTTCGCCGTCGCCGACAGGCGGCGCGACCCTCTCTCGACGCGCGCCGCCTGTCGGCGACGGCGAAGCGGGGCGAGCGGACGAGCGGAGCGGCGGACCGATCTTGGCGTACCACATCGTCACCGGCTGCTTCGGGTTCTGGCTGCCGAACGACCCGCGTGGTTCGGGATCTGAGTGGGTGGGCAGCGACGCGTTGTTTCGAGCAGGGGGCCGAGCGACGAAGGTCGACGACCGGCGCTCGCACGCCGCCGATCGGCACGATCCGCTGCTCCGACGACGTGGCAAAGCGGCGTTGAGCCGTCCACCGGTACGGCTCGACGGGCCGCAGGCGCTGGCCGTCGCCCGTGGGTTCGCGGAGGTTGTTCAGCGTGATCGCCTGACGCTCTGGGCGCTGGCGGTGATGCCAGATCACATGCATCTCGTGCTCGCCCGCCGCGGTCGGCTCGTCTCCAACGATTACGACGCCGAGGCGGCCACCGCCCGATTCAAAGCGTTCGCCAGTCGACGGCTGCGACAGGAAGGCTTGCACCCCGGCTCCAACGCCGTTCAGACCGCCGGTCGGCTGCCGACGATTTGGCAACAGAAACAATGGATCGTGTTCCTAAGCACGCCGTCGCGAGTTCACCAGACGATCCAATACGTCGAACGCAATCCGCTTGCCGCGGGACTCCCATCACAGTCGTGGTCGTTCGTCACGCCCTGCGACCTTGATTCGACGCCCCCCGCTTCGCCGTCGCCGACAGGCGGCGCGAGCCACTCTCGACGCGCGCCGCCTGTCGGCGACGGCGAAGCGGGGCAGGCGGGTGAGCAGGATGCCCCTCTTGGAAGAATTAACCGATGAACTTTGACTCCCCCCTCTGGCACCCGTTCACGCCCATGCAGGCGTTTGAGCGGGAGAACGCCCCCGTCATCGCCGCCGGGGACGGGTACGAACTGATCGACACGCACGGTAAACGCTATCTCGACGGCGTCTCGTCGTTGTGGTGCAACGTGCATGGGCATCGCGTGCCGGAGATCGACGATGCGGTGCGCGACCAACTGAGCAAAGTCGCTCACTCCACGCTGCTGGGTCTGCGGTGCGACGTCGCGGACGAACTCGCCCGGCAGCTCGTGCGGATCGCCCCGGCCTCGAACGAGTCAGGGACGGAGTCGCTGTCGAAGGTGTTCTTCAGCGACAGCGGGGCGACCTGCGTGGAGGTCGCCCTGAAAATGGCCTTTCAGTACCACCGGCAGAAAGCCCGGCCGGAGCAGCGCGATCTCTTCCTCAAGCTCTCGCACGCCTATCACGGGGATACCGTGGGCACGGCGTCGGTGGGCGGGATCTCGCTGTTCCACACGCTCTACGGGGAACTGTTCTATAAGACCGCCGCGATCCCCTCGCCGACGCCGCCGGGGTTCCCGTACGCCCTGCCGGAAGGACACGACGCGGACTCCCTGCCCCGCTGGGCGCTACAGGAGACCGATCGGATCCTCGGCGAACACGCCGGCCGCGTCGCGGCGCTGGTGATGGAACCGCGCGTGCAGGGCGCCGGCGGTCTGCTCATGCACCCGGACGGCTATCTGCGAGCGATTCGCGAGTTGTGCACCAAGCACGACGTGCCGTTGATTGCGGACGAGGTCGCCGTCGGATTCGGCAAGACCGGCCGGACTTGGGCCTGCGAGACGGAGGGCGTCGTGCCGGACTTCCTCTGCGCCGCCAAGGGACTGACCGGCGGCTATCTGCCGGTCGCGGCGACGCTGACAAACGACCGCATCTACGATGCCTTCCTCGGCGAACCGCACGAACTGCGGACCTTCTTCCACGGTCACACCTTCACCGGCAACGCGCTCGGCTGCGCCGCGGCGCTGGCCAGCCTGGCGAAGTTCGAAGCCGACGATTGCCCCGCCAACGCCCGGGCGCTGTCCGAGGCGATGGGCGAACGGTTAGCCCCGCTGGCCGATCACCCGCACGTCGCCGCGGTCCGGCGGTGCGGCGTGATGACGGCCATCGATCTGGTCGCCGCACGTGACCCGCATCGCGCCTTTCCCGCCGAACGCCGGACCGGCCATCGCGCTGTCATGGCGGCCCGGGAACGCGGCGTGATCCTCCGCCCGCTGGGCGACACGTTGGTGCTGATGCCCGCGGTGGGCATGCCGGTTTCGCTGACAGATCGGCTATGCGAGACGGCGATCGCCGCGATCGACGACGTCACCCGCGGGTAGTTCGAGTCCCTGCGGAATCGGAGGCGCCGGGTCTTGCAGCACCCGTGCCGGGCATGGCGTCTGCTGAGTTCCGCCTGCGCCCAAAACAGGCGCCGGCTGCCCGATCGGCAGGCGACACGGTCGGCCGGGGGTCAGCGGAATTGTCAGTTTGGCCGTCGCGGCGCCCCCTTTCCCGAACGCACAAGCGAACGCTGTCGGGGCCGCCCTGAGCGACGGCTCCGTGCGGTTCGGTTCTTCACCTCGAATGTCGCCTCCCGCGTGTGAGTTCCGTGAATGGCGCCCAGTTTGGCGCGTCGCGGTCCTCGGTTTGCATTCGTTGTTCGGCACGCCGCGGGCTGACGTTTCCGGCGCCCCGATCCTCGAACCGCCCCGTCGCCCTGTCGTCTGCTTTCCTCCGCCGCCGTTCTAGCCTCGCTTTGGCGATCCTGGCGCTGTCGTTCGCTCCCGCGTGGGGGCAGGACGGCGCCGCGGACGCGTCTCCGACCGAAACGCCGGCGCTGATCCCGTGGTTCCCCGGAACCGCCCACGGGCAGACCTTCAGCGAGGGTTCTGTAACAGCCCTCGCAGAGCACCTCGCCTCGAAGCCGTTCGTGCCGGACCCGCCGGTCCCGCAGGAGTTGATCGACCTCGATTACGACGCTTACCGCAAGATCGCGTGGAAGCCTGAGATGTCGCTGTGGCGGTATCTCGACGCGCCGATCCAGGCGGAGTTGATGCACCGCGGGGATATCCTGCGGAACAAGGTGCAGATCAACACGGTGCAGGACGGGAAGGTCGTCACGCTGGCCTTCAACCGCGATCTGTTTGAGTACCGCGGAGAGGTCGTCGGTCTGCCCGTGGACGCCGGCGTGGACTACGCCGGCATGAAGCTGCTGGGCTCGCTGCCGGGACAGGAGTATCTGCAAGAATTCTTCGCGTTCGCGGGGGCCAGCTACTTCCGCGGCATCAGCGCCGGGCAGGTCTACGGACTGAGCAGTCGGGCGCTGGCGATCGACATCGGGACGCCGCGGGTCGAAGAGTTCCCGATCGTCCGCGCTCTCTGGCTCCAGCGGCCGGAGGTCGATGCCAAAACGGCGCGGGTCTGGGCGATCCTCGATTCACACGCCGTCGCGGGGGCCTACCGGTTCGACATCACGCCCGGCGATCCCACCACCTGCGAGGTGCGGGCCACCCTGTTCTTCCGGCATGTCCCCACCAAGGTCGCCGTCGCCCCGGCGAGCAGCATGTTCCTCTGGGGGGACGGCTTCGAGAACCTGAAACAGGACGACCGCCCGGAGGTGCACGACTCCGACGGCCTGTTGGTGCACGCCGGCGAAGAGGCGGCCGACAAGCCGACCGGACCGACCGAATGGACGTTTCGGGCGCTGGGCCAGCAAAGCTACCCGTCCGTGAGCGGGAACGGATTCGGCTCGATCCGCGGGTTCGGTTTGCTGCAACGAGACCGCGACCCGGCTCGCTACGCGGACCCGGAGACCCGCTACGAAGACCGCCCGAGCCTGTGGTGCACCCCGCTGCCGCTCGACCCGTACGGAACCGGACCGGGGGCTGCGGGGTTCAATGGAACAGAGGATCCGAACTGGGACGCCGTGCCCAATGTCTGGGCCGGCGGGACCGTCGAACTGCTGGAGTATCCAACCGACTTTGAAGGCTTCGACAACATCGCCGCCTGGTGGGTGCCCACCGTGAAGCCGACCGTCGGCGAACCGTTCCCGATGGCCTACACGCTGACGTTCCTCTCCGGCGATCCGCCGGAGCACGCGCTCGGCAAAGCGGCCGCGTGGACGCGGTCCGTGGATCCGGACGATCCCGAATCGACCCGGCTGACGGTCGACTTCGTCGGCGTGCCCGAGGACGTAGCGACCACCCTTCGCGTTTCCACCCGGGGCGGCCCCCATAGCGACACTGCCACAACCCCGATGGCCGACGGGACGATCCGCGTCACCCTGTCTGTCAAACCTGACGGGGACGGTCCCGTGACCGTGGAAGTCACGTTGTTCCCCAAATCTTCAGGTCAGCGCGGCGAATCCCCCTCCGCTGACGACGATCCTGAAGGCGTTCAATCTGCTCCCCCGGGCGAACTCTCGTCCGGTCCCCTGTCCGAGACTTGGAGGTTTTTATGCCCCCCGCGACTATGAATGCGACCGCTGAACACGAACGAACCGCCGGTCCCCCGCAGGCGATCGCCGCCTCGGGGGATGCGTCGGCTCTGTTCCTGACGCCCGCCAACTTTGAAGGCGCTTTCGCCGACCCGGCCGCGGTGGAGGCCGCCCGCGACGCCGTCGCTCGCTACTTGGGCGAGTTGGGCCTTCCCGTGAACTCCCGGGCGACGCGCACCGCGACCGCGGCCTGCCTCGACGCCGCCTTCGGCGACGTCGGCCCGCAGGCGACGCCGGCGCAACTGTCGCGGATCGCCCTGCGGCATGCGGCGCTGGGGATGTCTCGCTGGTTGGCCGAACTGCCCGGCCGCGTGCCGACCCCGCCGCGTCACGCCGCCCTCGCCGCCCGGCTGAGCGTCGGCGGAACCCGCGCGGTCCCCGTCGTGCGGCATCGCACGATGACCCCGCAGCGTTTCGGGAAGTGACTTCCGCTTGCGGAACCCCGTGATGACGTTTGCCTGATGACGTTCGCCCGGGGGCGGCTCGATCCGCCCCGCGAACCCGCGTCTTCTCCCTTCTTCCCCCGGCGGCCAAGACGGCCGGCGGTTTCTCCGCCACGTCGCCGCTCCCCCGTTCGTTCAATATGTCTTTGCATGCCCCCGGGCCGGCTGGCGCCGCCCCGCCCTCGCTCCCCGTCTGTCCCGCCTCTCGCACCGCGATTCGCGTGGCGTTGGCGCTGCTGACCGTCACCGCCACGGCGGCGGCGGCCTGGGCGTTCGCCGGAACGCTGCCGAACTCCCCGGGGTGGCTGCGCTGGCCGCTCGTCGGGCTGTTCGCCGTGCTGTTCGGGTGGATCGCGCTGTCCTTCTGGACGGCGACGATCGGGTTCGTCAGCGTCCTGCTGCGCCCCACGCCGGCGACGATCCCGACGCTCCCCGACGACTTCGATCCAAACAGCCTCCCGCCGACCGCGGTCCTGGTCCCGGTTTATAATGAAGACCCGACCCGCGTGTGCGCCGGGGTGCGGGCGATGCTGGATTCGCTCCGCGCCGTTTGCCCCGAGGCAGGCGGGGCGAGCAAGCGATTCGACTTCTTCCTCCTGTCCGACAGCACCGACGCCGACGTCTGGCTCGCCGAGGAGCGTGCCTGGGCGGAACTGACGGACTCGCTGCCGGAGGGCGAACGCGTCTTCTATCGACATCGCCCGGAAAACACCGCTCGCAAGGCGGGGAACGTCGCGGACTTCGTCGAACGCTGGGGCGAGCATTATGAATTCATGGTCACCCTCGACGCCGACAGCCTGATGGCCGGGCCGACGTTGGTGGAAATGACCCGCCGCATCGCCGCGGACGAAAGCTGCGGCATTCTCCAGGCGCCGCCGACGCCCGTCGGCCGGACCAGCGTGCTGGCTCGCTGGCAGCAGTTCGCCGCCCGACTGTATTCGCCGGTGTTCCTGCGGGGGTTCAGTCTGTGGGCCGGCACGGACGGCAACTACTGGGGCCACAACGCCATCCTGCGGGTCGAACCGTTCCGGGCCTGCTGCGACCTGCCGGTGCTGCCCGGCGTGGCGCCGCTGGGCGGAGAGATTCTCTCCCACGACTTTATCGAAGCCGCCCTGATGCGGCGGGCCGGGTGGGGCGTGCGGCTGGCTGAGGATCTCGGCGGAAGCTACGAGGAATGCCCGACGACCCTTCTGGACTGGGCGAAACGCGATCAGCGGTGGTGCCAGGGGAACCTCCAGCACGGCCGCGTGCTGTGGGAGACCGGCGCCCGGATGCCCTTCCAACGCTCGACCGACGGCGGCGGCCTCGCCGGGGTGTCGAAGCTGCACCTGGCGATGGGCGTGATGGGCTATTGCGCCAGCCCGCTGTGGTTGGCGTTTCTCGTCCTCACCCTGCTGGCGGCGGCGGTCGGCGGCGAAGCGATCGGCGAGCCGGGGGGTGTCTTCCCGCGGACCGGGCTCGATCCGGCGGCGATCGGGTTGGGGCTGTTCGGCCTGTGCATGGCGATGTTGATTCTCCCGAAGCTGTATTCGCTGCTCGCCGCGGCTCGCTCCGGTTCGCTCGATTCGTTCGGCGGCGGGGTGCGGGCGACGGTCGGGGTGGTCTGCGAGACGCTGCTGAGCGCCCTCGTCGCCCCGATCATGATGCTGTTCCATAGCCGATTCGTGCTGACCACGCTGGCCGGCCGGGTGGTGAAGTGGGGCGCCCAGTCCCGCGGCGAACAGACCGTCACCTGGTTCCAAGCGGTCCGCGATCATTGGCCCGCCGCGGCGATCGGCGTGCTGGCTGGCGTCGCGGCCGGGCTGGCGGCCCCGGACTCGCTGCCCTGGCTGGCGCCGGTGGCGCTCGGCCTGATTCTCGCCGGTCCGACGGCGGTGCTGCTCGCGTCTCGATCCGCCGGACTGTCCGCCCAACAGTGGGGTTTGTGGTGGACGCCCGAAGAGTTGGACCCGCCCCGCGTGCTGCGTCGGCACGTCGAATTGCTGGCGACGCCCGCCGTCGTGGAGGAGACCGAGACGCCGGACGAACCGTTATTCGGCCGCGTGCTCCGGGATCCAGCGTTCTTCGCCCTGCACAGCGAACTGCTCGCCGCGACCGACGCCGACCGCCCCCTGCCCCCCGACGCCCGCGACCGGATCGAAGCCGCCGTCGGCGAGACGGACGGCAAGGGTTGGGAACGCCTCACCCCCGCCGATCGCCGGGCCGTGCTCGGCGATCGCCGCACACTGGCCGAGTTGCATGCCCGCACCCGCGTGAACGTCACCGCGGCGTGACGGCAGCGTTCGCCGCGTGCGGTTTCGCGGGTGCGTGACGGGTGATCGAGCCCCCGAAACCACAAGCGACGATCGGATTCATCGTTCGGCGACCGGCGGCCTAACGAACGCCGCGTACGCCGTCGCGTAGACGACCACCGCGATCAGCAGCGTCACGCCCGCGGAGATCACCGCCTTGGCGAGCGCCCATCGCAACGGCAGGTCGCCCCAGCTGGACCAGAGATCTCGACCCGCGGCGAGAGCCGGGAGCAGGACGAAGGCGGCCAGGATCGCCCATCTCAGCCGCGTCGGGACGGCGGTGTGCGGGGCGCCGTTCGGCTCTCTCCTCCGCAGTCGCAACAGCGCGTACAGTCCGACAAGCGGCAGCAGCAGAAACGTGCTGCCGTACTGACCGGCCTTGTAGCCGCGGATGTTTGGATCTCGCAGCGGCAACCAGTCCGGCAGGGTGAACCACACCTCGTCGAGGAGCGGCACGGTCCGCACGCCCCAGCGCCCGACGTGCGTGAACGAATCCCAGAGAACGTGGCTCGCCGCGCCGATCAACGTCAGCGCAACCGCCCACAGCAACGTGCGGAGCGTCAGCGGCGGCTTCGACGGGCCCGCGGGATTGGTCGCTCGCACCCGCACCCAGCGCGGCGCGAGGTCGATGAGCGGCGCCTTCAAAAAATATTCCCAGGCGCAGAACGCCGCGATTCCTAACGGCAAACAGAGGGTGAACAGCCCCTCGACCGTGTGCGTGACGTTGTAGTTGACGAACCGGGGCAGGAAGACGCCGGCGTCCGGGATCATGCTCCCGATCACCAACGCCGAGACCGGCACGCTGCGATTCCCCCCGAACCGCCGCCGCAACCACGGCAGCGCCGGCAAGATCGCGGCGACATGGGTGGGAGTGAACGGCATAACGACGGCGAGCGGGACGGACGAGGGCGCGGCGGTCTCGAAACGGCTGCTGTACGCTATCGTCGTTCGTCCGTGTCGCGGCGAGCCGAGTCGATCACTGAGAATTTCGCAATGACGCCCGAGACGTTCTGCGAACATTTTCTGAAGTTCCAACGCCGACGCGGCAACGTTCGGTCGGCCCACAACACGTTCCGTCCGCTCCCCGAAGATGCGTTCGCCGAGTTCTCGCTGGAGACCGCCGACCGCCGCCTGCTGACGGAGGTGGGCCTCCCCGTCGGCACCGCGGGAATGTGGACGTTCGATTGGTC
Organism: Alienimonas chondri; assembly: GCF_013036045.1. Taxonomy (GTDB): domain Bacteria; phylum Planctomycetota; class Planctomycetia; order Planctomycetales; family Planctomycetaceae; genus Alienimonas; species Alienimonas chondri. The sequence goes on from NZ_WTPX01000092.1 coordinate 18,296, forward strand.
GAGCGACTGGAAGCCCGCCCGCCCCCTCCTTCCGCTTGACGACCTAAAGCGGACCCGTCTCGCCCGCAACGAACTGGCCGGCGCCCCTGTCGGCCCCCGATACAGGCGATACCGCGTCCTCGGGACAAACGACGACTACGAACCGCTGTGCCTCGATACGAAGACGGGACGGATCGTCGCCTTCGGACCGCCGGAAGACGCTGCCCCCTCGAGCGAGCCGGAGGAACAGCTGGTGAACTCGACCGTGCGGTCGCTCTGCCGCTCGATCCTTGCGGTCGAGGCGCTGCTGGAACACGGCGACGCCGGCCGCTGTCGCGAAACCATTCGCGCGGACGACCCCGCCGCGGTCGAGGACGGGCGCAGTCCGTGGAACCGCGTGATTCGCTGGCTCGAAAGAGCTTCAGCCGGTGCGACTCTGACTTCGGCGGAGCCGGAGCCCCATCCGGACTCCGCCCTGTGGGAACACGCGAAGCTGGGCCAAGTGGTGGACTGGACGGTCGAGACCGACCGACTTCGACGCTTCTCCCGCTGCGGCTGGAACAAGCGGCACGTCGGCGAACATCTCCACCCGACATTCGCCGATGGGGGCCGACCGCTGCGTCCGCCGGCCGGGGAACGATTTCGGCCGACCCGCCGCCCGCGGCGATCCTTCGAGCCGCAGCCGATCGAGTTGGAGATCCAACTCCCGGAGGGGGCGAGCGAACCCTCGCCCGCTCAAACGGCGGCTCTCGACACGCTGTTCCGCCAAGAGATGGCGATCTTGGAGGCCATCGGTCGGTCCTTTCAGCTCGACCTTCGCAGAGGCAACCTAAGGGACGGGGCCGAACGCCAGCTGGGCGCCGATGCCGATTCGCTCTTTGCTCTGCTGGACGACCCGGCCCTCGTCCTATCGCTCGTCCGTTTCAAGAAGATCTTGGTTTCCCCGCACACGCGAGGCGAGATCGCCGTCATCGGGGCGGACGGCGACTGCGCCTTGGACGACGAACACGGCTTCGGCGTGCAGTTCGCCGGTAATCATGTATTCGAGATCGGCCACGCGACCGTGGGCTGGAGCATCTACGAAAGATAGGCCCCGACGGCCATCAGGGCCGTCCCGCCCAGTCAAATCGTGCCGTGGACGTTCGCCGCGTGACGCACGCAATTCAGCAGTTCGAGATGAGTCAAGACGGGGTCGTCGTACATCACCGGGCTGTGGATCGCGACCATGCGGCGGTCAATCCATCCGTGCTCTCAGTCCAACATGAGGCTGCAGAACAGACTCGCTGTCGGCAAATTCGCCGCGAAGAGGTCCGAGTGGCTCCGGGAGAACAGCGGAATGCCAATCCCCTTGCACCAGCTGAGCCTTAACGGCGACACGCCGACCGGCCACAAGCCGGTAGTTCGTCACAGAGGATTTCAGCGGCGGACAGAGATTGCGGGCCGCCGATGATGACGACAGCCAGAATCCGCGCACAAAAAAAACCGTGGTCGCCTCAGTCTTCAGGGGAGACGGGGGGCGACCACGGTCGGTCGATTTCGGTCGTCTACGAGGCGAACCAGATCAGTTTCCGCCGGACCGTTCCGCCCGCGTTTCGCAGGACGGAGGACCGATGAGGCGGGCGTCGACGGCCGCCGCAGGATCTTCCGAAGAAGCTCCCGCCGACGGACGCGACAGACGGATCGACGCGGCAAACGCCGACCCGGGTTTGGATTGCCTTGTTCCGCAGAACCTTACGGTCCAGACGGGACAATCCGTGACGCCTTGCATCGCCCTGGAAAGGGCGCGGCGTCTGGTTTACTCGGGCGAGGCGTCCCGCCGCCGATCGGACCGTGTCGCCTGTGGAGACGAACCGATCAATCGGTG
>NZ_WTPX01000093.1 GCF_013036045.1 Alienimonas chondri
CCCCCGAAGCCCACCCCGCTGCGCCGTGCCCCGCTTTCCTTCCCGCACGAGCGTCGCCGTGGCGCTGTCGTTCTTCGCCTCCGTCGGATTCGCGCGCCCCGCCTTCGGACAGGACGGGATCGCGTCGGACGAAGCGTCCGCCGGGCCGGAGCTGCGTGAGTTGCTGGAAGCCGGCGGGATGGTCGGCTTGCTGATCCTCGCCCTGTCCCTGGCAATGGTGGCACTGATCGTCCAGCAGATGCTCGCCGTGCGGCGCGGCCGATTGGTGCCGCGGGGACTGGCCGGGGAGGCCTACGGGTTGGTGTCTCGCCGGCGGTTCAAGGAGGCCGCGGAAGTCGGCTCCCGCCGGGGCGGCTTGCTGGGCCGCTTGGTGCATGCGGGGGCGACGGAGGCCGACCGCGGTTACGAGGCCGCGGAGAAAGCGATGGAAGACGCCGCCGCCGAGGAAGCCGCCCGGCTCACTCGGCGGGCGGAATACCTCAGCGTGATCGCCACGGTCGCGCCGATGCTCGGCCTGCTGGGCACGGTCTGGGGGATGATGCTGGCGTTCAACGAGTTCAGCACGAAGGCGAACCCGCAGGTCAGCGAGTTGGCGCCGGGCATCTTCCGGGCGTTGGTGACGACGCTGCTGGGCCTCGGCGTGGCGGTGCCGGCGGTGGCGTCGTTCGCGCTGCTGCGGAACCGGATCGACGAACTCGTCGCCGAAGCGGCCGGCACGGCGGAGCACATCTTCAGCACGCTGCGGCGGCAAACTCCGCCGCCCTCCGTAACGCCGAGGCCCCGCGGGGCCTCGGCGTTATCGACGTCCAAAGCGGCTCCCGCGGCTCCCGCGACCCCGGTCGCGCCGCTGGGTCGGCGGGGAGCGGGGATATGAGAATCCCCACGCGGCGCCGCACGACGCTGCGGTTCAGCATGACGCCGTTGATCGACGTGACGTTTCTGCTGGTCACATTCTTCCTGGCGGCCTCCCAGTTGGTGAAGATCGACGCCGGGGAACGCGTCGATCTGCCGGACGCGACGCTCGCCGCCCCCGCCGAAGCGGCGGCGTCGAACCGGGTGACGGTGACGATCGCCGCGGACGGCACGCTCCGCGTCGCCGGTCAGGTGCGGGACCGCTCGTTCGTCGCCGCGCTGTTCGCTGAGGCCGGTCGGAAGGAGAACCCCGAGGTCCGCCTGCGATGCGACCGGGCGGCGCCGTTCTCGGAGGTCGAACCGCTGCTGGTCGCCTGTGCGCAGGCTGGCGTGCGGGACGTGAAGTTCGCCGTGCTGGCGACGGACGGGGGTGAGCGATGAGCGGGAAACGGTTCGGACTTGGCGTCTCCCCTCTCCCTCTGGGAGAGGGGCCGGGGGTGAGGGCGAGCGGCGCCCGCTTGCCGCACGCCGACCGTCCGTACGCACCGTCCCCCTCACCCCCAACCCCTCTCCCCGGGGGGAGAGGGGAGTACGTCAGGCGGAGGTCGTTCTGATGAAGCTCCCCAAGCGGCACGACGACGCCGAGGCCCGCCGCGAGCAGGCGCTAACGCCGATGATCGACCTCGTGTTCCTGCTGCTGACGTTCTGGATCTGCGCCAGCGTCGGCCGCGTGAGCGAACAGGTGCTCGCTACGGAACTCTCCGGCGCCGCGATCGAGGCGAACGTGCCCTCCGACGAACCGCCCCCGCCGCTGGGCGAATTGTGGGTGCGACTGGCCCGAGCCGGCGATACGACGACGGCGACCGCGAACGGCACGACCTACCCGGACCTCGACGCCTTCGAGCGAGTCCTCCGCGGCCTCGCCGCCGCGGACGCAGCGGGCGAATTGCCGGTGATCCTCGACGTCGGCGGCGCCGTCCCCGCCGGCGACGTCGTGCGGGTCTACGACGCGGCAAGGGCTGCCGGGTTCGAGCAAGTCAGCTTCGCGGCGGACGCGCCGGGGACGTGAGCAGATGAGCCAACCGCCCACACTTCCGTTCTACGGAGCAAAAGCCGCTGTCGAGATAGAGTTTGAGGGTGATCTACAGTCGTTGGCAGCAGAGTTGAGCGACTCCTGGCTCCACGTCCCCTTCCGTATTGAGCGTCGAGAGGATCCACCGTACGACCTTATGGGACTTTGCGAAGTAATGGGATTCGAACTCTGGCTGGACCAAACTGGCGTGCACGCTTTCGAATTAACGATCGAGACGGAGTTTATCACTGGCGTCGTCGCGGTGCACGACTTGTCACCGTGGCTTGCGAGACGCCTGACACTAAACGGCAATATTCACGTGAGAGTTCCAACGAGGGAGACGTAGGCCGCGGCTGGGTCTGAGCTGACCACCGCGAATCGCCGCACCGGCGTTGCCGAACAGGACCGTTGTCGGGACGATCCCCGGCCCGATGCTCGCCGCCCCGCCCGCCGCTGATCTCGCCTTACCGGTCGAACCGGCGGAGGCCGTCGAGTCGGTGACGCTCGCCGGGTGGCTCAGCGACGGCGTGGGGCTGGACGGATTCTGGGCGCTGGCGGTCGCGGCGGCGGTGCACGCCTTCGTGCTGCTCAATCTGTTCGGCGTGCTGCCGGCGGTGTTTATCTGGGTCGAACGGAAGTGGTCTGCGCGGCTCCAGGATCGGCTGGGACCGACGCGGGTCGGCGGGCGGTTCGGCTGGTTGCAGGCGCTGGCGGACGGGCTGAAGCTCATTCAGAAGGAAGATCTCGTCCCGGACGCCGCGGACGGACTGCTGTTTCGAGCGAGCCTGTACGTGCCGGCGATCAGCGTGCTGATGGCCTTCACCCTGCTGCCGTTCAACGATCGCTGGGTCGCCGTCGCCAGCGACTGCGGACTGTTCCTCATCCTGGCCGTGCTGAGTCTGGAGGTCGTCGGCGTGGTGCTGGGCGGCTACACCAGCGGGTCGAAGTGGAGCCTGTTGGGCGGCATGCGCGAGGCGGCCCAGATGGTCAGCTACGAAATCCCGCTGGCCCTCACGGCGCTCGTCCCGGTGATCGCGGCGGGGTCGCTGTCGCTGCGGGAGATCGGCGTCTTTCAGGCCGGGTGGATGTTCCCGAACTGGCTGGTCTTCGCCAATCCCTTCTGTGCGGCGGCGTTCCTGTGCTACTTCACGGTGGCGATCGCGGAGTGCAAACGGGCGCCGTTCGACCTGGCCGAGGCCGAAAGCGAACTGGTCGCCGGATATTTCACCGAGTACGCCAGCTTCCGCTGGAGCATGTTCATGCTGGCGGAGTACGCCAGCATGTTCGTCGTCAGCCTGATCGCCACGCTGCTGTTTCTGGGCGGCTGGTGGACGGGCATCGCCCCGCTCGACGCGGCGCTGACGGGGTTGAACGACTGGCGTCCGGACGTGGGCGTCGAGGGCTTCGGCGTGGGGGGATATCTGGCGAACGTGCTGTTCGCGGGGGTGGTCTGCCTGAAAGCGTCGCTGCTGGTCACCGTGCAGGTCTGGGTGCGGTGGAGCCTGCCGCGACTACGAATCGACCAAGTCATGGCGACCTGCTTGAAGTACCTCACCCCGATCGCCTGCGTGCTGCTGCTCGGGGCGACGCTCTGGCCGTTGGGCCTGCTGGCGACGCTGGGGCGACCGACGGTGTTCGGATCGACGTTCTCCGCTTCGCCGTCGCCGCTAGGCGGCGCGATCGTTGAACAAGACAGCGCGCTGCCTAACGGCGACGGCGAAGCGGGGGAGGCGTTGCGATGACCGGAGCCGACGCACTATTCGGCGTCTTCGCCGCGCTAGCCTGCGGGGGGGCGCTCGGGGTCGCGGCGTTTCGCAGCGTCGCCCGGATGGCGTTCTCGCTGGTGGTCTGCCTGAGCGCCGTCGCGGGGCTGTTCTTCCTCTTGAACGCCCCGATGGTCGGGGCGACGCAGTTGATCGTCTACGTCGGCGGGACCGTGGTCCTGCTGATCTTCGGCGTGATGCTGACGGACGCCGGCGTGGGCCGACGCATGAAGATCGGGCTGTTGGAGACGATCTCCATGACGTTCATCGCGATCGGGTTGGCTGCGGCGCTGGGGTGGACGGCCGTGGGCCTCGGGCGGGCGATTCCGGGAGCGCCGGTTCTCGATGAAGAGGGGGTCGAGATCGTCGCCGCGACGCCGGACACGCTGCGGCCGATCGGTCTGAAGTTTCTGGGGCTGGGCGGGGAGTCCGGCGTGGGGTTCCTGCTGCCGTTCGAGATCATCAGCGTGCACCTGCTGGTCGTGCTGATCGGCGCCGCGTACCTCGCGCGGGCGAAGCGGCGGGTCGATGCCACGCCGGAGACGCCCCCCGAGGCGACCCGCGAAACCGCAAGCGACGGGTTGGGAGAGCAAGCATGACCGGGTATCTGATCGTTTCGGCGGTGCTGCTGACCTGCGGCGTCGTCTGCATGGCGTCCAAGCGGAACGCCGTCGGCGTGCTGATGGGCGTGGAGTTGGTGCTGAACGCCGCGAGCGTGAATTTCGTCGCCGCCGCGGAGTTCGGTCCGCCGGCCGTCCCCGTGCAGGTCGCGACCGCGGACGCAATCGGCGTCGGTCTCGACGGGCAGATCGCGGCGTTGTTCGTGATCGTGCTGGCCGCCGCGGAGGCCGCGGTCGCGCTGGCGATCGTGCTGGCCTTCTTCAACCAACACGGCACCGCCGACGTCGACGCCGCCTCGGAGTTGCGAGGATGAGACGATCTTCTTACGAGCCCGATGCGCAAGCATCGGCCGTCGAGCGTAGCGAGCCGATGGCCGCGTTCGTTTGGCCCGACGACGCACGGCCGACGCTCGCGCGTCGGGCTGGTATCGAGGGGGTCAAGTGAGCGTTCCCGCCCTCCTCATCGCCGCCACGTTTCTGCCGCTGGTCGGCGCCCTCGCCGGGCTGACCGCGCGGTGGTGGCGACCGCGTAAAGACGACCGGGCCGCGGGGTTCGTGGCGAGCGCCTGCATCCTCGGGTCGTTTGGTCTGGCCCTCACCGCGGCGTTGCGGTGGGACGGGCCGGAGCCGATCGCGGGGTCGTGGTACGAGATCTTTTCGCTGGCGGGGGTGACGCTGGAACTGGGGCATCACATCGACAGCCTCACGCTGACGATGTTCTGCCTCGTCAGTCTCGTGGCGAGTTGCGTGTGCGTGTTCGCCCTCGGGTATCTCTCCGATGAACTGACCCACGAACACCGCGACCACTCCTTCGAGGAGGAACTGGTCCGGCCCGGGCGGTTCCACCTGTTTTTCGGCTACCTGTGCCTGTTCGTCACGGCGATGCTGCTGTTGGTAATCGGGGGCAACCTGTTCCACGTGTTCGTGGGGTGGGAACTGGTCGGGGCGTGCAGCTACCTGTTGATCGGCTTTTATTACGAACGCCCGATCGCCGGGGCCGCGGCGACGAAGGCGTTCGTCGTGAACCGCATCGGCGACGCCGGGTTTCTGATCGGCTTGGCGGCGCTGCTGGCGGCGAACGGGGACGTGCGATTCGTCAGCCTGTTCGAAGCGGCCGGCGCCGGGGAGTTGAGCCGCACGGCGCTGCTGATCGGCGGGTTCGGCGTACTGGCCGGCTGCGTGGGGAAGAGCGCCCAGTTTCCGCTCCAGGTCTGGCTGCCGGACGCGATGGCCGGGCCGACGCCGGTCTCGGCGTTGGTGCACAGCGCCACGATGGTCGCGGGGGGCGTCTACCTGATCGGCCGGATGACGCCGGCGCTGCCGGGCGAGGTGCTGCTGACGGTGGCCTATCTCGGCTGCGCCACGGCGTTGATCGGGGCGGCGCCGGCGTTGTTTCAGACGGATCTCAAGGGAATTCTCGCCTACAGCAGCATCTCGCAACTCGGCTACATGATGCTGGCGCTGGGCGTGACCGGCTGGGGGGCGGGGCTGTTCCACCTCGTCACGCACGCCTTCTTCAAGAGCCTGATGTTCCTGTGCGCGGGCAGCGTGATCGTCGCCTGTCATCACGCTCAGGACGTGACGAAACTCGGCGGATTGATGCGAAAAATGCCCGTCACCGCGGGGGCGATGCTGGTGGGGGTGATCGCGATCAGCGGGCTGGCGATCCCCGGGGTGACGCTGTTCGGCGAAGCCCTCAGCTTCAGCGGGTTCCACTCGAAGGATGCGATTCTGTCGCACGCCCTCGCCTTCACGGAGGCGAACCCGGCTCATGCGATTCTGTTCTGGGTCCCGCTGGTCACGGCGGGGCTGACGGCGTTGTACATGGTGCGGCTGTGGGGTCTGACGTTCGCCGGCACGCCGGGGTCCGCGACGAAGGGGGCGCACGAAAGCCCCGCGGTGATGCTCGCCCCGATCCTGATCCTCGCCGGGCTGGCGGCGTTCTGCGCGATCGGCGGCGACGGCGGGCCGCTGTACGGGTTCCTGACCCGCACGGCGCCGGAGGTCGGGACGTTCGCCCTGTTCGAGTCCCCGACGGAAGCGGCTGTCGACGAAGCCCACCATCACGCTGAGATGATGGGGCTGATCGCCGCGGGACTGGGCGCTGCGGCGGGGCTGGCGCTGTTCGGGCCGTGGCGCCGGGCGCCGGGGCACGCCAGAGCCGAGGGGCTGAAAGACGCCGCGGTCGTGCGCTGGCTGCGGAGCGGCTGGGGGTTCGATGCGGTCTACCGAGCGCTGGCGGTGCGGCCGACGTTGCTCGCGGGGGAGGTGGCGGCCCTGACGGATCGCTCGGCGCTCGACGGCGCCGTGCACGGAACCGCGACGCTGGCCCGACGGGTGGCGCGATTCGAACGATCGGTGGACGAGCGTCTGGTCGACGGCGTGGTGCGCGGGGTCGGCCGCTTGGCCCGCGGATTCGGGCGGCTGTTCGGGGCGACGCAGTCCGGGGGGCTGCGGCAGTACGTCGCGGCGCTGGCCGCCTGTGCGGTGGGACTGGCGGTTCTGGCGGTGGTCCTGCTGGCCGGATGAAGACGTTCCCGTCACACTCCGCCCCCCACTAACGCAGAGGCCCCGCGGGGCCTCCGCGTTACGAACGCCTTTGGAAACGCATGGATCCTGCCGCCCTGCTGTCGCTGATCGTCTTCCTGCCCGCCGCCGGCGCGGTCCTGACGGCCTGCGCCCCCGCGGCGGTCGCCCGGTGGATCGGTCTCGGCACGGTCGCGGCGACGTTCCTCCTCACCACCGCGGCGCTACTGCCGGCGTACTTTGAGGCGACGCCGGACGACCACGGCATGCGTCTCGTGACGGATGCGGAGTGGGTCGGTTCCTTCAACATCCGCTACACGCTGGGCGTGGACGGCATCAGCCTGCCGCTGGTGGTCCTCACCGGGCTGGTCTTTCTGCTAAGCGCCGCGACCTCCTGGAACGTCAGCGAGAAGCCGCGGGCGTATTGGAGCCTGTTCCTGCTGCTGGAAACGGGCGTGCTGGGTACGTTTCTCGCGCTGGACCTGTTCCTGTTCTACGTGCTGTTCGAGGTGATGCTGCTGCCGATGTACTTCCTCATCGGGGTCTGGGGCGGGCCGAACCGGGCGTACGCGGCGATCAAGTTCTTCCTCTACACGCTGGCCGGTTCGCTGTTGCTGCTGGTCGCCCTGCTGATGCTCTACGCCGCCGGCGGCAGCGGCGTGGGGGCGAGCACCTTCGATATGCGGCTGCTCTCCGACATCGCCCGCGGCGCCGGGACCGGCGAATACGCCGGGGTGACGATCGACCGCGGCACGCAAACGCTCGCCTTCTGGCTGATGCTGGGCTGCTTCCTGATCAAACTGCCCGCGGTGCCGTTCCACACCTGGCTGCCGGACGCTCACGTCGAGGCGCCCACGCCGGTCTCGATGATCCTCGCCGGGGTGCTGTTGAAAGTCGGCGGGTACGGCATCCTGCGGCTCGCCTATCCGCTGGCGCCGCTGGGGGCCGCGGCGGGGGCGGAGATCGTCTGCGCCCTCGGGGCCGTCAGCATCATCTATGGGGCGCTGGCGGCGATGGCCCAGACGGACTTCAAACGGCTCGTCGCGTACTCGTCGGTCAGCCACATGGGCTACGTGCTGCTGGGGCTGGGCGCCTGGACGCTCAGCGAGCCGGACTTCTGGAAGATGGGCTTCAGCGGGGCGATCTTCCAGATGGTCGGCCACGGCATCACCAGCACGGGGATGTTCTTCGCCGTCGGAGTGCTCTACGACCGCGTCCATCACCGCGAGATCAACCGCTTCGGCGGGCTGCTGCGACGCATGCCGATCTACGCGGCGCTGGGGCTCGGCATGAGCTTCGCCGCGCTGGGCCTGCCGGGGCTGTGCGGGTTCGTGGGGGAAGCCGTCACCGTGTTCGCGGCGTGGCCGGCGAGTCCGTGGGCGGCGGCGGCGGCGGCGTTCGGCATCATCCTCACCGCCGGCTACATGCTGCGAATGGTGCAGCGGGTGTTTCTCGGAGCGGAGTACGTCGGTCCCCTGCGCGAGAATCTTTCGCAGCTGTCCGGAAGGGAGACCGCGATCTTCGCCGTGCTGATGGCGCTCGCCGTCGCGTTGGGCGTCTACCCGCGGCCGGTATTCGACGTGACCGAGCCCGCGGTCGGTCGTTTGGTCGACACGCTGGGCGACGCCGTCGAAGCGGACCGCGAACGGAACGACGGTGAAACGGTGATCGCGGGGGCCGCGGAGTGACCTTCGCCCCCGTCTCATCAGCCTTCGTTTCGTCGGCAACGGGCCTGACCGCGGTCCTTCCGCCAAATCGGCACGCGGTCGACGTGGCCCGCGACTGGCAAGGCGTGCTGCCCGACTTGGCCCTCAGCCTGCCGGCGTTCGCCCCGGAACTGATCGTCTGCGCCACGATCGTGGCGTTGCTGCTGACCCGCCTGTTCGGGATGGCCCGCTGGCTGCCGGCGGGCAGCGTGGCCTTCGGCGGGTCGGCGCTGGCGACGGCGCTCGCCTGTTTGCAGTGGGGGGGAGCGTTTGAATCCCCGTCCGACGGCTGGGCCGGGTTGGTGCGGAACGACGCGCTGACCGTGTACGTCCGCGTGCTCTGCCTGCTGGGTTGGAACCTGACGGTGACGCTCACGCTGCTCACCGGCGTGCCGCGTCCCTCGATCGACCCCGCGGACGACGACGGCCCGGACTTCCACGTGCCCCTCGCCGCGGTCGCGCTGGGCAGCGTGCTGATGGGACAGGCGAACCATCTGCTGATGCTGTTTCTCGCCGTGGAGATGGCCAGCGTGCCGGCCTACGTGCTGGTCGGCTTCCGCAAAGGCAGCCGGGAGGCGGGCGAGGCGGCGCTGAAGTACCTCGTGTTCGGGGCCGGCGCCGCGGGGGTGATGATGTACGGGGCGAGCCTGCTGGCCGGCGTGACCGGCACGCTGTCGCTGCCGGCGCTGGGCGAACGGCTGGCGCTGATCCCGCTGGAGGGACTCGAATGGAACGAACCGGGCGTCGGCGGGGCGGCGATCGCGGGAGTCGTGTTCATCTTGTGCGGGCTGGCGTTCAAGCTGAGCCTCGTGCCCTTCCACTTCTGGACGCCGGACGCCTTCCAAGGAGCGCTCGCCGAGGTCAGCGGGTTCCTCTCCGTCGCCCCGAAGATCGGCGCCTTCGCCCTGCTCGTGAGATTCGGCCTGAGCCTGCACGGGCCGTTCGGAGAGACCGGCGACGCCTTGCTGACCGGCCTCGGCTTGGCGTGCGCGGCCGGGGCGGCGGTCTCGATGACCTTCGGGAACCTCGCGGCGTTCGCCCAGAAGGATCTCGGCCGGCTGCTCGCCTACAGCACGGTCGCCCAGTCGGGGACGATGCTGCTGGGCGTCGCGGCGTGCTTTCTGGGCGTCGGGCGGGGCGACGGGGACCTCGCCGTCGCGGGACTGGCCGGAACGCTGCTGTACCTCACGGCATATCTGTTTCTGAACCTCGGAGCGTTCGCCGCGGTAGCGATCTTCCGCAATCGCACGTTGCGGACGGACGTCGCCTCGCTGGCCGGGCTGGGATCGAAGATGCCTTGGGTCGCGGGCGCTTTCGCGGTGAGCCTCGTTGGGCTGGTCGGCCTGCCGCCGACCGCCGGGTTCGTGGGGAAACTCGCGGTGTTCGCCGCCGCGCTCAGCGACCGCGTCGGCTCCCCGCTACTGTTCGCCGCCGCCCTGATCGCCGCGGCGAACACCGTGGCGAGCCTGTTCTATTACTTCCGCCCGATCCGCAGCCTGTATCTCGACGCGGCGCCGGAGGGCACGTCCGGCGCACCGATCGGGCCGCCGGTGACCGGTTCGGAGCGAGCCTACCTCGTGCTGCTGGCGGTCCCCGTGCTGCTCATCCTCCCGCTCCTCGGCCGGCTCGGAGCGCTCTGCGATGCGATCGCGGAGGCGGTGTTGTGAAACGCCGTTCGTAGTGGCACCCTTCAGGGCGCCCCGGCAAGCGCAGCGAGCCGAATGCGATCTGGCGACCGCTCGCGACTGCGTCGCTCGGGGCACGCTGAAGCGTGCCACTACGAACGACCTTCATGACGCTCATCGACACGCACACCCACCTTCAGGAGGACGGGTACGACGGCGATCTGCCGGAGACGATCGCCCGCGCCGCGGAGGCCGGCGTGCACACGATGTTCGTCGTCGGCATCGACCGGGCCACGAGCGAAGCCGCGGTAGCGCTCGCGGAACAGCATTCCGAACTGTTCGCCGTGGTCGGCGTGCAGCCGAACTACGCCCATCAAACGGCCCCGGACGACCGTGATCGGATCACGGAACTCGCCGCGCATCTGCACGTCGTGGCGGTGGGGGAAACGGGCCTCGATCACTACTGGGACTACGCGCCGCACGATTTGCAGGAGGAGTGGTTCCGCTGGCACCTCGATCTGTCCCGGGCCTGCGGCAAGCCGTTCATCGTGCACTGCCGCGAGGCGGAGGCGGATACGGTGCGAGTGATGCAGGATGCCGCTGACGCCGACGGCCTGCCGCCGGGGGTGATGCACTCCTTCGCGGGGGATGCGGAGACCGCCCGGCAGTGCCTGGAGTTGGGGCTGCATCTCTCGTTCAGCGGGATGGTCACGTACAAGAAGAACAAGGAACTCCTGGCCGTCGCCGCGGACTGCCCCGCCGACCGACTGCTGGTCGAAACGGACTGCCCCTACCTTGTTCCCACCCCCAAACGCGGGAAGGTGAAGCGGAACGAGCCGGCCTTCGTCGCCTTCACGCTCGATAAAATCGCCGAGGCCCGCGGCGTTCCCGCGAGCGAATTGGCCGCCCTCACCACCGCCAACGCCCGCCGGTTGTTCGCGTTGACGGGCTAACGCTCCGAGCCCCGACCGTCAGGGGGGGGCCGCTCTGGCGTGTCCGCTTAATTCATCGAACTCCGCAGCGCCCGGTCCCGGGTGAGCGACCGCCTCCCTGACGGTCGGGGCTCATTGAGGAAGCCGTCAGCAACTTCAATCCCCCTTGCGGAACGGCGCTTCGTGTGCGAAGCAGCGGAGTCCCGTTTCGGTTTCACCTTCCCAGCGGCACGGATGCCGTCGATCATGCCCCACCCCCCCGCGATCGCCGCTCGCGCCCATCACGCTCCCCCGACGCACTCTCCCGTGAAGCTCGCCGAGACCGTCCGCAACCTCGGCCGCCCGCGGGTGCTGGTGGTCGGCGACGTGATCCTCGACCGGTACATCTGGGGCGAGGCGGAACGGGTCTCGCAGGAAGCCCCCGTCATCCTGCTGCGGGAATCGAAGCGGGAAGTGCGGCTCGGCGGCGCCGCGAACGTCGCCAACATGCTCGCCGGACTCGGCGCCCAGCCGGTCGTGGCCGGGGTGGTCGGCGACGATAGCGACGGCCGGGCCTGCCGCGGGGCGTTGGAGAATGCGGGCGTCGCCACCGGCGGTCTGATCGCCGATCCGGCCCGCCCGACCACCGTGAAGGAACGCTTCCTCGGCCGCGCCCACCACCGGCACCCGCACCAGATGCTAAGGGTGGACCGCGAGGTCCGCGACGCCCTCAGCCCGCACGTCGAAGACGCCTTGCTGGCTCGGGTCGAGCAGTTGCTGCCGACCGTCGCTGCGGTCCTGCTGAGCGACTACGGCAAAGGCGTGCTCACGCCGCGGGTCGCCGCCGGCGTGATCGCCGCCGCGAAGAAGGCCGGGCTGCCGGTGCTCGCGGATCCGCCGGGGTCCGGCGACTGCTCCCGCTTCCGCGGAGCGACGGCGATCACCCCCAACCGCACGGAGACCGGCCGAGCCGTCGGCAAGCAGATCGAGACGATCGGCGATGCCGAGGCCGCCGGTCGCCAACTGGTCCTCGAATACGACCTGTCGCACGCCTTCGTCACGATCGACAGCGACGGCATCGTCTTGGCGAAGCGGGTCGCTTCGGAAGAAGGCGGCGCCGGCGACTGCACGACGAGCGTTCATCCGACCCGCCGCCGCGGCGTGAGCGATATCACCGGCGCCGGCGACGTCGTGCTGGCGGTCATCGGCCTCGCCGCCGCCGAGGGACTTTCCCCCGAAGATCAGGCCCGGTTGGCGAACGTCGCCGGCGGGATCGAGGTCGAGAAGGTCGGTTGCGCCCCGGTCACCCGCGATGAAATCGTCGCGGACCTGCTCTCCGGCGGTCGCGGCGGCGCCGGCCGCATCGTCCAGGACGCGGACGCCCTCGCCGAGTTGCTCGCCCATCGGCAGGCTTCGGGGCAGACGGTCGTCTTCACCAACGGCTGTTTCGACCTGCTGCACGCCGGCCACGTCGCCTCGCTGGAAGAGGCCAGCGCTCAGGGGGATGTGTTGGTGGTCGCGGTGAACACGGACGCCTCCGTCCGCGGACTCGGCAAGGGGTCCGATCGGCCGTTGATTCCGGAGGAACAGCGGATCGCGATGCTCGCCGCGCTGCGGGCCGTCGACTACGTCATCCCCATGCCGGACGCCACGCCGCATCGTCTGCTCCGCACGCTGCGGCCGGATGTGCTGGTGAAGGGCGGCACCTACTCACGCGACGAGATCGTCGGCCATGAGGTCGTCGACGGCTACGGCGGCTCCGTCCGTCCGCTGGGCGTGCTGGAAGGTTGGAGCACCACCCAGATCGTCGAGCGCATCCGCGGCGAATCCTCGGCGAGCGACGCTTCGCAGTCCTCCGCCCCGGCGGAAGACGAGAAGATCGGGGACGACGACCCCACGGTCCTCATGCGGCGGGCGGCGTGACCTTTCCCCGACTGATGACGACCACCCACGGACCGCCGGAACCGTCCACGGTGCGACGCCTCGCCGTGTTCCTGCCCAACTGGGTGGGCGACGCGGTGATGGCGACCCCGGCGTTGCGCGCGCTGCGGACGCGGTACGCCGACGCGACGGTCGTCGCCGTCTGCCGGCCGCCGGTCGGCGACGTGCTCGTCGGCACCGATCTGGCCGATGGGATCGTCGCTCTGCCGAAGTCGCAGCGGGCGGCGTGGGCCTCGACGCGCACCCTGCGGAGCGAACGGGCGGACTTCGCCGTGCTGTTTCCGAACTCCCTGCGGACCGCGGCGGTGGCCCGGTTGGCGGGGGCGAGGCGTATTCTGGGTTTCGACCGCGACAGCCGGCGCTGGCTGCTGACCGATCCGGTGCCGACGCCCGATCGCTCGAAGCCGTCGTCGACGCTGCTGTCGTACAACAAGCTCGCCGTCGCCGCGGGCTGCGACGATCCGGGCACGGAGACCGAACTCGCCGTGCTCCCCGCGGACGAAGCGGCGTTCGAGGCCGTGTTGGAGGAGCGCCCGGTCCTCCGCGACGGGTTTGTCGCGTTGAACCCCGGCGGGGCGTTCGGAGCGGCGAAGCACTGGCCGACCGCTCACTTCGCGGACCTCGCCGGCCGCATCGCCGCGACGCTGGATCGTTCCGTGCTGGCCCTCTGCGGGCCGGGGGAACGGGCAATCGCCCAAGAGATCGCCGCATTGGCGGACGATCCGCGGGTCGTCAGCATCGGCGTCTCGGAGGACGGCGATCGCAAGCTCTCGATCGGTCTGACGAAGGCCGCGGTGCGGGCGGCGGACCTGCTGGTGACCACCGACAGCGGCCCGCGGCACTTCGCCGGTCCGCTGGGCACGCCGGCGATCACGCTGTTCGGCCCGACCCATATCGCCTGGAGCGAGACGTTCCACGAGAACGCCACGCACCTGCAGATCCCGGTCGACTGCGGTCCCTGCCAGCAGCGGACCTGTCCGCTGGGTCATCTGAAATGCATGACGGATCTCAGCCCGGACCGCGTGTACGCGGCGGTCCGCAAGTCGCTGGCGGCGTCCCCGTCGCAGCGGATCGCCGCCTGACGGCCAATCACCGGAACGGACAGCCCCAGGCTCGTGAGAATCGCCCGCCCGTGAAGATCGCGTTGACCATCGAAAAGGTCGGCTCCGGCTTCGGCGGCGCGGAGAACACCGTGGCGATGTTCGCCCAGGTGATGCACGACGCCGGTCACGAGGTCACCATCTTCGCACGGAAGGCCGGCGGTCTCGATCTTCCCCCCGCGGTTCGAGTCGAATTGCTGCCGCTGGGACTGCTGGGAAAGGTCCGCTGGTTGCGAGCCGTCCGCTTCGCCCAGGCCGCCGCGAACGCCGTGAGCGGAGGACGGTTCGACCTGACGATCGGCTTCAACAAGACCTACGCCCAGGACGTGCTGATCGCCGTCGCCGGCGCCCACCCCGGCACGCTCGAATACAACCGCGCCCGGTTCCGTTCGCCCCTCAAGCGAGCCGTGTGGAGCCTCGGCAAGCGGATCAATCCCACGCAGATCGGCTATCGCTGGATCAACCGGCAGGCGTTCGGCGGGAACCGACCGGGCGAACCGGGCGGGGAGTGCGGCCCGTTCGTCATCGCGCCCAGCGAGATGATCGCCGAGCACTTCCGCCGCTTCCACGGCGTGCCGGCCGACCGCATCGCCGTCGTGCCCAACGGCATTCGCATCCCCGAGACGCCGCCCTCCCCCGCGGAGATCGCCGACCGCCGCGCTCAGTTCCGCGACCGGGCCGGGCTGGCGGAGAGCGACGTCGCCGCGCTGTTCATCGCGTGGAACTACGCATTGAAGGGGTTGGAGCCGTTGCTCGAAGCGTTCGCCGTGGTGGCGCCGCAGCATCCGACCGCGGCGCTGGTGGTGTGCGGCAGCCCGAAGAACGGCCGTTACAGAGCGATGGCCGATAAACTGGGATTGGCCGACCGGGTGCGGTGGATCGGGCCGGTCTCCGATCCCCGGGAGGCTTACGCCGGCTGCGATCTGCTCGCCTTCCCCACCTTCTACGACCCCGGGGCGCTGGTCGTCGCCGAGGCGCAGGTCGCCGGACTGCCGGTGATCACGACCCGCCAGAACGGCGCCGGCGAACTGCTGACCGAAGGCGTCGACGGGTTCGTGATCGATTCGCCCTGGGCCACGGCGGATCTCGCCGACCGCATTGGCCGACTGGTCGGCGACGCGGACCTGCGGCGGGCAGTGGGCGCCGCGGCGCTCGCCGGAGCTGCCCGACACGACCTGAAGGCCCGACTGCGGGAGACGCTCGATGCACTGCCCGGCATGGTCGAGCAGAGCGCCGCGTCCGCCGAACCGAACCGGAGGGCGGCATGACGCCGCCGCCCCCGAACGCCTCGGGCCCCACGGCGACCGGCACCCCGGTCGGCCCGGGCCCCATCGTCACGGAGACATGGGACGGCGGCCGGTTGATGGTCAACGCCGCGTCGGCGGAGTGGCTCAAGCAGCACGGCCTGACGACGTTCGACGCCTTCGAGCGGCTCGAACCGGTCGAGGTCGCCCGGCACGTCAAGCAGCGGGTCACGGCTCGCTTCGAATTCCCTGCGGCCAACGGACCGGCGACAGGCGGCCGGGCGTTCTACATCAAACGGCACGGCCGCGATCCGCTCTCGGAGTACGTCAAACCGCTGCTGCGATTGACGAAGCCGGTGCTCGGGGCGCGGCCGGAGTGGGAGGCGATGCTGCGGTTCCACGCCGTCGGCATTCCCACGATGACGCCCGTCGCCTTCGGCGAGACCGGCCCCCCGGGCAGCCGGCGATCGTTCGTGATGACCGAGGCGTTGGAGGACTGCGAGCGCGTCGATCACTGGGTCAACGACCGCCGCGGCGATCTCTCGCCGACGGTTCGCAAGCAGCGTCGAGCGCTCGGCGAAGCGGTCGTCGTGATCGCCCGGCGGATGCATGACGCGGGGATGCACCATCAGGATCTGTACCTCTGCCACTGGCTGATGCCGCCCGGGGCACCGCCGGGCGAGGGGTTGAAGGTGATCGATCTGGGCCGCGTGCGTTCACACGGGGCGCTGCCCGAGCGGTGGCGGATCAAGGACCTCGCCCAACTGTTCTACAGCGCCGACGCGGTCCCGATCACCGAACAGGTGCGCTGCCTGCGGGCCTACCTCGGTCGCCCGTTGAACGCGGAGGACCGAGAGTTGGTTCGCAAGGTGCGGCGCAAGGCCACGGCGATCGGCCGGCACACGAAGCGGAACGCGCTGTAGTTCAGCCCGAACGACAGCGGCTTCGGGGTGCGAATCGAGCGTTTTTCTGGCAAGCTCGCGGGATGGAGTACGCCCTTGCCGCCGGTCTGTCGTATCTCTCCGGCAGCGTCCCGTGGGCGCTGCTGATCGTGCGGTGGGTCGCCGGGGTGGACCTGCGATCCGTCGGCAGCGGCAACCCGGGAGCGACGAACGCCAGCCGTGTGCTCGGCAAGCGATGGGGGGCGGCGATCCTGCTGCTGGACGCCTTGAAAGGCGCGGTTCCCGTGCTGGTTCTCCCGCGGCTGCTGGAGGTCGACGGGCCGGGCGACGAGAGCGACGCCTGGCGACACTTGGCGGTGGTCTGCGGGGCCGCCGCGGTGCTGGGGCATGTGTTCCCGGTCTGGCTGAAGTTCCGCGGCGGCAAGGGCGTCGCGACCGGGCTGGGCGTGACGGCCGTGCTGCACTGGCCCGGTCTGCTGATCGGGGCGGCGGCGTTCGCCCTCGTGGCGAAGACGACCCGGCTGGTGGCGCTGGCCTCGACCGTCGCCGCGTGGGCGTTCGCGTTGACCTGCGCGATCGACTGCCTGCTTGTGAGACCGGGCCTG
This sequence comes from Alienimonas chondri, assembly GCF_013036045.1. Lineage (GTDB taxonomy): Bacteria > Planctomycetota > Planctomycetia > Planctomycetales > Planctomycetaceae > Alienimonas > Alienimonas chondri. Next base: position 16,868 of record NZ_WTPX01000093.1, read on the forward strand.
TTCGGTTCCGCGGGGTGGAGCCTCGCCGGGTTCGCGTTGCTGACGGCCCTTCTCATCACAGCCCGACACGCCAGTAACTTCGCCCGCATGCGGCGGGGGGAGGAAAACCGGTGGGGCGGGCAGGATCTCAAGCCGACGGAAGCTGCGGGGAGCGGGCCGCCTCACCGCGACGGCGAACCGGGGGCAGCGCCGGCAGAGAGCCTCGAAACCGCTCCGCGGCCTCCGGGGTGAGGCCGGGGCGGTACAGCAGATCGGCGACTTCGCCGTACCACCCGCCCCAGCGGGGATCGTCCAGATCGACGGCGATGCGCTGGGCGAACGCGTGCAGCGATTCGGCCGGCGCCCGATGCAGGCCGCGACGGGCGAGCCGGCGATCGGCTCGTTTCAGCAGTCCGAGGACGGCCCGGCGAGCGGGGTCTTCGGCCCGTCGTTCCGTAATCGCCCGCCGCACGCGCCAGCCCCCCAGCCCGACGAGCATCAGGACCAACAGGGCGCCCGGCCCGGTCGTGAGCCAGCCGCCCAGCGCTCCCAACAGCCAGCTCCAACCCCGCTCCGCGAAGTACTGTCGCCAGCGGACCAGCGTCGCCGCGGCCGCATCCCACAGCTGGCCGAACAGATTCGCCCCGTCGTCGCCGTCCGGCACGCCGGCGGAGGGAGTCGCCTCGACGACGACCCAGCCGCGCGCGGGATCCCACGCCTCGCACCAGGCGTGGGCGTCCTCGTTGCGGGCGAGCCAGTAATCGCCGACCGGGTTCGATTCCGAGGCGACGAACCCGGTCGCGTATCGAGCCGGCACGCCCCGCATGCGGAGCAGCGCCGTCGCCGCGGTGGCGAAGTACTCGCAATGGGCCGCGGGCCGACGGACGAGAAACTCCCGCATCGGATTCCCCGAGCGACCGATCTCCGCTCCGAGGCGGTACTCGTAGTTCGCTCGAAAATAGTCCTCGACCGCCGAGATATGCCCGGCGGGCGATCGGCTGCCGGCGAACACCCGGTCCGCGATCTCCTGGATCGCGGCGTCCTCCGTCAGCAGGGCGGGCACGGCGAGGAGGCGTTCGTCCGCGGGGTCGACGGCGACCGCGACGCGATCCCAGTCGCCCGCGGCCGGGGGACGCCGGCGGTCGCCGCGTGCGGCGGCGTAATGCGGCTGAGCGACGGCGGTGGTGAGCCGCAGGCCGTACTCGTCCGCATCGAGGAGCCGCTCCGGCCCCCAGAAGCGAGTCGTGTTCGGCGGGACGAACGCCGTCCCCCGAAAGTTCTGGACGGGCCAGATCTCGACGGCGTCCGGCGTGTTCGCGGCCCCGTGCTCCTCGCCGTCGGCGACGGGCGGTGCGATCCCGGTTACGGGGGGGCGGGTGAAGTCGAACAGGAAGCGATCTTCGTCCTCTCCCAGCGGCGACCCGCGACGGGCGAGCACGGCGGCGATGCCGTCCGCGGCGCGCCTCTGGCGCTCCTCGTCGCCGCCGATCCAACGGGTGCCCTCGGGCGTCGCGGCGAGCGTGTAATAGGCTTGGCCGCGCAGGTAGCCGGGTTCGGACGCCGCATAGCACCGCAGCGCGACGCTGCGCGACGCGAACTGCTGCCGCTCCCGGACGTCGCCCAGCCGGGCCTCCCCGCCGTACCCCGCGGCGACGGCCAGCGGTTCGGGTTGCAGGAACTGCCGCACGAGGCGGTCCATCGTGCGTTCATAGCGCCGCAGCGTGAGGCTCGCTCCCCAGGTGAACGCGGCGATCGTGACGGCGACCGTCAGCAGCGCCGCCCGCCGCTGCCAGCGACCGCGTTCGTTCGCCGCCGGCCGGATCAGCCCCAGGCCCCCCGCCGGATTACCGACGCTGAAGTAGACGCCGGACAATAGGGCGAACAGCGTCGCGGCGATCAGAAAGGCGCCGCGTTCGAAGTCCGTGGCGCGAATGTCCCCGGCGCTCAGCAAAACGGCCACGCCGGCCGCGGGGAGGACCGCGGGCATCTTGGCGACGCCCCGTCGGTCGGTTCCCCAATCCAGGAACAGGCAGACCGCTTGCCCCGCCAGCGCCCATTGCCCCAACGCATGCCCCAATGCGCCGATCGCGGGGTCCATATCCGAAGGCCGGTAGTGCGGCAGCGCCCGCCAAAGGGCGAGGCACGCGGCGCCGATGCCGCCGGCGATAATCAGGAACCGCGCCCGCGAGATCGCCGCACGCCGTCTGGGCAGCGCTCCGAGGATCGCCGCGACCGCCACGGCCGCCGGCAGCGCCAGGGTGCGGCTGAGCAGGGCGAAGATCCCCGCCTGCAACAGCAGCATCGCGGCCAACGTGACCCGTCGCGGTCCCGGGGGCGGGGGCGATGGATGCGGCGTGGTCTCGCTCATCCCGCGGCCCCCGGCGTGGAGAGCACGATCCGCCCGCCGGCCCCTAAACGCCGGATCAATGCCCCGCGAGTGCTGCCTTCCCCGCCCGCCGCGTCCGCCGTGATGAGCACCACCGCGGCGACCACCTCCAAGCCCGACCAGAAGGCCGGGTCGGCGAATGGGTCGCCGTCGTGCGGATCGACCGGCGCCGCGACCGCCAAGGCGTCCAGAGCGGTGTCCAGCGCCGCCCGTCCGGCCCCGCGGAAGCGGTGCACCTCGCGCCCGGCGGCGAACAGCGCCAGATCCCCGCCGTTTCGACCGACCGCCTCGCACGCCGCGGCCGCGCGGCTCACCGCCGCTTCGAATCGATCGTCCGCGGCCGTCCCGGAGGTCGCGGCCGAGGTGCGGGGGTCGAACACCACCGCGACGCCCGCGGGGCGCTCCTCGCGGTACTGCCGGACGACGGGTCGCCCGGTCCGGGCCCAGGCACGGGCGTCGAGCCGCACGCCCAACTCGCCGGGCAGCAGATCGCGATTGCCGAGG
>NZ_WTPX01000094.1 GCF_013036045.1 Alienimonas chondri
GAGGGGTCGGGGGTGAGGGGGCATTCACCGCCCCACCGCGGTTCACCGCCCCATCGCTCCGTCGTTCAACCCGACAAGATTCACGGCCTGCGGGTGAAGGCTCGTTCACCCTCACCCCCGGCCCCTCTCCCTCAAGGGAGAGGGGAGCGACGATCTAGCGGAGCCTCCGCGTTACGCCGCCTTGGCCAGCATCCCGCGGCCGGAGCGGGTGACGCGGTAACGCACGCCGGCGGCGACGTTGGAGAGGTCCACGTCCAGCGCCCCCGCGGCGAGCAGCAAGCCGTGCAGGTCCGCGTCGCCGTCGTCGACGTCGCCGTCTTCTCTGTCACGATCGTCCGCCCCGTCGTCGGAGGCCTGGACGACGGTCTCCGGGGCCAACCGCGGCACCGCGACCGGCTTTGCGGAGGGTTTCGTCCCCGTCGCGTCAGCACTCGCGTCGTCGTCCTCCTCTTCACTCAACGCCTCGCTCAACTCCTCCACGTCGCTCGTCAGGCTCTCCGCATCACCGTCGTCGGCGGGCGTGGCGGCGTCGGCTTTCCTTTGGGCGGCGTGCTCCGCGGCGGCCTGTTTGACGGCGGCGTCGTACGCCGCCAACAGGGCCAGAGCCGGGGGGGATAGGGCGAAGTCGTCGGCGAGGAGATCCATACCCCTCCCGTTCGGACCGCTGCCCCCGCAGTTCTCAACGCCCCGCTGCGCGCCGGCGCCGCCGACACGAGTCCGGTCGAAAATCAAATGTTCACCGCCCTGTCGATTCAAGATCGGCGGTCTTCAGGGCGATCAGGTCGTACGGGAACGAAGGATTGCGCCGGGAAATCCGCGAACGCCGGGCGGGCGGGGTGAAGCCGGGCGGCCTAATCTTCCGATGCCACCGTCACGACCCGAACCACGGGCCGACCCCGATCCGCGGGCCGACCCCCGATCGTTCGGGCGTCGTTTCCCGCCGCCGCTGAGTCCCGAACGGACGCCCCACACCGATGTCGCTTCCGACCTCGCGGACTGCCCGCGCCTCCTATCTGGCCCGTACGCTGGCCGCCTCCGCCGTCCTGTGCGGCGCCGCCGTCGCCTCGGTCGGTCTGACCGGCTGTCAGGCCAGCATGGCGGGCCAGACGCTGCCCAGCCCGTACTACCTGAAGGACGACGTGCAGTTCTTCCCGGCTGGCCCGGAGTTCCAGTACACCAACCAGGTGCGGGCGATCGAGGAATACCAGCTCGACGCCGCCAGCGTCAGCGGCCCCGCGAACTGAGTCCGCGGGCGAATCGAACCTGCGGGCCCGCGGGGGGCGTCAGCCCTCCGCGCTCTCTTCTTCGTGCAATGCCACGGGGGACGCAGGTTCCTCGACCGTCGGCGCATCGGCTCGAAACCGGCTCGCCACCACGGTGTCCAGAAACATCTGGCTGGCGTGGTACATCAGCATCGGGAAGACCGCCAGCGGGACGCCCCGCCCGGGGCCGAGCAGGTTCGGATCGCCGAACATCGCCGGACTGACGGCGATCAGCAGCCCGATCGGCAACGTCTTTTGACTGCCGGCGAAGGCGCAGGCGATCTGTTCGCCGCGCCCGAAGCCGAACAGGCGGGCGCCGAGGTACGCGACGCCCATCGCCGTGGCGTGGACGAACACGCAGCAGGCCCAGACCCACGCGATCGCCGCGAGGAGTTGGGCGCCGCCGTCGGCTTCGGTCACGCCGAGGTCGTCCAGCGTGCGACCGGCCTTCGCCGCGCCGGTGAAGACGATCCCCAGCACGAGGAACAGGGCGAGGTTCCCCCACGTCGCGCGCCGCCCCGCGGCGAGCCGGCCGACCGCGGGGATCGCCCGCACCGCCTGTCCCACCGCCATCGGCAGGGCCGCGGTGAGCAGCAGCCGGACCATCAAGGCGGGCACGTCGAACTCGACGCTCTGCCCCGTCGTGACCAGCAGCGCCGCGGGGGCCGTCAGGAAGCACAGTCCGTTCGTGGAGAGCGTGACGAGCAGCGACACCGCGTCGTTCCCGCCGGCCTGTCGCGTCCAGACGCTCGCCCCGGCCATCGTGCAGGCGCTGGCGGCGGCGATCATCAGGCCGAGCCGGAAGTCGATCAGCCCCTGCGTGTAGCTCAGCGGCCAGGCCAGCAGCGGGACGAGCGCGACGTTGCACGCCGCCGCCCACAGCACCGGACCGGGCTTGGAGATCGCCGCGACCAGCTTGTTGCTGTTCAGACTGAACGCCATCAGGAACAGCACCGCCGCGGTGAGGTAGCGGGCGTCGAACCAGTCGCCCGGCGGCCCCCACGCCGCCGGCGTGCTCCCGGGGTTCCAGCCGACGGCCAGCCCCAGCGGGATCACGATCATCAGGGCGGCGAGGAACCAGTGCTTTCGCAGAACCTCGACCAACGGCGAGCGGGGGGCGTCCGCCCCCTGAGCAGTCGAATCACTCACTCGGCGGCATCGCTCTCAGGGGCATCACTCTCGGGGTCATCGCTCTCAGCGGCATCGGCGTCGGCGGCGTTTTCCTGAGCGGACGGCGAAGCATCGGACGGCGGCGGGGCGGTCCAGCGGGCGATCCACGCCTTGAGTCGCGGTCCGTCCGGACCGCCGACGAACTGTCGGGCGAGCCGTGCGGCGGTCGCGGGATCGTCGTCGTCCGCGATGATCTTGGCGAGCAAACTCGCCGCGGTCGCCTTGCGGACGTTGGGCGGGCCGTTGAGCAAGTCGTTCAGCAGTCGCGCCGCGGCGTCCGGCCGACCGCGCTCGGCCTGCACCTCCGCGAAGAACAGCGCCGCCTCCGGGATCGCCGCCGCTTGCACGGCCTGGAACGCCTCCGGCAGGGGCGTTCCCGGCGGCCACGGGGCGAGGCCGTTCGCCGCGGCGGCCCGCAATATCGCGTTTTCCGTGCGGGCGTCGCGACTCACGCTGCCGCCGACGTCGCGGCCCTCCCCCATCGCGGCGGCGTTCCGCTGGGCGGAGGCCAACTCGCCTCGGATCTCCGCCTCGGTGACCGGCGGCAGCGGGCGCGGACTGAACAGCGAGCCGGTCTGCTCCGGCGACAGAACCTCCTCCAGAATGCCCGCCGCTTCCCGCGCCCCGTCCCGCCCGCCGGCGAGCTGCGCGTGACGGGCGGTCCAGAGCTTATCGCTGGTTCCGGTTTCGATCGCCGAGCCGGCCACGTCGTCGATCGGTTCGCCGTTGCGATCGACGAACTGCCCCTCCTCGGTGATCGTCACGCCGCCCGGCGGCTTCACCCCGATACGCAGGGGCGCGGCCAGCGTCTCCGGAAACGCCGCCGCCGCTTCCGCCCCCCGCTCTGCCGGCACGGGCCAGACGGTCAGGGCGTTCTCCTCGAACCCGGCCGCGGCGACTCGGTTCACAAGCCCCTTCTCAATCGTGCGATCGTGCAGCGGGTCGAACGTCCGCGGCACGCGGCCCGACGCTGCCGGTCCGCCGGTCGCGTTCCCGACGGGGGGCAGGGAGACCAGCCCGCTCGCCAGGCGCCACCAACCGGGTTCGCCGATCAGTTGCGGCGTGAGGTTCTCCAGCGCCGCCTCGTCGGGCACAGGGAGTTCGGCGCTTTCGTAGAACGCCGTCATCGCCGTGCGGGCGGCGGCGTCGGTGCGGACCTCGTTCAATCGAGCCGGGCGGTCGGGGTCGCCGGGGCTGGGCACCGGCAGGCCGGTGCGCATGTCGAACAGGGCGACCGTCGCCGGTTCGCCCGGCAGCAGCACGCCGACCCAGGCGGTCGGCTCGCTCGGTTCGCCGGTCCCCCAGGGGGTGAGGAGGACGCCGTCCAGCCGCGCCTGTCGCAGCAGATCGGCCAGCAGCCAGGCCCGGTCGGCCCAGTCGCCTTCGCCGCGGAGGCGGGCGTCGTAGGTCGTCCCCGGGGTTCGAGGGGCGCCCGTCGAGCCGAGCGGGAACAATCGTTCCGCGACGTATCGGTTGAGCGCGACCGCGATCGCTTCCGGCTCCATGTTCCGTTCGCCCCCCGGGCCGAGCGCCGCATCGACCGCGGCGGCGTCCATCCGACGGGTGCGGAAGAACCGGGCGTCCCCGGCGTCGACGCGGCGCTCCGTCACCGTCGCCACGCCGTCCTCACCCAAAATCTGAGCGACCACCTTCTCCGCCGCGGCGTCCAGCGGCAGCGGGCCGGGGTCCACGCCGGTGCAGGCTTTCTGCTGCAAATAGAGCGACAGCAGCAGCGCGGCTTTGTCCGCTTCGGCGGTGCGGCCCAGATCGCCGGGGACCAGCATCGCCGTGGCGTCGTCCAGCCAGCGGCCGCACTGGCCGTCCTCCGCGACCGCCGCCGGCCCCTGGCCGCCGGGGTTCACGTCGATCACCTCCCGCTTCTGCTCCCGACCGCACCCGCCCAGCGAGGAAAGCCCCAGCCCCACCGCCGCCGCGAGGAACAGCGACGCCGACAGCGGACGAACAAACGCGGGTCGGGACACGACGGCTCGGGGGCGAGGAAACAAACGGACGGGGCGGCGCACGAGGCGGTTCAATGCAAGTTCAACACGACCTCGCGCAGCCGCACGAGGCTACGGAGCAGGTCGGGGACGTCTTTAAAATCTACTTGGTTCGGGCCGTCGCTTTGGGCGTTGTCCGGGTCGGGGTGACATTCGAGGAACACCGCATCGACGCCCGCGGCGACGGCGGCACGGGCCAGCGGGGGGACGGCGGCGCGGTTCCCGCCGGTCGTCGCGCCGCCGGGCCGCTGCACGCTGTGGGTCGCGTCGAACACCACCGGCACGCCGAAGGAGGCCATCACCGCCAGCCCGGTGAAGTCATTGACCAATCGCCCGTAGCCGAAGGCGCTGCCGCGCTCCGTCAGCAAGACCCGGTCGCAGCCGGCGCCGCGGAGCTTCTCGACGGCGTGACGGGTGTCCTCCGGGGCGACGAACTGCGGCTTCTTGACGTTCACCGCCCCCCCGTGTTTGAGCACCGCCGCGGCCGCCGCTTCGAGCAGATCCGTCTGGCGGGCCAGGAACGCGGGGATTTGCAGCACGTCGATGACCTGCGCGACCGCGTCGCACTGGCTGGGCAGATGCACGTCCGTGGTGAGGGGCAACCCGGTCGCGGCGCCGGCCTTCTCCATGATCCGCAGCCCCTCGTCGAGGCCTGGTCCGCGGAAGCTGCTGGCGCTGGTGCGGTTCGCTTTATCGAAGCTGCACTTGAACACCGCCGGCACGCCGAGGTCCGCGGCGATCGACGCCACGCGATCCGCGGCTTTCAACACGAAGTCCTCCCCCTCGATCACGCAGGGACCGAGGATGAAGTGCAGCGGCCGGCCCGGCCCGCAGTCGGAGAGATCGGTCTCCCCGGGGATGCGGCCGAGCGGAACGGTCGGTCCGGAAGCGAGCGGGGCGGACACGAAAGCGGCGGGGGCGTGAGGCGACGGAACCGGAGACGACGGGCGGGACGATATCGCCATCGCGGCGCCGTTCCTACGCGGCGGTCGGCCCCGCCGTTGGCTCCGCGGGGTGCGACGAACGAGCGAGCGTCAGGCCGACCCGTCCGCATCGCCGTCCGCATCGCCGTTTGAACGGCAGATCGGTCGGCGATTCTCTCCGGCAGTTCCCGAGATCGTTTGGTCCGCCGAGAACCCTGTCGTAAGATGAGGTACGCTTTTTTGCTCGGAGCCTTGGCGCCCGCCGCCACGGATCGCCTCTCGCCGCTCTCGATTCGACCTTGATCGATCCCGCCGCGATCCTTGCCCGGTTGCCCCAGGCGGTCGCGATCGTGGACGCGGACTACGTCGTCGTCTGGGAGAACGGTCGTCTGGCGGACGTCATAGCCCTTCCCGAGGGCGAACCCGCCCCTCTCGGTCGCCGGCTGTACGAACTTTGCGGTTGGATCCCGGAGGAAGGCGACTTCCTCCGCTCCGGCGGGTGTCCGGTTCAAACGATTTTGAACCGCGATCCGTGCGCCGAAACGCGGCATGCCGAGGGGGCCGCCGCGGAGAACGTGCTGGAGGTCCGTGAGCGGTTCCTCGCCCTCTCCGCCCGGCGGCTGACCGAGGCGGACATGGGCGGAGCGTCCTTGACGAAGGGTGCGCCCGCGGCAGAGGGAGCGCCCCCGGCCGACGAGGCGTCCGCTCGCCGCGTGGTGCTGGTCGTTCGAGACGTGACGACGGAAATTCGGCACAGTCAGAAGCTGGACGCAATCCGCCGGGCCGGCGAAGAGTTGGGCGACCTCTCCCCGGAGGAAGTCCCCGACATGAGCGCCGAGGACCGCATCGAACTGCTGCGCGGCAAGGTGTTGCAGTTCACCCGCGATCTCATGGAGTTCGATACGGTCGAAATTCGTCTGCTGGACGATTTCACGGGCGAACTGCGGCCGTTGTTGAGTTCCGGCATGGCGGAGGGCGTCCCGGAAATGGCGCTGCGGGCCGATGTCGAACAGAACGGCGCCACCGGCCTGGTAGCCTCCACCGGTCGGCCGTATCTCTGCCCGGACACCGCCTGCGACCCGCATTATTTACCCGGCGCCCCCGGCGCCCGCAGCGCCCTGACGGTCCCGCTGGTGCTGGGCGAACAGATCCTCGGCACCTTTAACGTGGAAAGCTGCGAACCGGCGGCCTTCACCGAGGACGACGTCCGCTTCGCGGAGTTGTTCGCCCGCGAGATCGCCGCGGCGCTGCACACGCTGGAGTTACTAGTCGCGGAGAAATACAGCACGGCGCGGGAAAGCACCGAACGCACCCTCCGGGAAGTCGCCGCCCCGCTGGACGAAATTCTGCGGGACGCGGCGTGGCTGATGGAGAGATATATCGGGCATGGCCGGGAGATGTCCGACCGGCTCAAACGGGTGTTGGTGCGGAGCCGGGAGATCAAAACGCTGATTCACCGGGTCGGCGAGGAACTGCGACCCGAACCGACCCGCACTCCCCTGCCGGCCGGCCCGGTCCACCCGGCATTGAAGGGCGCGCGGGTGCTGGTCGCCGACGCCGACGCCCATGTGCGGACCGCCGCCCACACGCTGCTCGGCCGGGCCGGCTGCGAGGTCGAAACCGCCCACGACGCCGGCGAGGCGTTGATGATGGCCCGCAGCTTCCCCTACGACGCGGCGCTGGTGGATATTCGCCTGCCGCCCGGCGACCTCGCGGGGGCCGTCGCACATCATGAGGGCGGCGAGACGGAGGAAACCTGCGACCCCGGCGCCGACTTGGCGGATGAGATGCGAGCCGGCGGTTATGAGTGCTTCTGCGCCCTCCGCGACTTCGCCCCCGGGCTGCCGGTCATCTTTATGACCGGCTTCGGCTACGACCCCGGCCACAGCATCGTCCGCGCCCGCCGCGAGGGGCTGCACGGCGTGCTCTATAAACCGTTCCGGCCGGACCAATTGATGAGCGAACTCGAAACCGCCGTCGCCTGAGCGAACCTGTGCGGCGATTCAGCGAGCCGGGGGGCTTGTCCCCCCGGACCGGGCTTTCGAGGCGTCGCAGCCCGTTCGGATCGCTGCGCTCGCCGGTCCGGGGGGATGAACCCCCCGGCTCGCTGGCAGGAATCAAAACAGCACTTCCAAACGGGCGTCGCCGCTGTGCAGGACGCTGTCTTCGCCCAGCCCGGCCCGATAATTCGTGGAGAGACGCACCGGACCGTCGCCGATCGTCAGGCCCGGGCCGAGCACGATGCGGTCGGCGCCGAAGTCCGTGCCGCGGGCGGCGAAGGTCGAACCGGGCGCCGCGGCGAAGCGGGCGTCGTAATCGCCGACCGTGCCGGCGCTGACGTCGCGGCTATAAACGGCCTCCATCGTGCCGGAGACGGGAAGGACGTTCGAGGCGATCAAGACCCCGCCCGCCCGCAGACCGACGCGGGCGCGGAGTTCGCTCAGGGGCCGTTCGTCCACGTTCAACGCCGCGAGACCGCCGGCTTCCGTCAATTCGTCCTGCCGGGTGTGGGCGTATCGCAGCCCGACGATCGGCATGAGGTAATCGCTCGGCGAGCCGAACAGCAGGCCGGTCTCCGCATCGGCCGCGGCGAGGGAGCCGTCGAAGGCGCCCGTCGTGCGGTCGGCGAAGGGGAGGAGCGGGCTGTCGATTTGCACGGCCCGGCGGGATTCGCTCTCGCTGGTCCCGCCGAACGCGGTGACGCGACCGAAGGCCCGCCCGGCGCCGACCCGCAGCGAACCGCCCACGCGGTGCAGGTCGCTGGTGACGGAGCTGTCGACGCCGGGCACGCGCGTCGTGGCCGATTCGAAGCCGTAGAAGGCCTCCGCGTCCACGCAAACGCCGCCGGAGACGAACGACTGCGTCAGCCCGACCGCCGTGCCGACCGTGCCCAGTTCCGCGGTGGAGGCGTTCGCGTCGCCGTTGACCCGACCGCCGGTTCCGTAGCTCTCCCACCAGCCGCCCAAGCCGGCGGGACGGGTCTGGCAGTGCAGCGGGAAGGCGGCGTCGCGGCCGCCGATCAGGTCCAGGAAGGCCAGCGACGAGCGGTTCGTCGCGGAGAGGTGCGTGCCGTAGATCTCGCCGGACAGCCCGTCCAGCGCCGCGGCGGTGGCCGCTTCGGTGGGGAGGGTGTCGAGAGCGTTGAAGATCCCGGCGAGGGCCGGAGCGCCGTTCAGAGCGTCCAACGCCCCGCCGACCGCCCGCTGGTTCCGGCTCGCGCCCATGCCGGCGTAGGCCGCGTCGCCGCCGACGATCAGCGAGTAAGTCGTTGCGTCGAACCGCGTGATGAACCGGAACCCGGTGACGTTCTGCAGGGTCAGCGGATCGTTGACGACCAGCGCGTTCGCGACGAGGAAGTCATATTTCGTGCCGCGGCTCAGTCGGCCGGGGGCGAACTGACTGACCTTCAGGGTGCCCCCGTCGATGGTCGCCGTGCCGCCGACGATGATCTGGTCGTGGTCCACGCCCGGCCGCGGGGCGGCGCCGGCGAGAACCGGGTTCACCTCGATGTCCAGCACGGTAGTGGCCACCGTGTTGAAGTTCCCGCCGACCGTGGTCGTGCCCGGGCTGTTGCCGGGGGCGAGCGTGCCGGCGGCGATCACGTTGCCGGTGAAGGTCGTATCGCCGCCGTAGACGGCGCCGTCCTGCAGCGTGACGGTCGCCGCGTCCCAGGCGCCGTTGACCGTCAGCGTACCGCCGGACTGCACGTCGAGCGTGCCGGTCGCGGCCTGTGTCAGAGATCCCAACGTCAGCGTGCCGCCGTCGAACACGGTGGCGAGGCCGTCGGTCAACGCGAAGTCGCCCGAGACGTTCGCCGCAGAGTCGGCGTCGACCTCGAACGTGCCGCCGTCGACGACGGTCACGGAGGCCGCGTCCAGCGTTCCGCCGAGGCGGACGTCCAGGTGGGAGTTGGCTCCGCGAACGATCGCGGCGCCGGAGAGATCGACGGCCCCGCCCTGCACATCGAACAGACTGGAGTCGCTGAATTTGGGGACGTTCAGTGGGTCGTCGGCGTCCAGGATCAAGTTGACGGCGTTCAGCCTGCCGGTCGAATTGAACTCCGCCGAGGCGCCGCCGATTCGCACGTCCCCGCCGACCGTCACGGTTCCGGCGGAACCCAGTTGCGAACTCTCCACGACGGCCAGATCGCCCGAGACGATCTCAAAGTCGGAGGATTGGTACGCCGATAGATCGCCGTCGTGAACCACGACGTCGCCGCTCTGGACGACCACGCTGCCTTCGTTCCGTATCTCCGTGCCGTCAAGGATCTCCAATCCCGAACCGGCGGTCAGCGCGCCCGTCGAGTTCACGTGCAGGAATGCGGCCAATCCGGAGGTGACGGCGCCCGTGACGTTCAAATCGCCCGTAATTTCGACGGTGGACAGATCGCCGACCTCGAAACGTCCTCCCACGTCCATCGTTCCCCCGTCGACGTGCAGCCCGCCCACGTCGCCGACCAGCGCGTCGTCGTTCGACTGATCGAGGGTCACGTCGCCGGTGAAGCTCGTCGTGCCCGCCGTGACGAACCGGCCGTCGTCGGTGAGGGCCAGGGTCGTTCCGGTGAACGAGCCGCCCGCGGCGACGTCGATCGCGGCGCCGTTGCTGTCGACGGTCGTGGCGCCGGTGATCGTGGCGAGGCTGCCGTCGAAGAGAGAGGCGGTCGCCCTATCGGTCACGCTCAACGACGCGGCGTTCAAAGCGCCGACGGGGAACAGGGTCAACTGAGAGCCGGCGCCGTCGAAGCTCGCCGCCCCGGTGAACGTCGCCGTACCGCTTGAGGTCGTCAGCGAACCGCCGTTGGTGGCTTGGAAGCTCGCCCCCTGGAACGTTCCGCCGGGCTGCACGATGAACTGCGAGCTGGTTCCGTCGGCGCTGACCGCCCCGGTGAACGTCGCGTCGTCGGCGAACGTCGCGGCGCCGCTATTCGTCAAAGCCAGAGTCGCAGCGTCGAACGTGCCGCGATGATGAATCAGCAAGGAGCCGCTGCCGTCGACCGTGACGGCGCCGGCGATGTCGGTGTCATTGCCGTCCCGCAGCGAGGTCCACCGCCCGCGATTGGTGACGGCCAAGCTGTTCGCCGTGAGCGAGCCGCCCGTTTCCAGAGTGAACTCGGTCTGCGAAATTGGGCTGACCCCGCCGGAGACCGTGAGGGCACCGGCGATCGTCGCCGCCCCGTACACGTTGGTTTCGCTCAGTCCGGAGACCGCCAGCGACCCGGCGTCGAACGTCCCGGCGGTGATGTCGAGCAGGACGCCGGTCCCCGTGACCGTCGCCGCGCCGGTCACGTTCACGTCGCCGGCGGTGGCGATCTGACCGGCGTTGACGGCCAGCGATCCGGCGTTGAACTGGGCGCTGCTGCGGACATCGACGTTTGAGCCGACCCCGCCGACGGTCGTGGCGCCGGTGATCGTGGCGATGCCGCCCTCGAACAGCGACGTCGCCCCGCCGCTGAGAGCCAACGATGCGGCGTCGAAGCTTCCGCTGGTCATCCGCAGCTCCGTGGAGGCGCCGTCGGCGGTCGCGGCGCCGGAGAAGGCGGCGGCCCCGCCCTGCACTTGCAGCCGTCCGCCGTTCGTCAGTCCGAGTCCGACGGCGTTAAACGACCCGCCCGAGTTCACGTTGAGGACGGAGTTCGTCCCGTCGGCGGTGGCGTTCCCGGTCAGCGTCGTGGCGGCACCGATGGCGACGTCGCCGTTGTTCGTCAGGGCGAGCGAACCAGCGTCCAGCGTTCCGCTGACCTGGCTCAACAGCGAGCCGGTCCCGTCGACCGTCAAAGCCCCGGTCACGTTGACGTCGCCGTTCAGGTAGGCGCCCGCGTCGCCGGACAAACCCAGCGAGGCGGCGTCGAACGTCCCGCCGTTCACCTGCAGTTGCGATCCGGCTCCGGTCAGGGTTGCGGCCCCGGTCACGTTCACGTCGCCGTTGAACGTGGCGTCTCCGGCGTTGGTGAGCGCGAGAGAACCGGTGTTGAACTGTCCGCCCTGGACCGTGAGGTGGGAGAGATTGCTGTCGACGGTGGTGGCGCCGGCGATCGTGACGGTCCCGTTGGTGGTCGCATCCCCGTTGGCGGAGAGGGCCAGGGAGGCCGCGTCGAACGTGCCGCCGGTCACGGACAACTGAGCGCCGGTCCCGGCGATGGTCGCGGCCCCGCTGAGGTTCACGTCGCCGGCGGTCGTAAAGTCCCCGAAGCCGGTCTGGGACAGAGCGGCGCCGGTGATCGTGCCGCCGACCTGGGCGATCAAATCCCCGCCGCTGACAATTATGTTCCGGCCGGAGTTCAACGTCCCGGCGACGGTGGTCGTGCCGCCGCTGTTCGTGAAGTCGAGCCCGGCGTTCACGGTGAGCAGCCCGCCGGAGAAGATATCCGTCGTGCCGGCCTGAAAAAAGGCGTCGGTGATCAGATGGCCGGAGGGGCCTTGCACTTCCAGACCAGCGCCGCTTTCAACCGTGAAGTCGCCCGCGGAACTGTAATCCTCCGTGCCGGACACCTGATACGGCGCCACGCCGGCCGGGAAGGCGGCGCTGTCGACGGTGAGCTGCCCCGACGCCACCGACGGCAGGCTCGCCGCGGCGAGCGCCGCAGCGGCGCCCCACCGAACGCCCCGGACGCTCCGCAATCGGTCCGCGACCCGGGCGGCGATCAATGCGCCGGGGAAGCGCAAACCGACGATCCTGCGCATGCGGGGGGGGACGTCCATGTCCGGCAATCTGTGGTGGTGCAGTGGCGCGAGGCGCCCGCGAGTCCCTGCGGGCATCGGCTTCTTCGGCTTGCAAGGAACGGGCCGGTCAGGCGATCCCTGATACCCCAACGTCGATTCCGCGATCCAAACCCCGAAACCGGCCAAGTCAACGCATTCTCAATCACCCGCACGCCGTCATCGCGGCGTCGCCGTCGACGCGGTCGTTGGAGCCGTTAGATCGCTCTCCCGGCGTCGCGATGCGACTGCGGTCCGGGGGGACAAGCCCCGCGGCTCGCCGTTTCTCCGCTTGCCTACCCGTCGCCTCGCAGCGTGAGCCGATAGATTCGGTTCACCGGCGCACGGGCGGGGTCGCGGATCACCTCCAGCACGGCCGTTTCGCCCTCCAGCCGATAGCCGAAGGCTTTTCCGGCGCCAGGGTTCTCCGGCACGGGAACGACGACGACGTCCTCCAACGCCTGCGGGAACGCTCCGCTGGCGGCGGCGTGCGCCCGCAGGGCTTCGATCGTCCACAGGGCCGCGAGATCCGTTTGCGCCCGCAGACCCGCCGCGTACGCCTGACGGACGGAGGGCCACATCGAGAGAGCCAGCAACGCCGGGGCGCCATCGGCCGTGAAAGCGGTCTCAATTTCGGTCAGCGCCGCCAACGCCTGACGCGGCGGCAGGGCGAGAGCGACCCGCTGCCGATCGGCCATCCGCCGCAGCGTCCGGGCCTGAGACGCCGCGATCGCCTGCCCCGGCGGCATCGCGTCGACCGCGGCGGGGTCCAGCCCGGCGGCGACCAGCGCGGCCTTCGCCGCGGGCAGATCGTCCGTCAGCAGCCGATCGACCGTCGCGACGGCCTGGTCGCGGTCCGTCGCCGGATTACCGTCCAATTCGTCGATCGCTTCGTGCAGCGCGATCAATTCCGCACGCCACCGCTCCGCGGGCCACTCTCGCGTCTCCGCGTCCTTCAACCACGGGGCGAAGCGGTCGGCGAAGGAGAACTCGAAGTCCCAACTGTCCGCCAGCCCCGCGGCGGGGTCCGGCCGTTCGGTCAGGGCGTAATAGAGGTTCGGCGAATCCGGCGCGGCGACGATCGCTTCGATCAGGTGGTCGTTCGTGATCGTGGTCACCGCCACGGCGACCAGGTCCGCGACGAGGAACGGCGCCCGGCCGCAGTCCTCCGAAAGCCGCAACGCGACCGTCGCGTCGGCGAGCGCGCCTTCGTAATCGCCCCGCCCGACCCGCGATCGGCCCCGTAACGTGATCAACCGAGCCAGGCCGCGGACGTTCTGGATCTCCGGCAGCAGAAACTCGACCGATTCCCGCCCGCTCAGCGCCTCGACGCCGAAGCCCCAGTCCCCCGGCGGCCGGCGGGCCGCGGCTTCCATATCGCGGAACGCTTGCCACGACTCCCACCCGTCCCCCCGATCGGAGAAGTCGACGTCTCGCCCAATCCGCTCCGCGGTCAGATCGGCGGGCGGTTCGGTCAGGAGGTCGCCGGCGAGCCCCTGTCGGGATCGCACTGCGGCGCCGTCCGCGTTGCGGACGCGGATCGTTTCATCCTGCGCCATGACCAGTTCCGCCCGATACCAGTAGGTCACGGCGCTGCCGGGCAAGCGGGCCTCGTCGGGGATCGTCAGCCGGTGTTTCAACGCCGGATCGGGCAGCGGGGCGGGCGAGACGATCAGTTCCCGCACCTCCGGTTCGTCGCGAGGCGGTGAGTTCGGCGGCGGGGCGAGCGCGAGCAACGCGGCGAGACCGAGGGGCAGCGGAGCGAGCATCGGATCAAGTCGAGGCGAAGAAGGGCGGGGCGACACGTTCACAACGCCGCCGCACGGCCCCGCTGCCCAGCGGGAACGTCGTGATCGAATCGCACGAACACCGGGTTCTCCCCGGCGGGCATGTCGCGGGGCGGTCCGTATGATGTCCGCCCCCCGAATCCCACCAGCTTCTTTCCTTTCAAACGACCCCCGCCGCTCGGCGGGCTTTCCCGGCGATGGCGGACGATTACTACAAGACCCTCGGCGTGTCCCGCACCGCCGACGCCGCGGAGATCCGCAAGGCGTATCGCAAACTCGCGCGCGAGAATCACCCCGACCGCAATCCGGACGACCCCAAAGCCTCGGAGACCTTCAAAGCTGTCGGCGAAGCGTACGGCGTGCTCTCCGACGCCGACAAACGCGCCCAGTACGACCGCTTCGGCTCGAACTACAAGCAGTTCGGCGGCGGCCGACCGGGCGGCGGCAGTCCCTTCGGCGGCGGGGGCGGGCACCCGTTCGGCGGCGCCGGCGGTCAGCAGGTGGATATGGGCGACCTGTTCGGCGACGGGTTCGATCTGAACGACCTGCTGGGCGGCCTCGGCGGCGCCGGCCGCCGACCGGGCAGCGGAGGCAGCCCCTTCGGCGGCGCCCGCACGCGGCCTCGGAAGGGGTCCGACGTGCGCACGACCGTCACCGTGCCCTTCACCGTCGCGGCGCTGGGCGGCGAGTACGAATTGAACCTCGACCGCGGCGGCAAGCGGGAATCGCTGACCGTCAAGATCCCCGCCGGCATCGCTGACGGCGGCACGATGCGACTGGCCGGCAAGGGCGAACCCGGCGGCCCCGGCGGCACGCCCGGCGATCTGCTGCTGACGATCAAAACCGCCGCCCACCCGACGTTCCGCCGCGACGGGGCGAACCTCGTCATGGATCTTCCCCTCACCCCCGCCGAGGCCGCGCTCGGCGCCAAGGTCGACGTGCCGACCCTCTCCGAGGGCACCGTCACCCTGACCATCCCCCCCGGCGCCGCCAGCGGCTCCAAGCTGCGGCTGCGGGGCAAAGGCGTGAAGAACCCGAAGTCCGGGACCGACGGCGATCAGATCGTGCAGACGAAAATCGTCGTCCCCAAAGCCCTCTCCGATCGTCAGCGCGAGCTGTACGAGGAGTTGCTGAAACTCGACGACGAGGTGCGGAGCGGCCTCGCGAACTGACGCGGTCGGCGCCGCGAGGCGCCGGGGGAGCGCCCCGATTCCCGCCGTTCCGATCGGCTCTACGATGGCGATTCGATCTGCATTGAACCGGATGGCCCCGTGCCCGCGCTCCCGACGCTCGACCCGCTCCCTGCTCCCTCGAAGGCGAAGCAGCCGGCCTGCGGCTCCTGTTGCGGTGCGGACGACGGCATCCCGGAGAACCCCGCCGCCGGCCTGGCCGGTTCGCCTCCCGGCCGCGTCACGTCCCGGGCGGAGGACGCCGCGGGTCGGTGGTCGTGCCCGATGCACCCGGACGTCGTTCGCGACGCCCCCGGCGACTGCCCCCAGTGCGGCATGGACCTCGAACCGTCGTTCGCCGTCGTCTCCAAGACGACGGCGAACGACGAGTGCCCCATCGATGAAAACGCCCGCGACCTTGCCGCGCTGACCACACGGTTCGTCGTCGCCGCGGTCCTCGCGGCGCCGGTCATCCTGCTGGCGATGGGGCCGATGGTCGGCCTGCCGGTGAACGATTGGTTCTCCGCCACGACCAATCGTCTGCTGCAACTGGCCTTCACCCTGCCGGTCGTGCTGTGGGCCGGATGGACGATTCTTGCACGCGGGGTGAAGAGCCTCTGGCCGCTGCGGCCGAACATGTTCACCCTGATCGGCTTGGGGATCGCCGCGGCGACGCTCTACAGCGTGATCGCGACCGTGGTTCCCGACGCCATCCCCGACGCGTTCGGCGAGGGCGGCCCGGACGGCAACGTGTTGCCCCCGGTCTACTTCGAAGCCGCGGTGACAATCGTCGCGCTGGTGCTGTTGGGGCAGGTGCTGGAACGCCGCGCCCGCCGCCGCACCGGGGACGCGATCCGCGACCTGATGAACCTCGCCCCCGCGACGGCTCGGCGTGTGAAGGGCGACGGTACGGAGGAGGAGATCCCGCTCTCCGCCGTGCAGCCCGGCGACCTGCTGCGGGTCGTTCCCGGGGCCGCGGCGCCGGTGGACGGGACGGTGTCGGAGGGCCGTTCGCACGTGGACGAATCGATGCTGACCGGCGAACCGGCCCCGGTGCGGAAGGAGCCGGGCGACCCGATCACCGGCGGCACCGTCAACGGGACGGGGTCGTTCACGATGACCGCGGAGCGTGTCGGGGCGGACACGGTGCTGGCCCGGATCGTCACGCTGGTCGCGGAGGCCCGCCGCAGTCGGGCGCCGGTGCAGGATCTCGCGGACCGCGTCGCCGCGTGGTTCGTCCCGGCCGTCGTGCTGTGCGCCGTGCTGTCGTTCGCCGGCTGGAGCCTGCTCAGCGATCGCCCGGACCGCCTCGCCGTCGGCGCCGTGGGGGCGTTGTCGGTCCTCATCATCGCCTGCCCCTGCGCCTTGGGATTGGCGATTCCGATGAGCGTCACCGTGGGCGTCGGCCGCGGAGCGAAGGCCGGCGTGCTGGTGAGAGACGCCGCGGCGTTGCAGGCGTTGAGCGAGGTGGACACCGTCGTGCTGGACAAGACGGGGACGATCACCGAAGGCAAGCCTCGGATTGCGGACGTCGTTCCGTCGCACGGGTTCGATGAGGATTATCTCCTCACGCTGGCCGCCGCGGCAGAGCGGGGCAGCGAACACCCGCTCGCGGCCGCCGTCCTCACCGCCGCCGCCGAGCGAGGCCTTGATGTGCCGAACGCCGAAGGGTTCCGCTCGACCGCCGGCCGCGGGATCGAAGCGGTGGTCGACGGCACGACGGTTCTAGTCGGATCGGAACGGTTTCTTCAGGAACGCGGTATCGCCACGCATTCGAAGGAAGCGGGCGGATGGTCCGTTCCGGAGGAGTTCGAGCCGCACGAGCGGTTCGGGGCGACGGCCGTCTGCGTTGCCCTTGCTACGCGATCCGAGAAGCCCGGTCGGTTCGTCGGTGTGCTGCTGATCCGAGATCAGGTGCGGGCGGACGCGGCTGGAGCGATTCACGAACTCAAGTCACTGGGATTGTCCGTGCGGATGCTGACTGGTGATTCGAAGCAGGCGGCCGTCGCCGTGGCTGATTCGGTCTTCCTCGACGCCGACCACGTCACCGCCGGCGTTTCCCCGGAGGATAAGCACGACGCCGTTCTCGCCCTACAAGCACAGGGCAAGCGGGTGATGATGGTCGGGGACGGGGTGAACGACGCCCCGGCGCTGGCCGCCGCGGATGTGGGCGCCGCGATCGGGGCTGGCTCCGACGTGGCGATCGGGGCCGCGGACGTCACGTTGGTCGGCGGGGACGTGGCCGCGGTCGCCCGGGCCGTGCGGCTGGGCCGGGCGACGATGCGCAACGCCAAGCAGAACCTCGCCCTCGCCCTGATCTACAACGCCTGTGCGATCCCCGCCGCGGCCGGGCTGCTGACGGCGTTGTTCCACGTCCCGTTGAGCGTCGTGCCGATGCTCGCCGCCGCCGCGATGGCCTTCAGCGACGTGTCCGTCATCGGTAACGCCTTACGATTGCGCGGGGTTCGGCTGGACGGGTGACGTGAACCGTCCGCCGACCGGTCGCGTTGGCCTCAGTCTTCCGCAGCGTTCACACTGGGGTTCCGCCTCCCCCTCGACCGCGCCATGTTCGTTTCGCTCCTGCAACTCGTCGCCCAGGCCGGCGGGGGCGGCGGCGACGGCGGAGCGGCGATCGTCGCGTTGGCGCGGCTCACGTTCCTCTATCCGCAATATATGATCCCGATTTGGATCGTCGTCGGGTTCGTCTTTTACTACGGCAAGGACGAAGAGAAGTCCCGTCGCGTCACTCGCACGATTCGCCGCGGAAAGAAGATTCAGGAGAAGCGCCGCCGCGTCGAGGCGCTGCAGGCCGTGCGCGACCGCGACCCCGGTTTCACCGAAGAACTGTTCCTCGACCGCGTCTCCCACGCGTTCCTCACGACGCAATACGCCTGGAGCGAACAGAACCTCTCCACCTGTCGAGCGTTTCTGTCCGACGGCGTGCACGAGCGGTTTGAATTATATATCGGCATGCAGAAGGCGGAGGACATCCGCAATCGCATGAAGAACGTGACGGCGGGATCCCCGAAGATCGTCTCGGTCGAGTCGACCCCGTACTTCGATACGATCCATGTCCGCATCCCCGCCGCGGCGATCACCTATAACGAGAGCCTCACGACCGGGCGATGGGTCTCCGGAAAGAGCGACCGCGCGCGGACGCCGTTCACGGAGATCTGGTCCTTCTCCCGACGACCGGGGGTGCAAACGAGCGCCGATCGCTCCGTGCTGGAGGGCCGCTGCCCGAACTGCGGCGGGCCGGTCGCGATCGTGGACCGGGCGGAGTGTCCGCAGTGCGGTTCGATCGTGAACTCCGGCCAATACGACTGGGTGCTGGCGGAGATCACGCAGGACGAAGAATGGGTCGTGCCCCCCGCCGCCGAAGTCGTGCCCGGCTGGGAGGAATTGCGGCAGACCGACCCGCATCTGAACGTGCAACAGATCGAGGACCGGGCCTCCGTGATCTTCTGGCGGGCGATGATGGCGGTCTATCACGACGACTTCGCCTACGCCGCCCCGGTCGTGCAGCGCGGGGCGGAGACGGTCCCGGCTCGTTGGCATCGCGGCGACGACCGCTTCTGGAAAACGCCCGCGGTGGGCGTGGTGGAACTGGTCCGCTGTCAGCCGGCCGGCGCCGGCCGAGATGGGAACGATGACTTCGACCGCTTGCGGGTGATGGTGCGGTGGTCGGCGACGCCGGCCTCCGGCGATCGTCGCGGCCCGCGCTTGCACGGCCATCAGCGGATCCGCACCGACGAGATGATCCTCAAACGGCGGCGGGGGACGGTCTCGGCGGTCGATCGGGCCTTCTCCTCGGCCGGCTGCGAGACCTGCGGCGCCCCGATCGACGCCCACAGCCGCGACGCCTGCGGCTACTGCGGCGCGCCGCTCAACGACGGATCGCACGGCTGGGTGCTGGAGGACGTGGTCGCCTACGAGCCGACCGTCCACGAGGCGCTCCGCTCCCGGGACGACGACCGCGATTCGCCCCGTCTGGCGGCGGAGGCGTTGGGCAATCACGCCGAACTGCTGGACGCGACGGCCCGGATGCTGTGGGCCGACGGGACGGTGCACGAGCAGGAACGCCGCGATCTGCTCGCCTTCGCCCGCCATCATGGGTTCTCCGAGGAGCGGGCGGAGCGAATCCTGGAGGGCGCCCGCGAGTCCGAGACGCCCGTCGCCCTGCCGAACGATCCCGCGGTCGCGAAGGCTTGGATGGACCGCCTGGTGCGGGCGACGCTGATCGACGGGCGCCTGGATCGCCGCGAAGGCCGGCTGCTGGCCCGCATCGGCGCCAAGGCGGGCTGGTCGAAGGCGGACCTGAAGCTCGCCGTGCGTCGCCAGCAGGCCCAGCTGTATCGACAGGCCCGCGGAGTGATTCGGGACGACCGCCAGTCGAAGCGCGGACGGGGATAATCGCGGCCCCGCCGCTACAGTTCTCTCCCCGCCCCCGATCCC
>NZ_WTPX01000095.1 GCF_013036045.1 Alienimonas chondri
GGGTCGTACGGGGAACGGGCGACGGACGGCGCCGGTTCTGGCGATCGGCGGCGGTCGAGAGCGACGCGACCCCCTCGGAGGGCCGATTCTGTTTGACCGCCGCGCGCGCCGCAACTTAGCCTGAGCGGTTCCGCAATCCCCGTCGCCGTCAACCGCCGGTCGTTGGAACGTCGTACGATGCGACGCCTCCGCGTTCGTCCCCGCCCCCGGATCACGCCCCCGTGAAGATCTACCGCATCATCTTCAGCAGCCTGCTGGTGATCGGCGGGATCGCCGCGTTCTACTTCTCCATTCGGTCGCTCGACACGCAGTCGTCCTGGAGCAGCGAGGCGAACGAGGCGCAAGCGGCCGCGGAACAAGCCGCGGAGGGCTTGCCCGCCCTGAGGGCCAACGAGTTGCAGCTGACGAACGAATTGCGGGCCGCGAACGCCGGCTTCGGTCAGGTGCTGACGGCCCGCCAACCGCAGTTCGACGCCCAGGGCAATGTGGCCCTCGACATCGGCACGGCGGACGGATTGGCCGCCGGCGAAGCGGGCGCGGCCGCCCCGGTCGTGCATCTGTTCGCCCCCACAGGCGAAGGCGACGCGAGCGTGTACATCGGCCCGTTCTCGGTCGTGCAGGCGGCGGAACGCTCCTCGCAGTTGGCGCCGACGTTCGTCGTGCAGCCGGGCGAACCGCAAACCTGGCCGGTCGCCGCCCCTTGGCGGGTGCGGTACGACGTGCCGGCCTCGCGGGCGTCGCAGTTTGAAACGCTGGACGCCTCCCTCGTGACCCGCCGCGAAGTGCTGGGCAATCGGCGGAACACGCTCGAATTGCGTCGGCAGTCCGTCGCGGATGCCCAGGACACGCTCGCCGCTCGCGAGCGGGCCTTGCTGGGCGACCCGGACGCGCCGGAGATTTCCGACGCCCCGGAGATCAAAGCCGGGATCATCGCCGCGACCACCGCGGAGGAGCAGGATCGGGCGGAACGGTTAGTTGAACTGGACCAGTTGCGACGGGCGGTCAAGAATGCCAGTGACCGGCTGCGGGCGGCGTTGGCGGAGAACGTCGACCTCGCCGGCCGTTTGCCGACCGCGGCCCCGCCGCGGACCGCGCAAGGCGAGTAGCCGCGACGCGGCCGCATCGGGAGCGCGTCCGACGTCTCTCATTTGCGTGCCGCACTGATGGCTTTCGAGGATCGCGATTACGCCTGGGACAGCCCCTCGCGCCGGGCGTTTCTGGGCGGGAGCAACCGCGCGGTCAAAGGGATCGTGATCGTCTGCATCGTCGTCTTTGTGGTGCAGCTCCTTTCGGCGCGGGCGCCGAGGATCTACGACCAACCGCTGATGAGCGGGCTGTTCGGCCTCGATCCGTCGCTGCTCGGAATCGGACAGGTGTGGCGACTGGTCTCCTACGGATTCCTGCACGGCGACCTGTGGCACATCCTGTTTAACATGCTGTGGCTGTACGGACTCGGCAGGTACGCCGAGGACCGCTTGGGGGCCAAGGAGTTTCTCCTCTTCTACTTCGCCTCGCTGATCGCGGGCGGGCTGATCTTCTCCGCCCTCGAATTGACCCCCGGGATCGGGCCGGGAGGCGACGCGGTGTCCACCTGCATCGGCGCCAGCGGCGCGGTGATGGGCGTGATCATGCTCTCGGCGCTGTGGGATCCCCACAAGCAGATCAGCCTGATCTTCATCACGGTTCCGCTCTGGCTGGTCGCCGGGCTGTACGCCATTTTCGAGACCTACGAAGTCCTGATGCGCGTCGGAGCCGGCACGATTGCGGCGGACGGCGTCGCCCACGGCGCCCACTTCGGCGGACTGTTGCTGGGGTGGCTCTACTTCAAGTTCGGCTGGAATTTCGACGAGGCGCTGGATCGCGTCACCGGCCGCCTGCCGCGATTCACGTTCCGCGGGCTCAAACGATCCGTCGGGGTCGGGCCGAAGGTTCGCCTGCACCGCCCGGAGACCGCGGACGAGGAGGACGACGAACTCGAACGGCGCGCGGACCTGGTTCTCGCAAAGCTGCACGCCAGCGGCGAGTCGAGCCTCACCCGAAAGGAACGAAAGACGTTGAAGCTCTACAGCGAACAGGCCAAAGCGAAGCGGAATCGGTCGTAACCGACCGATTCCGCTGCCGCCTCGACGGGCCGGAACCTACGGCGTCTCCGCGTTGACCGGCACCTGGACGTCGTCCGCGGCGTCTTCCGTCAGCGTGTTTGGCCCGGACTCGTTCTTCGTCAGGGTGAACCCGTCGAACAGGGCGCCGGTCGCGGTGTAGGCGTCGAAGCGCAGCACGTCGCCGTCGAGGCTGATGATCTGATACAGCTGCGTCCCCCCGCCGGTGCGGCGGAACAGCGGGCGATCGCCGAGGTCGTACATCTTCGGTCCGCTGACGCTGACGACATACACCGTGCCGGCCTCCGACACGCCGCTGACGCCCGCCGCGACGTTTTCATCCCGCGTCACGCCGTCGGCCGGCTGGCTCCGCACGTCGGAGTCCTCGCTTGGAGAGGCGTTCCGATCGACCTCGTTGTCCGCCGCCGTGACCAGCTTGCTGCGGGCGTAGGTGTGATCGTGCCCCTGCAACACCAAGTCCACGCCGAACTCGTCGAACAGCGGCTGCCAAGCGGCGCGCAGCTCCGGATTATCGCGTCCGGCCTTCGAGTTATAGAGCGGATGGTGGAACGTCACGATCGTCCATCGGTGGGGATTCGAGGCGAGCGTTTTGCGAAGCCACGGAACCTGTTCCTCGGTCTTTTCGTTCGAGTTCAAGCTGATGAATCGGACGCCCTGATAATCGAGATACCAGACCGTCTCTTCGAGGCCGGGGATGTCCGGGCCGTTCTCCGGAAAGGCGAATGTCGGTCGCCAATGGGCACTGACGACCTTGCCTTTGGTGTAGTACTCGTGGTTGCCCGGCGTAGCGAGGACGGGGGTGCCGCGGTTGATAAACCCGCCCGCGTCGAACCAGCCGCCCCACTCGTCGTCCGCCTCCGCCTTGTTGATCAGGTCGCCGGCGTGCAGCGTGAACGCCGCCTTGGGGGCGTCGGCGAACGCCTGTCGAATCACGCGGCTCCACAGGCTGAACACTTCGTTCTGAGCGTCGCCGACGTAGATGAACGAGAACGGCTCCGGCTTGTCCGCTGCGGTGGTGAAATGGCTCCATTCGCTCCAATTCGTGCCGTCGCCGACCCGATAGACGTACTTCGTGGACGGCGTGAGGCCCGTGAACTCGGCCGTGTGGTAGTTCGCGGCGGATAACTCGGTGCGATAGGGCGTCGTCTCCGCCGAAACGACGGTCACGAAGTCTTCGTCCGCACTCATCCGATTCCGGGGAGACACAAACTGCGGCCCCCGGGTGGCGAGAGCGATCTGGGCGAACGCGTTCTCGGTTTCGTCGTGCGTCCGCCAGGTGACGGCCTGGGTGGCGGCGGGGTCGTGGGCGTAAGTCAGCACGACTCGGTCCGGCATCGCGGTCGGGGCGTGCGTCACAGCGTCGGACTGCTTCTCCGGCTGCGGTAGGTCTTCGAGGTGCACGTGATGTCCGTCCCCCCCCGGCGGGTGGGCGAACAGAACGGCGGGGGCGGCCAGAGCAGCCAGAACGGTTAGGGCGGGGCGATGGAGCATTGCTCGATTGTGCTAACGCCCGTTGGATCTGCCAGCGTTTCGGAAACCGCCCGCTAAAGTTTGCCGGGTCTTCAAACGATGACGTCGGACGACCCGCTCGGTTGTGGGGTGGAGGCCCGATGCCTACGCTTCCCGCGACGTCGGCGGAGGGATTGCGCCCGCGTTCCGGCGCCACCCGGCGTCAGTCCTCCTGAGTTCTATTCTCCAGCAAGCGAGACGTTTCGTGGCGGTTAAAGTCGGTATCAACGGGTTCGGGCGGATCGGCCGCATCTCCTTCCGGGCAATGGCCGCCCGTCCTGAGGAATTTGAGATCGTCGGGATCAACGACCTCGCCGACAACAAGGCGTTGGCGATCCTGCTCAAGTACGACAGCGTGCACGGCCGGTTTCCCGGCACGGTCGAGGCCGATGAAGAAGGCCTGATCGTCAACGGCAAGAAGATCCCCGTCTTCAGCGAACGCAACCCGGCCGACCTGCCCTGGGGCGACGTCGGCTGCGAAGTCGCGCTCGAATCGACCGGCATCTTCGCCACCCGCAAGACGGAAACGAAGCCCGGCTACGACAGCCACCTCGACGCCGGCGCCCGCAAGGTCGTGCTCAGCCAGCCGGCCAAGGACGACATCGATCGCACGATCGTCATGGGCGTCAACGACGACCAGCTGCAGTCCGGCGACAAGTGCATCTCCAACGCGAGCTGCACCACCAACTGCCTCGCCCCGATGGTGAAGGTGCTGGAAGAGGAATTCGGCCTGGAGTACGGCCTGATGACCACCATCCACGCCTACACGAACGACCAGAACGTCGCGGACCAGATCCACAAGGATCTGCACCGCGCCCGGGCCGCGGCGCTGAACATCATCCCGACCACCACCGGCGCCGCGAAGGCCGTCGGCAAGGTGATCCCCTCCGTCGACGGCAAGCTCACCGGCTTCGCCCTCCGCGTGCCGGTTCCCGCCGGCAGCGTGACCGACCTGACCGCCACGCTGAAGAAAACGGCCTCCGCCGACGACGTCAACGCGGCGATGAAGGCGGCCAGCGAAGGTTCCCTCAAGGGGATCATGTCCTACACCGAAGATCCGATCGTCTCCTCGGACATCGTCGGCGACCCGCACTCCTGCATCTTCGACGGCGAGTTCACCCTCGCCATCGGCCCGTCGATGGTGAAGGTCATGGGCTGGTACGACAACGAGTTCGGCTACTCGAACCGTACCGCGGACATCATCGCGAAAATCGCCTCGCTGTAGTCGATTGAGAATGTGACGCCGGGGTCCGCGACGGACCCCGGCGTTGTTTGTTTCCCACCCGACCAGCGGCATGACCCGACGCGACCGAGTTCTCAGCGTCCTGCGGGAGTCGTCTCCCGTAATCGCCCCCTCCATGTTGAAGTGCGATTTTGCCCGCTTGGCGGATGAAGTCGACCTGCTGGACGCCGCCGGCGCCAAGGCGCTGCACTGGGACGTGATGGACGGCCACTTCGTGCCGAACCTCTCCTACGGCGCCATGGTGATCGCCGATCTGCGCGAGCGGACCGACGCGGTCTTCGATGCGCACCTGATGGTTAGCGAGCCGGGGAAGTACCTCGACGAGTACCTCAAAGCCGGTTGCGATCTGATCACGGTCCATGTCGAAGCGGAGGATTTCTCCGTCGACCTCTTGAATCGAATGCGCGACGCGGACGTCGCGGCCGGCATCTGCCTGAACCCGGAAACGCCGGCGGAACGAGTGCGTGATCTGGAAGGCCGGTTCGACCTCTGCCTAGTGATGAGCGTGAACCCCGGCTTCGGCGGGCAGAGTTATCTGCCCGGTTCGAGCGAGAAAATCGCCGCCGTCGCCGCGTCTTCGGGCGCTGCGATCGTCGGCGTGGATGGCGGCATCGGCCCGGACACGATCGGCCCGGCCGCGGCCGCCGGGGCCTCGTATTTCGTCTGCGGTTCGAGCGTCTTCAACCGCGAAGACTACGCGGCCGCCGTGAAGGATCTCGGCGCCGCGGCGACCGGTCCCGGGTCGGGAGCGGTCCGATGACCGAGGTCGCCGTCATCCGCCCCGGCTGTACCGATTACGATGCGCAAAGCCGCATCGCCGGGCGGCTCGATCTGCCGCTCAACGCGGCGGGGGAAGCTCAGAACGCGGATCTGATCGACACGCTCCGCGGGCTGCATTTGTCCTATCTGCTCCGCGGGGCCGGCGGCAACGTCGCCGCGACGGCGGAGCAACTCGGCGAGCGCCTCGACCTGCCGGTCAAAGTGACGGAGGCGCTCTGCAACCTCGATCAGGGGTTGTGGGAGGGGCTGACCGTCGACGACGTCCGCCGCCGGTACCCCAAACTCGCCCGCAAATGGCACGACGAGCCGGAAAGCGTCTGCCCGCCGGATGGGGAGAGCGTCGGCGAGGCGCTGGACCGGGTCCGTAAAGCGCTCTCGAAGCCGCTGAAAAAAGGGCGCACGTTCGGGATCGTCGCGGCCGATCCGCTGGCGACGTTGATCGAGAGCGTCGTGTTGGGCGAAGCGGTGGAGTTTGACGGGCCGCTCGGGCAACCGCGTCGCTGCGGCAGCGTGACGGTGGTCAGCACTGAGGGCAGCGTGCGGGAGGAGGCGTGCGTCTCCAGCCTCAGCAGCGAGCAATTGGCCGCTGTGACCGACGTCGAAGGCGAGGCCGTCGTGGCAGCAGGCGACGAAGACATGGGCACGACTGAAGAGCGATGACGGAAGACACTCCCCCCACCGATCCCGTCCCCCCGCATGGCGCCGGCGCGCAACGCAGCGGCAACGACCCGCCCAAGAAACGCGGCGTGCCGGAAGGCGTGTGGGTTCGCTGTCCCGGCTGCGGGCAGACCGTCTTCCGCAAGCTGGTGGACGAGCGCCAAGGGCTCTGTCCGGAGTGCGATCACCACTTCTACATCTCCGCCCGCGACCGCATCGCCCACCTGCTCGATGCGGAGAGCTTCGAGGAGTGGGACGAGAACCTGCGGCCGTCGGACCCGCTCGGGTTCTCGGATCGCAAACCCTATGCCGAACGGCTGGTCTCGGAGCAAAAGCGCACCGGGATGCCGGAGGCGTGCGTTTCCGGCCGCGGCTACCTCCGCGGTCGCCCGCTGGCGCTGGCGATCACGGACTCCGCCTTCATCATGGGTTCGATGGGGTCCGTCGTCGGCGAGAAGCTGACCAGAGCCATCGAACGGGCGACGGAGCAGAAGCTCCCGCTGGCGATCGTCAGCGGTTCCGGCGGCGGCGCCCGCATGCACGAAGGCATCTTCAGCCTGATGCAGATGGGCAAGACCTGCGCGGCGCTGGGCAAGTTGAACGAGGCCGGCGGGCTGTTCATCTCCGTGCTGACGAACCCGACGATGGGCGGCGTCGCGGCGAGCTTCGCCAGCCTCGGCGACGTGGTGCTCGCCGAACCGAAGGCCCTGATCGGCTTCGCCGGTCCGCGGGTCGTCGAGGCCACGGTCAAGCAGAAGCTGCCCGGCGGGTTTCAGACCAGCGAATTCCTGCTGGATCACGGCTTCGTCGACCGTATCGTGAGTCGCCCCGACCTCCGCGGCGAGATCGCGCGGCTGATCGACTATTGCTCTCGATAAGATGAGGCGAGCGGAGGGGCGTCAGCCCCCCGTGCGTTCGCTTGCTTACGATGACACGGAGGGCTGACGCCCACCGCTCGCCTTCCTGTATGGACGTTTCCGTTTGAGCCTCGACGGACTGAACTCCCCGCAGCGCGAGGCCGTGCGTCATCGGGAAGGCCCGCTGTTGGTGCTCGCCGGGGCGGGCACCGGCAAGACGCGGGTGATCACGCAACGTCTGGCGGAATTGGTCCGTACCGGGACGCCGGCGGATCGCACGCTGTCCGTCACCTTCACCAACAAAGCGTCGAAGGAGATGCGGGAGCGGGCCGCCGCTCTGCTGCACCCGGGGCGCAAACGGCGTCGGGGCGAGCCGGCGCCGGTGATCAGCACGTTTCACGCGCTTTGCCTGCGGATCTTGCGGCAGGAGACCGCAAACGTCGGTTTGCCGGAGCGGTTCGCGATCTTCGACCGCGGCGATCAGGAGAGTGCCGCCCGCGGGGTGTTGCGGGAAGTGAAGCTGGCCGACGGCGCCCTGAAGCCGGGCGATCTGCTGGCGCGCATCAGCAAGTGGAAGTCCGCCGGGTTGAGTCCGGCGGAGGCCGTCGGGGCGGTCGAGGACGACCGCGACTTTCTCGCGGCGCTCGCCTACCGCAAATACGCGGACAAGCTGCTGGCCGAAGGCGGGGTGGACTTCGACGACCTACTGCTGCTCGTCCTTCGCCTCTTCCGCGAGCGCCCGGATCGACTGGCATATCACGCCGGGCGTTTCGACTTCGTGCAGGTGGACGAGTATCAGGACACCAACGGCGTTCAGTTCGGCGTGCTGAAGGCGCTGGTCGATTCGCACAAGAACCTCTGCGTCGTCGGCGACGATGACCAATCGATCTACGGCTGGCGCGGCGCCGACGTGGAGCACATCCTCCACTTCGCCTCGCATTTCCCCGGCGCCAAAGTGATCCGGCTGGAGGAGAACTACCGCTGCTCGGCCCCGGTGATCGAGTGGTCCAACCGTCTCGTCACGTTCAACAAGTCCCGGCACGACAAGACGCTGACCCCGGCCCGCCGGGTGACGAACCCCGTGAAGGTGACGCCCTATCAGGACGCCGACGTCGAAGCGGAACAGACCGTTTTGGAGATCGACTTCCTCACCAAACAGCGCGGCGTGAACCCGGGCGACATCGCCGTGCTGCATCGCACGGCGGACCAGACGCGGCCGTTCGAGGAACACCTCCGCAAACGACAGATTCCCTACGAAGTCGTCGGCGGGCAGAGCTTCTTCGACCGCAAAGAGGTGAAGGACGTCCTCGCATTGTTGCGGGCGGTCGATTCGGAGCGGGACGATCGGGCGTTGCTGCGGATCGTGAACGTCCCGCCGCGGGGAATCGGTCAGACGACCGTGAAAGCCACGCTGGACGAGGCGGTTCGCACTGGCGCGTCGTTCTGGGACGCCGCCGCCGCCCGATCGAAGCGGGGGGAGATCAATCCGAAGACGGCCTCGGCCCTGGAGGGATTTCGTTCTCTGCTGGCCGAGTTCCGCCGCAAACTCGCCACGGCCCGGGATCTCTCCGCGGTCGCGGCGACGTTGTTGGATCGGGTCGATTACGAATCCGAAATCGACCGCCGCTACGACAACCCCCAGGAGCGGATCGCCCGCAGCGCCGGCATCGAAGCGGTGCTCGATTCGCTCCGGCACTACAGCGCCGACGCGAAGCAACCGACGCTCGCCGGCTACTTGCAGGAGACGACGCTGGGCGAACGGGAGGTCGAGGACAAGAAGGAGGACGGCCCCGGCAAGGCGGTGGTGCTGATGACGCTGCACTCCGCGAAGGGGCTGGAGTTCCCCCGCGTATATCTCGTGGGTCTGGAAGAGGGCGTGCTGCCGCACAAGCGGAGCGTCGAACTGGGCACGCGGGCGGCGATGGAGGAAGAGCGCCGGCTCTGCTACGTCGGCCTGACGCGGGCGCGGGACTACCTCACGCTTTCCTACTGCCTCGGCCGTCGCAGCCGGGGACGGGTCAAGCCGTGTCACCCCAGCCGCTTCCTCGGCGAGATGAGCGGTAAGCAGTGGCCCGGCCCGCCGAAGGAGGAGCGGAAGCCGAAGGTGTTCGTCCCCCGCCGTGCGAAGGGGTCCGGCCGTTCCGCGAAGGTCACCCACACCCGCAACCGTCGATGAGCGAGGCGAACGACCGTACCCCGGCGACGCTTGCCGTGGATCTCGCCCGCGGCGGGCATGCCGGGACGTTGTTCCTGGTCGACCGCGAGGGCCTTTGGGAACACGCGAGTCTCGATCTCGCCGGCCGCCGGAACGCCCGGACGCTGGTCCCGGAGGCGGCCGCTCTCTGCGAGCGTCACGGGATGACGCTGGCGGACTTGGACCTCGTGTGCGTGTCGATCGGCCCCGGCAGCTTCACCGGATTGCGAGTCGGGGTGACGTTCGCCAAGATGCTCGCCTTCGCCGCGGGCTGCGACGTGATCGGCGTGCCCTCGCACCTGTCTGTCCGTCGGATCGTGCAACACGTCGATCCGCCCGGGACCCGGTTGCGGGTCGTCAGCGACGCGTTGCGGGGCGATGTTTACCTGACGGACGTCACGGTCGGTCCGCTCGGAGAACCGCCGATCCCTGAAGGACCGCGACTTGTTTCCGCTGAGGAGATCGAGGAGGGCGACGACCTCGTTCGATACGGCGAAAACCCCGGCGGCACGTCGGACGCGAGCACGGTGTTCAATGCGGCGCTGGAGCGTTGGCGGCAGGGCGTTCGCGACGACCCGTTCGCCTTGGCGCCTCTGTACGTGCGTCGCAGCAGCGCCGAAGAGAAGGCGGACGAGCAACGAAGTTGACGGAGTCGGCCGGCGCCGACTTGGGCGAAGGCCTCGCGGGGGGTACATTCTGGGGCGTCCCGTCCCACTTTGCCGGCGTTCCCGATGGCTCTGTACGAAATCGAGACCTCCGCGCACATCATGATTTCGGAAGCGGATACCGAAGAAGCCGCGCTCGAGGTCGCCCGGGAGCACTATCCGGAGGAGGAGGTGCTGCGTGTCGCTCGTCGGCCCCGCGACGTCTGGGTGATCTCCAAGGGGCTGCTGGGGATTCGCGGCGCCGCGGCGCCGGACACCAACGCCCGCGAGTGCCTCGCCCGGGCCAGCGGCGACAAGTTGCACGCGATTCGGCTTTACATGCTGGACACCGGCACCGATCTGCACGAAGCCCAGCGGGCGATCGAAACGAACATGTCGCTGGGTTGGTGACCCCGCGACGCGATGTTCTCGGGTGAACGTAACCGGCGCGGCGCGAGCGGACGTACCGTTCTCGTCCACGCTCGCGGTGGGTGGTCTCGGCCCGTAGAACACGGCGCCGGTCACTCACCAAATCGACGTCATGATGCGCCGCCCGAGTCCACTGCTTCGCTCACTGCCGCTGCGGTGGGCGCCGTTCGCTCTCATGTTGCTGATCGGGTTCGTCGGGTCGGCCGCGGCGGGCGAGCAGCCGAACGTCTTGCTGATCCTCGCCGACGACCTCGGGTACGGCGACGTCGGTTGCTATAACCCGGAGTCCCGCGTCGCGACTCCGAACCTGGATCGACTGGCGTCGCAGGGGATGCGATTCACCGACGCGCATAGCCCGTGCACCGTCTGCACGCCGACGCGATACGGCCTGCTGACCGGCCAGATGCCGTTTCGCGTCCCGAACGGCGGTCGCGTGTTCTCCGGCGCGGGCGGGCCGTCCCTGATCGCCGCGGGAGAACTCACGCTGGCGGGGATGCTGCGGGAAGCCGGCTATTCGACGGCCTGCGTGGGGAAATGGCACATCGGGCTGACGTTCTATGATCAGGAGGGGGCGCCGATTCACAAGGGCGGTCTCGAGGGCGTCCAGCGGATCGACTACAGCCGGGCAATCGACGGCGGCCCAATTGACTGCGGCTTCGATCAATTCTTCGGCACCGCCTGCTGCCCCACGACCGATTGGCTCTACGCCTACATCGACGGCGATCGGATTCCGGTCCCCCCCGTGGCGCCGCTCGACCGCTCCGGGCTGCCCAAGCACCCCTATGCAATCGACAACCGTCGCGGCATGACGGCGCCGGACTTCAACATGGAGACGGTCGATCTCAAATTCCTCGAGAAGAGCCAAGCGTTCCTGCGGGACCACGCGAAAAACGCCCCCGACAAACCGTTCTTCCTGTTCCACTCCGCCCAAGCCGTGCACCTGCCGTCCTTCCCGGCGGATCAATACAAGGGGAAAAGCGGCGTTGGCCCGCACGGCGATTTCATTCTGGAACTCGACGAGATCGTGGGGGAACTGCTCCAAACGCTCGAAGAGACGGGCTTGGCGGAGAACACGCTGGTGCTGTTCTCCAGCGACAACGGGCCGGAGGTGCCGACGGTCTATCACATGCGGCACGACCATGATCACGACGGCGCCCGGCCGTGGCGCGGCGTGAAGCGCGACAACTGGGAGGGCGGCCACCGCGTGCCGCTCCTCGCCCGCTGGCCCGGCCGGATCGAACCGGGCACGACGACGGACGAACTCGCCTCGCTGACCGACGTGATGGCGACCGTCGCGGAAATGATCAATTACGACCTGCCGAACGACGCGGCGCAGGACAGCTTCAGTCTTCTGCCCACGCTGTTATCGAAGCCCTCGGCGGAGCCGATCCGCCCGTACCTGCTTGTGCAGGGCTTCCGCGGTCGGGGTTCGCTGGCGCTACGGCGCGGCGAATGGTCCTACCTCGACCATCCCGGTTCCGGCGGGAACAACTACGCCAACCATCCGCAGCTCAAAGAGTACCGGCTCCCCGAGCCGGCGGCCGATGCGCCGTATTCGCTCTACAACCTGCGCACCGACCCCGGTCAGACCGACAACGTGGCGGACGTCGAATCCGAGGTTCTCAGCAAAATGCAGGCGCTGATGAAGGAAACGCTCGACTCCGGTCGGAGCGCCCCTACCCGACGGCGTTGAGCCGTTCCTGGCGGTCGAACTCCAGCAGGCCGGAGATCAGTTCCTCCAGATCGCCCTGCAACACCTGGTCGAGCTTGTGGATGCTCAGGCCGATGCGGTGGTCGGTGATGCGGTTCTGCGGGTAGTTGTAGGTGCGGACCCGCTCGCTGCGATCGCCGGAGCCGATGAGGGTGCGGCGGTTCTCCGCGCGGGCCTCGTTCGCCTCGGTTTCACGCAACTCGAGCAAGCGTGAGCGCAGCACGCGCATCGCCTTGGCGCGGTTCTTGTGCTGGGATTTTTCGTCCTGAATCTTGACGACCAGTCCGGTCGGGACGTGGGTGATGCGGACGGCGGACTCCGTCTTGTTCACCTTCTGCCCGCCCGGCCCGCCGGCTCGCATCGTGTCGATCTGCAAGTCTTCGGGGTCGAGCGTCACTTCGACTTCGCTCGCTTCCGGCAACACGGCGACCGTCGCGGCGCTGGTGTGCACGCGGCCCTGGGTCTCCGTCTCCGGCACCCGTTGGACGCGGTGGCCGCCGCTCTCGAATTGGAGATTGAGAAAGGCCCCGTCGCCGGTGACGCTGAAGGTAATTTCGCGGAATCCGCCCAAGTCCGTGGCGCTGCTGTCGATCACCTCGATCTTCCATCCCTTCGTCTCGCAGTAACTGCGGTACATCTCCCACAGATCGCGGGCGAACAGTGCCGCCTCGTCGCCGCCGGCGCCGCTGCGGATCTCCATGATCAGCGAACCCCGCGTCGCCGCATCGCCAGCCGCGGCGAGCTCCTCCAGCTCCGCGGCCATCTTCTCCCGCTCGGCTTCCAACTCATCGACCTCGGCCTGGGCGTAGGCCTTGGCGTCCGCATCGGTCTCTTCCGCGACCATCTCCCGGGCCGCGGCGAGGTTCTCCTCCAGCTCGTGATAGGCCCGGACAGGGATCGCGACCTTCTGCAGTCCGCCGTGTTCCCGCTGGAGTTCGATCATCCGATCGATATCGGACGCGATATCCGGCGACTGCAGCTGCGCCTCCAACTCCTCGAAGCGGGCGAGTTTCTGTTCGAGGGAGGGGAACATGGGGGAGTCCGTAAGCCCGAAGCGCAAGCGAGGGTGGGGCGGATCCGACCCCCGCCTGCGCTTCTGGGTGACGCAACGACGGTCGGCGCATGAAAAAGCCCGGGCCGTCGATCATGGCCCGGGCGACGAAACGCGTCGCTACTCCGCAGCGACGGGCTGCTGAGCCTCTTCGCCCGCGGGCTTTTTCTTGGCGAACTTCGCGTACTTCTTCTGGAACTTCTCGACGCGACCGGCAGCGTCGACGTACTTCATCTTGCCCGTGTAGAACGGATGCGACGTGCTGGAGATATCGACCTTCACCAGCGGATAGTCCTCGCCCTCGAAGGTCGTCGTCTCCTTCGACTGCATCGTGGAGCGGGTGAGGAACTCCTCGCCGCTGTTGGTGTCCCGGAATACGACCGGGCGGTAATCGGGGTGGATGTCTTTTTTCATCAGGCCGGTAGCGGATTGCGCGGGTCGCGAATTCTAAGGAGCGCCCGCAGAACCGCAAGCCGAACGGGTTACGCCGCCCGCCGAACCGGGCGATCTTCTGGCTGATCGTCCGGTCGCGCGACCGGGAACCGAATCGTCGCCGGCGGCAGCGTCGGTTCGTTCCGACCGGTCAGCAAGCGGCCCAAGCGCGTCCGGCGGGACACCGGTTCCGTCGCCATGCTAAGCCCGATCGCAACGCACAGCACGGAGAGAAACTTCAGATCCGCCGGCATGTCCACGAATTTGAGTCCGAGATGCAGCGCCCCCACGATCGGTTGGTGCACGAGGTACACCCAGAAAGAGGCTCCAGCGAGCGTCGCGACAAGCCGCCCCGTCGGTCGCCGTGAACTCGCCCCATAGATGAGAGCAGCGGTGATCGCCAACCCTGCACACAGCCCCGCAGGCAGGATTGGCAGCCGGTCCCCGCCTCCGCCCAAGGCCGAGAATTGCACCGCGAGATACAAAGGGAACGCGGCGAGTGAGGCGGCGAGCGCCAGCGGACGTGCAGCGGCGGGTCCGGCCGCGGCTAGCGCTGAGCGATTTCGCCAGCACAGCCAGCCGAACAGGAAGCAGACGCCGGAGTGCAGGAACTTCTCCGCGTGGGGAAACCAGCCGTGAGGAAAGCCGAGGTACACATCCGGCTCGACGGCCAGCAAGAGCGTCAGGCCGACAGTCGGCAGGAGCCACCGCCGCGGGGACCGCATCGTCTTGTCCAGCCAGTTCAGCGCTCGAGCGACGACTGGATACTCACCCCGATCAGCCGCCGCGACGACGGCGTCCAGCGGGACTTGGAACAACGCCCAGAGCAACACGTACTGAAGATACCAGAGGTGCGCGGTGCCCCAGAGCTGATCGCTCATATGTCGCGGCAGGTCCAATCGGCGGGCGTCCTCCCAGCTCAAGCGACCGGTCAGGGGCATCGCGATCACCCAGATCGCCAGCGACGCGGCCCCGATCGTGATGCATCCGAGAGCCAGCGGTACGCCCATCCGACGCACGCGTCCCATCACGAACGCGGCGACGGTCCCGCGCGCACCGGCACGGGCGCTCCAAAAACCGCTCATCCCGAAGAACAGCGGCATGATCACCGCTTCAGCGGTCCAAAACAGTGGGTCCGCCAGCACGCCGTGTTCGTCCCCGGCCACGCGCACGGTCCATAGCAACCCCGACAACTCTCGACAGGCGTAGGGCAGAGCGGCGTGAAACATGACCACAGCCAGCATCGCCCCGACCCGGACACGATCGAATCCGGGCAGCCTCTCCCCGGCCGCTCCAGCGGTCGAAGAGTCAGTGTGCATCGGCAACTTGGCGGGGTGGGACGACACGCCGCCGATCTAGTGCGCGCGCCGCGGACCTGTCAGCGCGGATTTTCTCCCGACCGGGACCAGACCGGCCGTTGGGGAGTCGCTCGTCGAGCCCTCAGGGGCCGACTCCGTCCCTGCGGCACGTTGGAGCTTCATGAGAAAGGCGTCGCTCATGCCGGCGGCGCGGCGGGGGGCTTCGAGAAACTGACGCCCGATCGCCCGAGCCGGCTGGTTCGGCATTTCCAATCGCGCGGCCCAGGCGTCGAAAGCGTCCGGCTCCGGACAGAAGGTTCGCAGCCACCGCAGTCCGAACGCGACGTGGCCGATTTCGTCCTCATGGATCGCCCGCAGCACGCCCGCCCCCTTCGCATCGCCGGCCGCGTCGAACATCGCGGCGAGCTCCAGCGATTCATCGAGGTTCCGCGCTTCGAACACCAGCGGGAGCACACAGAGATACTCGGCCTCGTCGCGGAACCGGGCGGCGCTTCGCCAGACGTGTCCGTTGACGGTGTGATCGCCGAATCGCGTGCCGCACGCCTCCGCCCGAGCGAGGTGCATCCGCGTGTGACGCAGTTCATCGCAAAGGATTTCGCCCAGTTCCGCCCGAAACGCCGCGGGCGCCGAAGGAAACGCCAGCAGCACGGAGGCCATCGTCTCCGCGGCCTGCAACTCGTGGTTCGCGAGGATGTGATGCGCGACCCCGCGGCGTCCGCGATCGCGCAACGCCTCGCCTCGGGGCAACTTCGGCCCGTTCTTGCGGTAACGAAACCGCAGCAAGCGAGGACGCGCGGGATCGCTCACGCGGAGCGCCGCCCCCGGCACGCGATCCGTCAGCGGTCCGCGCGGCGGACGCAGCTTGCGGTCGATCTCCGGCGAGAGCAGTACCCGGGCGGCGAGGGCGGACAGTTCCATGAGGCGTTCGTAGTGGCACGTTTCAGCGTGCCCCGTCGAGCGAAGCGAGACGAACCGGAGTGGAACGATCGTACGCCGCACGGGGCGCCCTGAAGGGCGCCACTACGAGCGGACCGCTTCCACATCCACCGGCACGGTGAAGTTCACCATGTAGGCCCGGCGGAGCGGGTCGTGTTCGGCGGGTTGCACGTTCCCCTCGCTGTCGGTCGCGCGGCTCATCAGCGTGTGGGCGCCGGGCGCCTCCGGCACTTTCCAGTCGAAGCGCCAGCGGGTCCAGACGAGCGGTTTCGGGGCGTCCACCAGCTTGGCGTCGCTCCACGATTGGCCGCCGTCGGAGGAGAACTCGACCTTCTTAATCGCACGTTCCCCGGCCCAGGCGACGCCGCGGCAGGTGACGATCTCGCCGGCTTTCACCCGCTCTCCGCGAGCCGGACGGGCAAGCGAGCTTTTCACCTGCATCCCCGTCAACGGCGTGAGCTGCTCGCCGGCGGGGGTCTTGACGAAGGTCGCGTAGTCGAAGGTGCTGAAGAAGCCGTTGTCCGGTTCGTTCGTAACGGTGATGCGATCGAGCCACTTCACGCTCGCGGCGCCGTACCAACCGGGCACGATCGCCCGCAGCGGGAACCCGTGGTGCGGCGGCAGCGGCTCGCCGTTCATGTGCGTGGCGAGCAGCACGTCGTCCATCGCCTTTGCCAGCGGCATCCCGCGGTTGTAGTGCAGGGGGGCGGGGTACTTGGAGAGTTTGCCGTTGTCGGCGCCGTGCAGCATGACGTGCGGGTCAAGGGGTTCTGGTAAGGACCCAATGCTCCCCCCTCCATAGCCCCGCTGATCCGCAACGCTCGTGATTCCTAAATCCCGGAGTACGAGACGCAGGGGCGTTCCCTTCCACACCGCCGTCCCGACGCCGCCGGTCTCCCACAGCAGCCCGCTCGGCTTGGGGACGAGGAAGATGCGTCCGTTGCCGGCGCACTCCATAGTGACGGTCTTCTCCTCGGTACCTAGGGCTTCCAATTCCGGGAGGGTGAATGATCGACCAGTCGGAGCTCCGCCGTCGACCGTCAGCGTCCACGTCTTGGGATCGGCCTCCGGGACATCAAAGTGGCTGCGAACGTAGAACTGCTCCGTCGGCGTGATCGGAGCGTTGAGCGACGGCAGCGGATACTCGAGGTTCCGCGGCTCCCATTGCCGCACGATCACGCCGGGATGCGGGCCGGCGGCCCCGCCGGCGGGGGCTTGTCCGGTCGTCGTCACCGGTCGAACGGGACCGTCTTGGGCGAGCACCGAGCGCGTGCCGGCGATCAGCGGCGCGACGGCGGCGCCCGCGGCGGCGGTCTTCAGCAGGGAACGCCGCGACAGGCGTTCGGCGGGGACGGGCGGGACGGACGAATCGGACATCGCGGCGGCCTCGTCGGCGGGGACGGCTGTGTTCGGGCGAACGGAACGTTTCGACGGTAGCGAGTCGATTCGTGAACCGCACACCTCAAGCCCTCGTTGCCCCGACGCATCGCATCGATTCGCCCCGCCCCTTGGCTACCGGAAAGACGCTCTGATGGCGACACTCACTCCGCCCCCGCCCACCGGCGCGCCTGATGCCGCGGCCAATCCCGCGATTCGCCCCCGCTGGGTTCCGCCGAAGCTGGGGCGTCCGTCCGACCGACTCCTCCGCCGTGCCATGTCCGCTCCTGCCGATCCCGCCGACCAGCCACGGTCGCAGAACGCTCCGCCCGTCGTGGAGGACAGCGTCAAACTGGTCTCCTATCCGAAGGTGATCCTGCTGTACCCGACGCTGATCGGAACGCTGATCGCCGCCGTCTGGCTGACGATCTCCCCCGAGGTCACCGTCGCCACGCAGACCGTCGCGGCGGCCTGGCTGGGCCTGCTGACGCTGAACCTGGTGGTCCTGGCCTTCGACTTTCCGCGGACCGCCTCGCTGACGCTGTTCTTCCTGCTATTCGGGGTCGGAATGGGCCTCTGGCTGCTGAACACCGCGAAGCCGGAGTGGTTTCCCGCGGCGTTCGACGCGATCGGTCACATCAAGCCGTTCGCCAACGCGGCGTTCTATTGGACATTCGGCGGCGTGATGTCCGTGCTGTTCCTGGTGGTGATCCTGTCCCGGCGGTTCGACTACTGGGAGGTTCGCCCGAACGAACTGCTGCACCACGAAGGGTTCCTGTCGAACCTGAAGCGGTACAGCGCCCCGAATTTGAAGATCGAGAAGGAGATCAACGACGTCTTCGAATACGTCCTGCTCCGCAGCGGGACGCTGATCCTGCACCCCAAGAACGAACCCCGGGCGATCGTGTTGGAGAACGTGCCGGGCATCAGTAAGAAGGAGGCGAAGATCACCCGGATGCTCTCCGCGTTGCAGGTCAGCGTGCGAGCCGAGGATTGACGGCGATGCGTTCCGAGCCGGACGCATGCGTCCGGCTTGGGCGATGCGTACACTCTTTCGCCACGACCGCAGGACGCCCCGTTGACGATGCAGACCGCCCCCGCCCCGATGAGCGATTCGACCGGGCGGAGTCCCGCAGAACAGGGCGCCGACGAGAAGGTCTGGACCGTCAAAGCGATTCTCGAATCGTCCGCCGGGTTCCTGAAGAAGAAGGGCAGCGAGTCGCCCCGGCTGGAAGCGGAGATCCTGCTGGCGAAGGTACTGGGCTGCGAACGGATCCAGCTCTACGTCAAGTTCGCCCAACCGCTGACGGACGACGAACGGGCCGCGATGCGCGATCTCGTCAAACGTCGCGCCGCGGCGGAGCCGGTGGCCTATCTGGTCGGTTATCGCGAGTTCTTCAGCCGCCGGTTCGCGGTGAATCGGCACGTCCTCATCCCCCGTCCGGCGACGGAAACGCTGGTGATGGAGGCGTTGGACGCGGCCAAGCCGCTCGAATCGCCGCGCGTGCTGGATCTCTGCACCGGCAGCGGGTGCGTGGCGGTGTGCGTCGCCGCGGGGCACCGCGGAGCCGACGTGCTGGCGACCGATCTCTCCGACGACGCTCTTGCGATCGCCAAGGAGAACGTGCAAACGCACGGCGTCGAGAACCGGGTGACGCTCGCCGGCGGCGATCTGTTCGCCGCTTTGCCGTCCGGGACGGAGGCGTTCGACCTGATCCTGTCGAACCCGCCGTACATCCGTGACGACGAGTGGGACGGACTCTCCGCGGACGTTCGCGACCATGAACCGCAGCTCGCCCTGCTAAGCGGCAGCGACGGGCTCGATCACGTCCGCCGCATCGTCGC
Organism: Alienimonas chondri; assembly: GCF_013036045.1. Taxonomy (GTDB): domain Bacteria; phylum Planctomycetota; class Planctomycetia; order Planctomycetales; family Planctomycetaceae; genus Alienimonas; species Alienimonas chondri. The sequence continues at coordinate 19,105 of NZ_WTPX01000095.1, forward strand.
GGAGGCGCCCGCCCATCTCGCGGCAGGCGGTTCGCTGATGCTGGAGGTGTCGCACGATCAGACCGACGCCGTCGCCGGCCTGATGCGGGAGGCCGGCTTCGGGAAGGTCCGCACCGTCAAAGACGGCGACGGCCACCCGCGCATCGTGATCGGCGTGCGAGGCTGAACGTCGTACTTTCGTCTCCCCTCTCCCTCAGGGAGAGGGGCCGGGGGTGAGGGTGAACGAATGATTCACCCGACTCCGTTCTTGGAGCGCCGGCCAGACCGATCGTTGAATAGGCGGACGTGAAGAGGGGTCGGGTGTCGTTGCCCCCTCACCCCCAACCC
>NZ_WTPX01000096.1 GCF_013036045.1 Alienimonas chondri
TATCTCGCCTCGGAGAGCGGCGACCTCGACCGCCCCGCCGGCGCCGCGAATCGCCCCGGCCGCCCTTGGCCCGGCTCCTCCGCCGGCCGCGGCCGCCTCCACGCCGATCGCTGGCGGCACGGCGGTCCCCCTTCCTCGACTCAATTCCGACCGAACCTCCGCCGTTGATCCGCATCGTCGACTACGGCTCCGGCAACCTGCGGAGCGTTCAGAAGGCGGTGCAGTCGCTGGGCGTAGACGCCGCGATCTCGAACCGCCCCGAGGAGTTCTCGCCGGAGGATCGGCTGATTCTCCCCGGTCAGGGGGCCTTCGGCGACTGCGCCCGCGGTCTGGCCGCAAGCGGCTTGCGGGAGGTGGTGTTGGAGCACATCGCCGCGGACCGGCCGTTGCTCGGGGTCTGCGTGGGTTTGCAACTGCTGTTCGATTGGGGCCGCGAGGACGGCGACCACCCCGGCCTGGGCGTGCTGCGGGGCGAGGTGGTGCGGTTCGAGGGGCCGACGTTTGAGGGACCGGACCGCGAGAAGATCCCCCTGATGGGCTGGTGCCCGCTGCTCGCGCCGGAGGGCAAGTCGCTGGACGACACGCCGGCGCTGCGGGGACTTGGCCCGAACCCGCACGTCTACTTCGTGCACAGTTATCACGCCGCCGGCGCCGACCCGGACGTCATCGCCGCGGAGGCGGAGCACGGCGGCCGATTCGTCGCCGCGGTGCATCGCGGCGCCCTGACCGCCACCCAGTTTCATCCGGAGAAGAGCCAAGCGGTCGGGCTGCAGATTCTCCGCAACTTCGCAGAACAGTAACCCGACGCGTCAGCGAGGGCGTCGAGCCTTGCTGGCGGTGAGCAGATCGGAACGCGTGTTTCCAAGCGGCGCCGTTCGTCCCTCGCTGACGCTTCGGGTTAGTATCGAGCGATGACGACTCCCCTCGAAATCCTCCCCGCCATCGACCTGCGCGGCGGCCAATGCGTACGGCTGCGGCAGGGCGACTACGCTCAGGAAACGGTCTTCGGCGACGATCCGGCCGCGGTCGCGGCGGGCTTTGTGAAGGCGGGGGCGACGCGGATTCACGTCGTCGATCTAGACGCGGCGAAGTCCGGCAGCCGGACGAACGGCGATCAGATCCGTGCGATCGTCGCCGCGGCCGGAAGCGTGCCGGTGCAACTTGGCGGCGGGGTGCGTGACGACGCCGCGATCGATTTCGCGTTGAACGAACTGGGCGTCGATCGCACCGTGGTCGGCAGCGCCGCGGTGAAGAACCCGGATTGGTTCGCCGCCGCCGTGGAGGCCCGCCCCGGCAAGCTGGTGCTGGGATTGGACTATCGCGGCGGCGAGGTGGCGACCGACGGCTGGACCGAAAGCAGCGGCCTGCCCGCGGTCGAGCTGGCCAAACGCTTCGCCGGCCTGCCGCTGGGCGCCGCGGTCTGCACCGACATCGCCGACGACGGCATGATGGCGGGGATCTCCGACACGGCTTTGGCGTCGCTCGCCGCGTTCGCGGATCTCGGCCTGCCGGTCATCGCCAGCGGCGGGGTGAGTTCCGCCGACGAGGTCCGCAAGGTCGCCGCGTTGCGGAAAGAACATCCGAACGTCGTCGGCGCCATCGTCGGTCGGGCGATCTACGAGGGCGCGTTGACCGTCGAGGACGCGATCGCGGCGACCAGCTAACCGCCCGCCGGGACGAGCACGATGCGCAGGTCCATCACGTTCGTGTGCGTCGGGCCGGTCTTCAGCAGGCCGCCCGTCGCCTCGAAGAACGGGTAGGCGTCGTTGCGATCGAGGTACGGCCGCGGGTGCAGGCCGAGGGCCTTGCCCCGGGCGATGACGGCGTCGTCCGCCACGGCGCCGGCGGCATCGGTCGGGCCGTCCTCGCCGTCGGTGCCGCCGGAGAGAATGACGGCGCCGTTCAGCCCGTCGGGGGCGTCCCACACGGCGTCGAGAGCCGCCAGCGCCAACTCCTGATTGCGACCGCCCTTCCCCGGAGCGTCGCTCAGGGCGACGGTCGGTTCCCCGCCGGAGGCGATGCAGAGCGGCAGGTCGACGACGGTGTCCGCGTTCGCCCGGGCCAACTCGATGAGCCGGGCGCCCTCCTCCCGCGCGACGCCCGCCACGGCGGAGCCGTCCGACATCTGCACGAACCCCAGCTTCGCCGCCATCGCGAGGGCGGCGGCGCCTGCCACCGCGTTGGAGCCGATGACCTCGGTCCGCACGGAGTCCGGCACGCCGCCGGTGTGCGATCCGCGTTCGACCGCCGCCCAGACCGCCGGGGGAAGCTCCGTCCGATTCGAACAGTAGTTCTGCAGAACGTTCAGCGCCGCCGGCCCCTCGGATTCGTCCGCGACCGTCGGGCCGCTGGCGATCACGTCGAGGGGGTCGCCGATCACGTCGCTGATCGCCAGACAAATCGTTCGCCGGGCTCCGCTGGTGCGGGCCAGGCCGCCGCCCTTCACCGCGGACAGGCGTTTCCGAACGGTATTGAGTTCCGTGATGTCCGCCCCGCGGCTCGCCAACAGTTTGGTGACGGCCAGCTTGTCCGCGAGCGTCACGCCCCCCGTCGGAGCGACCAGCAAGGCGCTGCCGCCGCCGGACAGCAGCACGAGACACAGGTCGCGCGGGCCGCAGCCGCGGACGAGTTCGAGGATGCGGCGGGTGCCCTCCACGCCCTCCGGCCGCGGTTCGTTGACGCCGGCGGGGCGTCCGGCGTGCAGCGTGAAGCCGGGCACGGGCCGCACGCAGTCGGCCGGAACGTTCACCCAGCCGGTCAGCTTCTTTGCCCAATCGCTGTCGGCGACGGCCTCCGCGACGCCGGACGCCATCCCCGCGCCAGCCTTGCCGGCGCCGACGACGACCAGCCGGTCCCAATCCCCCGGTTCGAAGCGCTCGTCAAGCACTCGCAGCGTCTGTCCTTCGACCCGCACTGCATTTCGAACCAGGCGATCCGAGGCGACGGCGTCCACGCCGGCCTGCCAGATCTGAATGGCCTGCTCGCGAGTGGGCGTGCTGTCAGTCATCCGGGCGAATCGCCGTCAGTCGTTCGTGCAGAAACTCGCCGGCGGTGAGCGAGCGATATTTGTCCGGCCTCGCCCCCGACAGATCGAGCGGGGTGAGGTCCACGTCCGGCCGGGGATGGCAGAAAAACGGCATGCTGAGCCGGGCCTGCCGCGCCCCCTCACCGGGCGGATTGACGACGCGGTGAACGGTGCTGCGGATCACGCCGCCGGTCAGGTTCTGCAGCATATCGCCGCTGTCGGCGACGATCTGCCCCGGTTGCGCGACGACGGGTAGCCAGCGGGAGTCGTCGCGGGAGCGAATCTCCAGACCCGCCGCGGTCGCTCCCACGAGCAGTGTGAGGAAATTAATATCCGCATGAGCCGCGGCCCGCGTCGCCGCGGGCGGGGCGTCGTCCGGGACGGGGGGATAGTGGATCAATCGCAGGATGCTCTCGCCGCCGACGATTCGATCCGGCAGGAACTGCGGATCGAGGCCGAGATGCACCGACACCGCCGACGCCACCTTCGATGCCGCATCCCGGAGGGCGGCATACAGCGGTTCGATCGCGTCGCGAAAGGAGTCTTTGGGCCAGATGTTGGGGCCGCCGGGGCTGTCGTCCTCCAGCGGGCCGACTTGGAAGAACTCTTTGAGATCCGCGGCGGCGGCTCCCGCGGCTCGCTCCCCGCCGGTCGCGGTGTAGCCGCGTTGGCCCAAGGCGCCGGGCGCCACGAAGCGGCGCTTCTCCTCCTCCGGCTGAGCGAAGAACGATTCCGCCGCGGCGTAGGCGTCACGGATCAGATCGTCCGACACGCCGTGTTCGACCAGATTGAAGAACCCGGCGTCCCGCAGCGCAGCGCCGATCGCCGCGGGAGCGTCCGCTCCGCGAAGCCGCACCGTCGACACGTGTTCCTCAGCGACGGGCTCGCTCACAGAACCATCACCAAGCCGTCGAGGCGGTAGAGCAGTTGGTACAGGTCGACCACCGATTGCGCCGAGGGCACCGTCGGTTCGAGCGTGACCGAAAGGTGCCGGCCGCTGGCGGTGCGGCGGATCGTGAATTCCGGATCTTCCTCCAGCTCCAGTTCCTCGCAGACCAGCGAGACGACGCGGGCCGCGAAGCTGCGGTCGTCGGCGCCGATCACCTTGAACAGGTATGGGCCGGGGAACGAATGGGTGTCGTTCAGCAGATCCAGGCTGGGCAGTCGAGCGGGATCGAGGGGGGCGGGGTCGGTCATGAAATCGAGCGGCGTGGACGGTGGGGACATCGTATGCGGCCGTTCACGCGGCGAGAACGCGGCCGTTCACGCGGCGACCGGCTCCTGCTCGATCTGCCGGCGAACCCGAACGGCGCCCTCCTCCGGGACGATGCCGGAACCCCGCCGATCGGCCCATTGCTGGGTGAGTTCCGCTCCGAACAGGAAGATCACGCTCGTGTAGTAAACCCACACGAAGACCAGCGCCAGCGACGCGGCGCCCGATCCGAAGCTATCCGCGAAGTTCGCCCGGCCGAGATAGATGCCCAATCCGAACTTACCGAGCCAGAACAAAGCTGCGGTGACCAGGCCGCCGAACACGACGTCCTTCCAGGCGATTTGCGCGTCCGGGAGAAATTTGAACATCGCCCCGAACAGCACGCCCACGACCAGCACGGTGACGACTTCGTTCAGGATCGTGAGCAGCAGGCCGCTGCCGGGCATGCCGGTGGCCTCCGCGATTTTCTCGGTCATGCCCTGCACCGCCGCGGTGAGCGTCAGGGAGACGACCAGCAGGAACCCGACGCCCAGGATCATGGCCAGCGACAGCAACCGTTTCGTGACGAAGTTCCAGATGCCGCCCTTCTTCGGATCGGGCATCACCTCCCACGCGGTGTTCAACGCATCCTGCAGAGCGACCACCACGCCGGTCGCGCCGAAGAGGATGCCGCCGAAGGTCAGAATCCATTTCCACGGGCTGGCGTTGCCCATCTGAGCGCTGTGCAGCATCGCGTCGATCTGCTCCTGCTCCTCGGGCTGATCGAGACCGGTCACCTGGCCGACCTGTTCCTTGAACGCCTCCGAGGTCTCGCTGACTCCGCCCTGTCCCGTGGCGGTGCTGAACCAACTGATGACCGTCACCAACAGCACCAGCAAGGCGGGCAGGGCGAAGACCGTGTAGTACGACATCGCCGCGGCGAGCCGCATGCAGTTGTCATCGAGGAAGTCCGTGACCGCCGCCTTCGCGATGGCGAACAGCGATGAATCTGCGGGTGCGTCTGCTTTGGGATCGGACATGCCGGCAGTCTACCGGCGTCGTTTCTCGCCCGTCACCACGGGCGGCTCCCATAGCCGCGTCGGTGTGTCCCCCGTTTTTGTGGGTCGCGCGACGGCAGGCCACGTGACGGCGGACCGGTTGACGGCGGGCCAAAGCTCAGCGGGCCACGGCGGTACGCGGGGGGTTCGGCTTGCTCAACAATGGCGAGAGCGGCGTGAGGAACGCCTGCAACGAGCCTTCCACCGCGGGGCTAAACGTGTCCACGACCGGTTGCCGCACGGTTCCGGCCACGTTCACGCCGACCCAGCCGGTCGACAGCACGCGGACCAACGGCATCCAGGAGGACGGCGCCTTGGAGTAGAACTGCAGGTCGAGACCGCCGTTCCAGCCGACCCGCCCGCGTCCGACGAAGCTGATCGCCTCCCCCAGTAGATCGATGCGTTGGAACGACACCGTCTCCCCCGCGAGATCGAACTTCGCCGCGGCGGAGTGGAACATCGTCGGATCGTTCATGTTTACCGCTTTGAACAGGCGGAGCACGACGTTCAGCTCACCGAGGGCCGCCGGTTTGATCTCGACGTTCCCCGAACCGGTCACGGAGCGGGCGTCCGAACCATGTCCGGCGACGGTGACGCTGCCGCGAAGATTGCCTTGGAGATTGCGGGCCCCGCCCATTTTCTGCAGGGCGTACTCCCCCAGTTTGGCGCCGTTCAACTCCGCCGACAGACGATACGCCGGTCCCCGGGCGAGGTTTGCGGAGACGTCCGCCCGCAGGACGCCGCCGTAGGCCATCGCGGAGATGTGCTCGCCGTTGGGATCATCCGGGCTGCCGACCAGCAGGGCGTCGCCCCGCATGCGGTAGGGGACGGTGACGTCCGTGAGCGTGTGCTCGTACAATTCCGCGGTCGCGGTTCTCAGTTCCCCGGCGAGCGTCGTTAGTTCGCCGTCGTACTTGCCCTCACAGGTCACGGTTCCCCGGCCGAGCCGCACCGTCGGCCCGAGGTCTGCGGTGTTCCCGTCGAGCGCCGCGATCGCCCGCCAGGCCGCGGTCGGTTCCGCGGAGCCGTCGGCGACGCCCCGCATTTGCAGCGAGGGGATCCGCAGGTCGATCGGGCCGGTCAGATTGAGGGAATCGACGGCCGCCCGGACTGCGTCGGTCAACGCGGCCCGGAACGCCGGCCCGGTGACGAAGCCGTCGCAGACGAGGTCGTCCAGCGACAACGTCCAATCCCCCGCGGCATCGTGCGTGGCTTCCAGTCGGCCCGTGGTGCGGAGAAGAATCGGGCCGTCCGCCGCGCGATCGGCGTGGGCGTAGGAGAATTGATCCACCGCGACCGTCCCGCCGGACCCGCGCGACGAGCGGGTCGTCAGATACGAGCCGGTCGCATTCACCCCTCGAAGCGGCAACGGGAAGCAGTTCGGCGTGAGCGAGGCGTCGGCGACTCGCAGCACCGGCAGGTCGACCCGCACGGGACCGCCGGGGAGCCAGCGGACAGCGACCTTCGCATCGGCGTAACCGTGCGACAGTCCCAGCGCGTCCCAAACCTCCCGCGGAGCTTCCGGCAGCGCATCGTGAAGGGCGCGGTCCAACCGCGTGCCCACGGCGCTCAGGTCCAACGCCAGCCGCCCCGGCCGACGGGCGAGGTCGAACGTCGCCGTGCCGGTCAGTTCCGCGGGGCCGTGGGCTCCGCGGAGCGTCTCAAATCGCCACACGTTCTCCCGCGAGTCGAATCGCACGCCGCCGGAGAGCCCGTCGATCTGATAGGGGAACGACATCGGTCGGATCGAGCCGTCCGCGACCGCGGCGTTGATCGTCCAGTGAACCGGTTGGAACAGCCCCGGCGGACGATGCAGCGTCAGCTCGGCGCCGGCGGTTCCCGTCAGAGCCATGTGCTCCACGGACTCACGGACCGGCGCGGGGCAGGCGTCGCGGAAGGTGCGATCCAACGGCACGCCGACCACCCGGGCTTCTCCGCTGAACTCGAATTCGCGTCCCGGGTTCCGCACCCAGCCGCGGAACATGCCCGGTCGACCGGACGCCGTCCCGCGAAAGTCCAGCTGCAATACGCCGTCCGCGTCCGTCTTCGCCGTCCCGCGGACGTTCTCCACGGGATAGGGGAACTTCGACGGACGAACGGTCCCGTCCGCGACCGTCAGGTCCAGCTCCTTGAGCGTCCAGCGGTTCCGCAGCTCCCCGTCGAGGGCGGAGGGGGCCGCTTCGAGCGTGGCGACGGCGATATCCAGTTTGCCGGTCGGCGTCAGGATCTCGTGCAGCTTGCGGAGTACATCCGGCAACCGCGCCCCGTCCGCCCGGGTGACGGGCACCCGCTCCGCCGAGAACGTCACGCGGCCGGCCATCCCGATCGGCGAGGGACGAAACACGCCCTCCGCGCGGGCGACGGTCTCCCCGTGACGGCCGGTCGCTTCCAGCAATCGCACTTCGCCGTCGGCGATTCGCGCGGCGCCCCGCACGTTGGACAGCGGGAACGGCAAGAATCGGTTGACCAGCGTCCCGGACCGGCAAACGACCGTCACGTCGTACTCCGGCGTTTCCGTCAGGCTGTCTGCGGAGAAGCTGAACTGTGCGGCCAGATCGCCGTCCAGGCCGAAGTCGGTCAGCCGCACCGGTCCCCGCGGCGTCGGCGGAGCCGCCGAACGCACGGCGAGGGAAGGATCTGCGGAGACGACCCGGATGGGACCGCGATTCGAGCCGACCGGGAATGCGTTTGATTCCCCGGCGAGCTTGCGCTCCGCGGCGGTGAATTTGTCGTGAGCGGCGAGCAATCCCGCCTGAAACTCCGGCGAACCGAGCGCCGCGTCGGCCAGCAGCCCGCCGCCCAGTTCCAAGCCCCGCACCTTCCCCGCAAGGCGCCAGCGACCGCGATCCAGATCAATCGCGCCGTCAAAGTCCACGCCCCCGCCGACCTCCGTCAGCGTGGCGTCGCTCGTTCCAGCGACCCCGCCGGTCCCGCGGATGCGATAGCTTCGTTTCGAGTCCGGCAGCAGGGAGATATTCAGCCCGTGCAGCGTCGCCGCGAGCGGGCCGTGCCCGGCGGGACTGTCGGATGCGGCGCTGTCGGACGCGGCGTCCCCGCCCGACTCGAACACCAGCCGCACGGTCGCGTCGCGGATCTCCCACGCCGGACAGGCGGGCGCCGGGTCCGGGGTGACGATCGGCAGCAGGTCGGACAGATTCCAACGGCCGTCCGCGTGTCGGACCAGGGTCAGCGTCGGTCGCACGAGCGTCAACGCCCGCACTTCGATCCGCTCGGCTTCGCGGAACCGTTCTCGGTCGAGCGTGATCCGCATCTCGGGCACGACGATCGGCGCCCCCGTCCCGCCGACCGTGTCGCCGGCGGGCCGGAGCGTCATCCCGGTGACGGTGACGGTCTCTTCCCAATCGAACGAGGCGCCGTCGATCGTGACGACCGCGTTCGGGGCGAGTTCCGCGAACGCCGCGAGCGCCGCGTCGCGGGTCATCGCGTCCGCGCGCTCGAAATAGTGCCAGGCCGCCGCGCCGCCGCCGACGGCCAACACGGCGCAGAGCGCCCCCAGCCATCCGACGGTGCGGCGAATCATCAAGGCGGCGTCCTGCCGAAGGCGATGACGTGTCGAAGGTTTGCCGGAGCGTCAGCCCCCTGCACCGGCGGTTCGATCCCCGCGTCGGCGGCACAGGTCGAGCATTCCGACCGCGGCCGCGACGCACAGGGGGAACTCCCCGGGGAGTCGATAGCGAACGCTGCCGACGAACACCAGACAGACTGCCGCCAACCCGAGGATCGGCCCCCAAGTGAGCGTCAGCGCCCACAGGCGATCCACCTCGCCTTCCCCCCCTCGCCACAGTCGCACGCCCCCCAAGCCGCCAGCCCGACCAGCGGCAGAAAGAACGCGGCGAACCCCGCCTTCAGCACGAGCCCGGACACCCCGCCCGGCATCCCCCCGACCGGCCACGGCCGCCAATACCGGCCCTGTTTGACGACCGCGAGGCGGGCGACGCGGAGCGGATCGTCGCCCGCGGCGTTCCATGCGGCCGCCTTGTAAAGACGGTCGGAGGCGACCTCGTCACCCTTGATCGCGGCTTTGAAAATTTCACCCCGTGCGGCATCCGGCTCCGGTTTCAGCGACTGAATCGACTTGCCGGCCCATGCTTTGACCTCCGTCTGATCGCTCCGAAACCGCTGAACGATAACGGAGGGTAGATCGAAGTCTTGTTCCGGCGGAAGCGTGTCGAGTTCCGGCCTAAGCGTACCGCCGGCCGCAGCCCACCGATCACGGAACCGCATGTCGCTCGCCCCGGTCGCCTGCGGGCCGAGGGAGTCGTAGAGCGTCGGGCCGCCCCACGTCGTCGTCATCACCGGTTCCCCCAACACCCGCTGATTGCGCAGCGGCCAGGGGGCGAATCCGATCAAGAACGCGATCGCAAACGCCGTCGTCCACCCCGCCCGCCGCAGGTCGCCGGACCGCCACGCCAGCAGGCAACCCAGCGTCACAACGCAGGGGACGAACGGCAGCCAGACGGGCCGGGTGAGGCAGGCGCCCGCCGCCGCCAGTCCGGCCCAGATCGCCGGGCCCCAGCGGAGCGAACGCGGTTCGTCCCCGGTCAGCGGGTCGCGACGGACGCACTCCGCGACGCCCGCTACCGAGAGCGTCAGCAGGGCGGCGAACAGGCTTTCGCTCAGCAGCATCGTGCTGAACGCGATCGCCAACGGGTTTAACGCCGCCAGCCACGCGGCCAGTTCCCCCACCCGCGGCCCGCCGATTGCATCGCCGAGTCGGCCCGTCGCCCAGACCGCCGCCACGCCGCAGAACACGACGGCCAGTCGGCAGAGCCAAACCGCATCCCGCGACGGGAGCCACTCGGCATGCAGATTCAGCCAGAGCGGCCCGGCCAGCACGAGGGGGAACAACGGCGTTCGCATCGCCTTCCGCGGAAACACGCCGCTGTCGACGGCGTACTCGCGGCGCTCGGCGATGTCTGCGGCGAGGTCGAGGTAACCGCCAGCGTCCCCGGCGACCAACACGTCGGCGCCCTGTTCTTCCAGCCGTTCCTCGACCGCCCACGCCGCCGCCAAACGCAGGACCAATGCGGCCAGCACGGGCCACAGCGCCCGGCGGGAGGCGAACAGACGGGCGAAGCGGCCGTGCATGTCAGCCGGGGTCGATCGTGTCCAGCTTCTCGATGCGGCGTTCGTGCCGTCCGCCTTCGAAGTCCTCGGTCAGCCAGACGGCGACGATCTTCAATCCCTCCTCCTCTGACACCTGCCGGGCGCCGAGGCTCAGGCAGTTCGCGTCGTTGTGGCGACGAGCGAGCGCCGCCGTCTCAATGTTCCAGCACAGTGCGCAGCGGACGCCGCGGAGGCGATTCGCCGCCATCGCTTCGCCGTTCCCGCTGCCGCCGAAGACCACGGCCCGATCGCACGCACCGCTCTGCACCTTGCGGGCGGCGGGGACGATGAAGTCGGGGTAGTCGACGGACTCCGTGGAGTCCGTGCCGCAATCGTCGACCTCGTGGCCGGCGGCGATCAGCAGAGCCTTGACGGCTTCCTTCAAAGCAAAGCCGGCGTGGTCGGTGCCGAGGGCGATTTTCACAGGGCCGTAAACGCGGTGGGGGATTGACGATCGAGGCAAGCGGCGGGCGTCGCGGGGGGCGACGAACGGGTGACCGCAGAGGCCTCACCTTGTACGGCGCCCGACCACCAGACCGCGACCTCACAGCGGTTTGAGCCCTAAAACGCCGGTTGGCGCTCAAATTGCTCCACAAAGATTCATCGAACCACAATTTCTCGCACTCGACCATCCCATGTCTCGCCTCCCGATTCGATTCTTAACTGCCACCTCAGTCGCCGGTTTGACGTTGCTTTCTACAGCCGCGGCGCCGGCCCAGTCCGGCGTCACCGCGTCCGACGGGCCGGACGCTCCTGAACCGCGTTTCGGCATCTTCCGGGATCCGGGCGGGTACGACGGAGCGGCCCCGGAGCAGGCAACCGAGTTGAACGGTGAACTGCTGAGCGTCTCAAACGACAAGCTTTCGCCTTGGATCGACGTCGATACCGAAGTCGGAAGATTCGCGGAAGATCGTGACGATGCGGCCGACGACGAGTCCGCGGATGCCCCCCCTCGGCGTGCGAAGCCGACCCGGGTCGACGTCAACGACGACACGACGATCTATCTGAACGGTCGCCTGGCGAAAATCACGGATCTCCGCGAGGGCGATCGGATCCGCGTTCGGACCAGCAAACGGGACGGGAAGAGCATCGAACGCATCGTCGCTCTGCGACTAGATGACGCCGTACCGAATACTGAGACCAACTCCGTGGGCGCTGACGACCCCGCGGCCACGCCGAGTGATCCCAACGACGCCCCGTCTCCCGAGATCGCCCGTGCCGGCGAATCCGGCATTACGTCCCCCGGCGGCGGGTTCCAGGATGCTCCGCGGGTCGAGCCGCAGGGTAAGACCAAGGAGAACCTGGAGAACCCGAACCGCGGCGTGAAAGTGGGTGCGATCAGCCCCACCGGAGAACCCAGCCCTGTCGGTCCGGACGGCGTGTGGGTGAACCCGTTCCTTGGCGCCGAAATGCGGGACAGCGATGAGACCGGCGTCGAAGTGATCAGCGGCGTCCCGTACGCCCGTGGTGGCGGCGTCGCTCCGGGCGGCGTCGCTCCGGGCGGATTGGTCGCCCCCGGCGGAGTCCCTCGAACCGGTGTGCCCACCTTCAACGGCACGGACGGCGCTAACGGCGGGACGGATTCAGACGCCAATATGTCCAACGGCGCCGATGCGATTAACGGCGACGGCAGTGCCGCCGGCGCCAATAACCGCGGCGACAGCGTGACCCCGGCCGGGAGCCTCGGAGCCGACGGCAGCGTCACGCCTGCTGGAAGCCTCGGAGCGGACGGCAGCGTGACCCCGGCCGGCAGCCTCGGAGCCGACGGCAACGTCACCCCTTCCGGCAGCAACGCGGGAGACAGTACGACCAACAGTACGACCAACGGAGCCGACACGGGCCCCAGTGCTGACGGCAGCGCCTCGGGCAGGGCTGAAATGCCTAATAACAACGGGACCGCGACCGGAAACGCTTCCGGGAGCGGGAGCGTCACCCCCGCTGGTAGTTTGGGAGCCGACGGCAGCGTCACCCCGGCCGGCAGCCAAGCGGGAGCCGGGGGGTCCGGCGGGGCCAACACGGGTGCTGCGGTGAACGGTAACGCTGTCAATGGAACCGGCACGGCGACCGGCGCTGGCACGGCGACCGGCGCTGGCACGGCCACGGGGGCCGGTACGGCGACCGGAACCGGTGCCACGACCGGAACCGGCACGGCGGTTGGAGCCGGGAGCGGCGCCCTTGGTGCGACCGGAGCGGGCGCTGGTGGCGTCACTCCGGCCAGCAGCGGCTTCGGCGCGGGCGGAAGCGTCACTCCCGCCGGTAGCGGCTTCGGAGCGGGCGGCAGTGTTACGCCCGGCGCGACAGGCGGGGGAGCCGGTACAGGCAGCATTGCCGCCGGAGGCACGGGTGCTGGCGTGGCCGGCGGAACAGGTGCCGGGATGACTGGCCGTACAGGTGCCGGGATGACTGGCCGTACAGGTGCCGGGATGACTGGCGGATCGGGAGCCGGATTGACGGGCGGCGGGCTCGTCGGCAATCCGTCTGCAGGCCTGACCGCAGTCGGTGGCTACGCGGCCGTTTACGGCAACCCCGTGGTGAGCGGGTACGATCTCAACACGAGGAATCGGCTGACCCCGTTGCAGATCGCCGCCGCGAGAGAAGCTGCGGTGAATGAGGCATTGGGCGTGGACGCCGAAGACGCCTACCCGGGTCGGTATCCCGAAGGCCTGTCGCCCGCGGATATGAAGGAACGCATGGGCCGCGGGGAGGTTCCCGACCGTCTGTTCCCCTACGACCGGATCATCGGCATAAACAATCGCCCGATCGATAACCGCAGCGAACTGAACCGGGCTCTGGCGAACTACGACGGCCAGACCTTGACGGTGAACATCATTCGCAACGGCGAGCGGATGGATCTCCGCCTCTCAAAACGGGAAACCCAGGCGGCGACCGACTGAACCCGTCCCCGCCCCGTTCCCACAGGCTGCGTTCAAGCGCCGTCGGCTCTGCCGGCGGCGCTTTTTCCGTGGGAACGATCGCGTTTAGAACGGCAGCCGCAAGCCGTCATAGGCGATTCGCACATCGGGGGGCAGACGCTGTTCCGCCTCCGCGTGGAGGAGGTCGCAGGAGATATGCGTGAACCACGTCCGCTTGGCGCCGATACGGGCGGCGGCGGCCATGGCTTCATCCACGCTGAAATGCGTCGCGTGCGGCTTCTCGCGGAGAGCGTCGATCACCAGCGTTTCGACGCCCGCCAGCTGACGAAACGATTCCTCGGGGATCTCGCTGACGTCCGTGCAATAGGCGAACGAGCCGAAGCGGAACCCGAGGATCGGCAGCCGCCCGTGATTCAGCCGGACGGGCAGCACCTCCAAACCCAGCACGTTGACGGACCGCCCGGGCTCTAACGTCTGCAGTGCAAACCGAGGCACCGCGAACTTGTGAGCGGCCGCGGCCGGATCGCGGAAGGCGTAGCCGAACATCATTTGCAGTTGCTCGCCCACCGGCGGCTCGCAGTACAGGGGCAGTGGTTCGTCCAGCCGAAAGGAACAGATGCGCAGATCGTCCAAGCCGACGACGTGGTCCGCGTGCCCGTGCGTGAACAGACCGGCGTGCACCATCGGCACCCGTTCGCGGACGAGCTGCAGCCGCAGTTCCGGGGGCGTGTCGATGACCAGATTGCCTTGAGGGGCCGGCACCAACACGCCGCACCGCGTGCGAGCGTCCCGGGGATCCTTGGATCGGCAGGCGGGCGTATCGCAGCCGATCGTGGGCACCCCGACGCTTCCTCCCGTCCCCAGCAGAATCAGCTCCCGCCGACCGTCCTCGCGAGCGAGCGAGGGAAAGCCTGCCTTTCCGAAGGGATCCTCGATGGAACCAGCGCCCTCCGGGAACGCAGCGGCAAGGCGAGAGGCGTCTGTCATGTCCGCATTATGGGCATCGGCGGGGCACGACAAGGCGACCGCATCACGATCGCCGGTCGCTCCGCGAGCCCTGCCCCGATCGAACGCGTCTCTGCCCGTTCCAACGGCGCTGCGCGTCGCCGCCTCCACGGTGCCGAGAACGCCAGAGCGACCGATAAAACTTTTATCCCCCTCCTCCCCAACGACTTGCGGCACCTCAAGCGGCGATGCCGCCTAGTTCGGCACAGCGTTTCCTACTGTCTCATCCAGTGCTGAACGTCAGCACGCCGATCAGTTCGGGAGCAGCCGGACGGGTGGCCGGGTCGTCCTTCGTGGGGCGGCTCCGGGCGAGCGCCCACCCGTCCGGTTCGTTCCCGGGCCGATTGGTAATCAGCCCTTTCGAGCCGCCCGCTGATCGGAAGACGTTCGCCGCGTATCGTCGAAGATCGACATCCCTTACGCCATCGCGTGGGCAGCGGAGGCGAAACTCGTCGGCGAGTCGTCGATCGGTTTGCGCATCGGCAGCGGAAGACGGACGCGGTAGCTGCCCACGACCTCCACGATCAGGCCGTACGGCGTCAGCCGGCGACCGGTCACGGCGTACTCGCCGGGAGGCAGTGAAGAGGGCAGGCCGGTGCCGAGTCGCCAGGCGTCGGTGTACGACTGCAATCGAAGCAGTCCGGCGGATTCATCGAAGGTCGGAGTCATCGGATTCCCGTTCTGAGCAACGGGTGAAGTGTCGGTTCCACGGAGCCTGCCGCCGCAGCGGAAGCGCGTCGAAACGGGATTTTCGGGCGTCTGTGGAGCGTATGTCTCATTGCGGGGTGAGCGTCAACCCGGTCCTACGCTGCACCAGCGGGATTTGATGGGTGGACGGAATCGCGGATCGGGTTGATCCGGTTTGTCGTTCGCCAGCGGCCGCTCAGGCCCGCCCCGCCGCGACGGGTGTTCGCGAAGGGGGAACCGTTACCATGCCGCCGTGACCGCCTCCGATTCCTCCTCCGCGCCCGACGCCGCGCTCCGCGATAGCTTGCTGATGCGGACGCTCCGCAGGGAGCCGACGGAGCGAACGCCCGTCTGGCTGATGCGGCAAGCCGGTCGCTATCTGCCCGAATACGCCGCGGTCCGCCGGGGGCATGCCTTCGAAGACTTCTGCAAACGACCGGACCTCTCGGCACAGGTCACGCTGGAGGCGCAGGCCATCCTCGGCGTGGACGCCGCGATCCTCTTTGCCGACCTGCCCACGATCCTGGAGCCGCTGGGGTTCACCCTGACCTACGATCCCGGCCCGGTGATCGGCAATCCGGCCCGATCGGCGGCGGACGTCGATGCGGTGAAGGAGGTGGAGGACACCTCCGCGCTCGGGTTCGTCTACGATACAGTGCGGGCGGTTCGGAAACAGCTTCCGGCCGACATCCCGCTGCTGGGCTTCGGCGGCTGTCCGTTCACGCTCGCCAGTTACGCGATCGAGGGCGGCTCGAGCCGGCACTACGAACACACCAAACGCCTGATGTACGGCGACCCGGATCGCTGGCACGCCTTCCTCGGCAAGATCGGGCGGGCGGTCGCGGTCCATCTTCGGCGTCAGTTGGCGGAGGGCTGTCAGGCGGTGCAGATCTTCGACAGCTGGGCCGGGGCGCTCTCGCCGGGGGACTATCGCCGGTTCGTCCTCCCGCACACGAAGGCGCTGGTCGAAGCGGTCCGGCCGCACGGGCCGGTCATCAACTTCCTCACCGGCAATCCCGCGTTGCTGCCGGCGCTGGCGGAGTGCGGGGCGGACTGCGTGGGGCTGGATTGGCGCGTCGATCTGGCCGACGGCTGGGCGACGGTCGGACATGACGTCGCGATCCAGGGGAACCTCGACCCGACCGCTTTGTACGCCCCGCTTCCGGAATTGAAGCGACAGACGGCCGCCGTGCTGGAGGGCGCCGCCGGCCGACCGGGGCACATCTTCAACCTCGGCCACGGCCTGCTGCCGACGCACGACGCGGAGGCCGTGAAGGGGCTGGTGAAGCTGGTCGCGGACCTCTCGGCACGGTGATCGGAGCGTCAGCCGAGACGGTCCCGCTCCGCGTCGCGGTGGTGGGCGCCGGCGTGAGCGGGCTGGCGGCCGCGATGCGGCTGGTGGACCTCGGAAAAGAGTGGCAACGCCCGGTCGCGATCACGCTCTTCGACCCGCAACCGCCCGGCGGCGCCTGCCGAACGTTGATCGAGGAGCACGCGGGCGAATCCATCGTGCGGGAGATGGGGCCGGACTCGTTCCTCTCCCGCCCCCCGCACCTCACGCGATTCTGCGAGAGAATCGGCCTCACGGACGACCTGATCGGCACGAACCCGTCCCCCCGCGGTGCCCTCGTCTGGACGGGCGACCGCACCGAACGGGTGCCGGAGGGGTTCACGTTGCTCGCCCCCTCCCGCTGGGGTCCGACGCTCCGATCGCCCACCCTCACGGCCAGGCACAAGCTGCGTCTGTTGACGGAGCCGTGGCGATCGCGCGGCCCGTCCGGCTCGGAGGAAGACGAGAGCATCGCCGCGTTCGTCCGGCGCCGGCTGGGGCAAGGCGTGCTGGAACGGCTCGCCCAACCGCTCGCGGCGGGCATTTATGCGGGGGACGCGGAGAAGCTCAGCCTCGCCGCCTGTCTGCCGCAGTTCGCCGCGGATGAACGAACCCGCGGCCGCATCACGGGGAAGAAGCCGGGCGGAGGCGCAAAGGCGGATGGAGGCGCCCGTTATTCGCTGTTCGTCACGCCGCGAAGTGGCGTCGGTTCCATCGCATCCGCGGCGACGACGGCGCTCAGCGCCGCGGGCGTGGACCTGCGACGCGAATCCGTGGCCTCCGTGCGCCAGCTACAGCCTGGCTGGCAGGTCTCCGCGAAGAGCGACGAACAGTTCGACGCCGTCGTCGTCGCGGCGCCGGCCCGGGTGGCGGCGGAACTCCTTCGCGGCGAGTTCTCCCGCCTGTCGAGCGTCCTCGAGGAGATCGAGTACTCCTCCAGCCTGATCGTCAACACGCTGCACCGCGAAGCCGACGTGCGACACCCTCTGGACGCCTTCGGCCTCGTCATTCCGGAACGGCTCCGCCCCGATCACGGGCGACTGGGCGGCGCCGGGCTGTCCGCATTCGCGGTCTCTTTCGCGAGTCGCAAGTTCCCCGGCCGAGCGCCGGCGGGGTGGGTGCAACTGCGGACGTTTCTGGGCGGAGTGAATCGCTCCGGCTGCGTCACCGCCGACCGGAAGGATGTGCTGGCCGCGACGCGGGAGGAACTCACGCGGCTGCTGGGCGTGAGCTGGTCGGACGAGACCGCCGATTCGGCCCGCATTACCCGGTGGGATCGTGCGATGCCGCAATACAACCTCGGGCACCTCGACCGCGTCGCCGCGATCCGCGACCTCATGTCAGACGTTCCGGGGCTGGCGTTGGCCGGAAACAGTCTGCACGGCGTCGGGCTGCCCGCGGCGACCAAAGGCGGAACGGACGCCGCCGAGCGCGTCTTCACCGCTCTCCCGCCGCGATGACGGTTCTCCCGCATCCGTTCGTGGCCGCGGTCCGAGCCGAGTTGGAGGCATTGAACGTCGCTGGCCCCGTGTTCGTCGCGTGCTCCGGCGGGGGGGACAGCCTCGCCCTGCTGCGCGCCTGCGTCGAACTGCGAGAGACCGGCGTGAATCTCCGCCCGATCGCGGCTCACTTCGATCATCGGCAACGGCCGAACTCGCACGTCGACGGCGCGTTCGTCGCCCGGCACGCCGCACGGTGGGACTGCGACGTGGCGCTCGGCTCGATTGAGGCGACTCCCGGCGCTTCCGAAGCGACGCTGCGGACGGCTCGCTACGCCTGGCTCGCCTCGACGGCCCGGCGAGTCGGGGCCACGTTCGTGCTGACCGGTCACACCGCGGACGATCAGGCGGAGACCGTGCTACTGCGCATCGTGCGCGGCACCGGCGTCAGCGGACTCACGGGCATCCCGGCGATCGGGCCGGTTCCCGGTTCGCGGGGAAGCGACGGTTCGCTCCGCGTGGTGCGGCCGATGCTCGCGACGACCGGGGCGGAGGCCCGGGCGTTCCTCACGGAGCGCGGCCTCTCCTGGCGAGACGATCCGAGCAACGCCACGCCGGACTACACCCGCAATCGGCTACGTCATGACGTGCTGCCGCTGTTGGCAGAGCTGAACCCGCGGGTGCGAGAGGCGATGGTGCGGCTCGCATCGGCGGCCCGCGACGAAGCCGAGGCGTTGGCGGCGCTGACGGACGCGGCATTGGAAGGACAGATCGGATTCTCCGGTCCGCAACGGATCGAACTCTCGGAGGCCCGGCTGCTCGCCCTGCCCGAACCGGCCCGGCGGGCGGCGTTGCGACGGGTCTGGCGAAAGGCCGGTTGGCCCGAGCAGCGCATGGGCCGCGCCGACTGGCAGCGACTCGCAGCGCTGGCCCCCGGCGACGCGAGGCTCTTCCTGCCCCACAACGTGCAGGCGGTGTACGCCACCGGTTTGCTGGTCTTCCGCCGCTGACGCCCCGAGCCGAACGGTTCTGACGGTCGGGCGGATCGGCATGGGGCGCGGCGCATCTCCAAACCGGGGAAACCCCGCGACACCGTTGTGAGCGTGGCGGCCCGACCGCTACCGTCCAGCGTCCCGTATTCGTCGGACCCGATCCGTATTCCGCGGATCGTTCTCCCGCCGCCCGCCCGCACGGCCCCGCCC
>NZ_WTPX01000097.1 GCF_013036045.1 Alienimonas chondri
CCTCACCCCCAGCCCCTCTGCCCCAAAAAGGGGGAGAGGGGGCGCTCATACGCCGCCGGTTTGCCGCGCCTCGCTCGCACGGGCACACTCCGGTTCGTATGTCCGCCCCCGCTCCCCGCACCGCCGAACCGTACACCGACGCGGACCTCGCCGGGTTCGGGCTGCGGCGGGACCGGCTGCCGGTCCATGTGGCGGCAATCATGGACGGGAACGGCCGCTGGGCGGTCGATCAGGGCCGGCCGCGGCACGAAGGCCACGCCGCCGGCGCCGAGACCGCGGATCGCATCGTCGAGGAATGCGCGAAGCTGGGGATCGAACAGCTCACGCTGTACTGCTTCAGTCGGGAGAACTGGAAGCGGCCCGCCGCGGAGTTCCAGTTCCTGATGTCTCTGCTGAAGCGGTACGCCGTCGAACAGCGTCCCAACGTGACGCGGCACGACCTGCGGTTCGAGACGATCGGCCGCCGCGACGGCCTGCCCGCGGATGTGATGGCGGAGGTCGATCGCACGATCGAACTGGCGAAGGAGAACCGCGGGATGCGGCTCTGTTTGGCGCTCGATTACGGCAGTCGGGACGAAATCGCGCGGGCGGCGCGGCGAATCGCGGACGAAGTCGCCGCCGGCGGGCTCTCCCCGAACGACGTGACTGAAGACGCCGTCGCCGCCCGCCTCGACACCGCCGGTTGGCCGGACCCAGACCTCGTGCTGCGCACCGCCGGCGAGTACCGCGTGTCGAACTTTCTGCTCTGGCAGATCAGCTATGCGGAGCTGTACGTCAGCGACAAACCCTGGCCCGCCTTCGGCGTGACCGACCTGCGCAACGCCCTGCGGGCCTTCGCCAGTCGCGACCGGCGCTTCGGCGGTCTGAACGACCCGCCGCCCCCGGAGACTGTTGACGACGCGGGGATCAACGACGGAGCGGGCGACGACGGGGCGAAGGCGTGACCGGACGGCTGATCTCCGCGGCGGTGCTGATCCCCGGATTCCTGGGGCTCTGCTGGCTGGACCACACGCTGGGGCCGCCGGCGCCGGCGCTGTTCCTCGCCCTGCTGGCGGTCGGCTGGCTGGCCGCGGCGGAGCTGACGAAGTTGTTCCCCCCGCCCGCCGCTCCGCCGGCGCCGGAGCCGGGCGACGAAGCGGACACCCCCGCCGACTACTGGGCCGACCCGGAAGCGGCCCGGCCGTCGCTGCTGATCGCGGGGACCGGGGTGACGCTCGCCCTGCTGGGGGCGTGGGTTCCGCACTGGCTGGTCCGCGCCGCGCCGCCGGAGCTGCCGCCGACCGATGCCCTGACGAGCCTCGGCGGGGTGACGATCGGCCTCGCCGCGGGCGTGCTGCTGGCGGCGGTGCGCCGGGTGCTGCGGTTCGACAAACCCGGCGGCCACGGGCCGGGGCTGGCCTCGGAGATCTTCGCCCTGACCTACATCGGCGGCTTGCTGGCGGTCACGGCGCAACTGCGATGGGTCGGCAGCCCGTCGGGGGGAACCGGCGCGGCGGGCTATCTGGCGATCGGCAGCCTGATCGCCGCGGCGAAGTGCGGCGACACCGGCGCCTATTTCACCGGGCGATTGCTGGGCAAACGCAAGCTGATCCCGCGGGTCTCGCCCGGCAAGACATGGGCTGGCGCCGTGGGGGCGCTGGTCTGGGCGGCCGCGGGAACGACGCTGTGGCTGTGGCTCGCCGGGGACTGGTTCGGCCGAGGCGAGGTGCACTGGGTGCGGGCCGTGGTCTTCGGCGCCGCGGTGGGGCTGAGCGGGCTGTTCGGCGATCTGGTCGAAAGCGTGCTGAAGCGCGACGCCGGCGTGAAGGACGCCGGCGCCCTGCTCCCCGGGATGGGCGGGGTCCTCGACGTACTTGATTCCCTCCTCATCGCCGGCCCGGTCGCCGTGCTGCTGTGGACCGTCTGGCCGCCCTGCTGAGCGCCGCGGAAACGATCCCCGCCACGGGCGCCAAGCCGGTATCCTGAGCGATATGGCAGAGACCGCCCCCGCCGCTCTCCACGACTGGACCCGCGTCGACGCCGGGATCTGGCACAATTTCCACGTCCAGTGGATCGCCGAGATCAATAAGGAATTGAACGGCGGCCTACTGCCGGAACCGTATTACTCGCTCGCGGAGCCGCAAGGCGGCTTCACCGTGGAGGAGGGGGACGATGGGTCGGACGAGGACGACGAGCCGCGACGGTTCGAAGCGGACCTCCTTGCGTTGCACGACGTCGGCGGTGCGCCGCCCGGCGGCGGAGGCGCGGCGTTGCTGGATCGGCCGCCGAACGTGCGACTGACGGCGCCGATCGGCGCGGGGCCGCTGCCCCGGCAGATCTCCGTGCGGCACGGGTCGGACGATCGGGTCGTGGCGCTGATCGAACTGGTTTCCCCCGGCAACCGCGACGGGGCCGGGAAGATCGAGTCTTTCTGCGACAAGGTCGTCGCGGCGATCCGCGGCGGAGTGCATGTGCTGCTGATCGACCTCTTCCCGACGACGCCGCTGCTGCCGACGGGGATGCACGGGGCGGTCGTGGGTCGGTTCGGCGGACAGTACGACCCGCCGGCGGGCGAACCGCTGACCTGCGCCGCCTACCGGGCCGCGGGCGCCGCGACGACGACCTTTGTGGAACCGCTCGCGGTCGGCGCCCGCCCGCCGACGATGCCGCTGTTCCTCACCCGCAAGCAGTACGTCGAACTGCCTTTGGCCGACGGATACGCTGCCGCGTTCGCCCCGATGCCGGCGAAGTACCGCCGCGTGCTGGAAGAGAGTCGCTAACCGCCAGCGCCCCCGAGATGTCCCGCGGAACTCTGGAAGACCCGCTTTCTCCGCTGGGCGACGTCCGGGTTCTTCGACGCCGCTTCTTCCAGGTCCGCCAGGTTCGCGGCGCAGACGCGGCAGCCGACTTCGCGGATGTGGAAGAGGGCATAGCGTTCGGTCTCGACGTCCAACGCCCCCAGCAGCAGGGCGCCGAGGTCGTCGCGGCTGGGGCAACTCAGCCGGGCCTCGCGCCAGATCGCGCCGACGCTGCGTCCCTCGTCGGCCCCCGCGGCAACCAGGGCCAACCGGCGACGCAGCCCCTGCCCGCCGGAACTCTGGTCGTCCCGGAGGGCCTGCTCGATTTCGGAACTGCGTTCGACCGGCAACTGCTCCCGCAGATACGCGGCGAGGTCGTCGTCGGTGAACGCCGAACCTGGGGAAGCCGAGTCGGGGGATGCCGAGTGAGGGGAAGCCGGGTCGGGACGAGGCAAAGCGGGCGGTTCGTTGCGGGGTCGGCGGAGCGCTTCTAGCATACCGCCGCGCGAGGTCTGTCTCGCGCCCCGTCGATCTTGCGGCTCCGCCGCCCTCTCCCCGAACCGAGCTTGCGCCCGTGGCCCTCGAAGCCGTTTCCCTCGACTCCGACGGCCTGAAGGCCAAAGCCAAGCGGATTCGGGAACTGATCATCAAGATCACGACCGAGGCCGGCAGCGGACATCCCTCCAGCAGCCTGTCGGCGACGGAAGTGGTCGCCGCCCTGCACTTCGGCGGGTTCCTGAAGCTCGACCCGGAAGCTCCGCGCGACGCCGACCGCGATCGGTTCATCCTCTCCAAGGGACACGCCGTCCCCGTGCTGTACGCCGCCCTCTGCGAGCGCGGCTACTTCACCGAGGAGCAGATCATGACGCTCCGCAAGCTGAACAGCCCGTTCGAGGGTCACCCCAACGCCGCCAAGCTGCCGGGGATGGAAGCCTCGACCGGCTCGCTGGGTCAGGGCCTTTCGATCGGTCTGGGCATGGCGCTGGGCATGAAGGCCGACGGCAAGGACAATCACGTCTACGTGCTGATGGGCGACGGCGAAGTCGACGAGGGACAGGTCTGGGAGGCGATGGCCGCCGCGGACAAATACAACTGCGGGAACCTCGTCGCGATCATCGACGTGAACGGCTACCAGCAGACCGGCGCCACCGATGCGGTGCTGGATATGGGCCCGCTGGCCAAGAAGTGCGAAGCCTTCGGCTGGCACACGCTGGAGATCCAAGGCAACGACATGGACGAGGTGATGGAGGCCCTCAAGGCCGCCAAAGCCGAGACCGGCCGGCCGACCTGCATCGTCTCCCACACGAAGAAGGGCGCCGGCATCGTGCCCCTGATGGAGAAGTGGGGCGACACCAACATGCACGGCCAGCCGCTGCCCGCGGACAAGGCGAAGGAAGCCCTCGAATACCTCGCCAAGGCGTGAGTAACGCAGAGGCTCTGCAGAGCCTCTGCGTTATCAGTTCACCTCCCCGCACAGCTTTTCCCCCGCACTTCGCCCAATGGCCTCCGCGACCGACGACCGCTCCGTTTCCACCACCCGCCCGATGGGCGACGCCACCCGCGACGCCTTCGGCCGCGCCCTCGAGGCGCTCGGCGCCGAATTCCCGGACGTCGTTGTGGTCGACGGCGACGTGGGCAACTCCACCCGCACGGAGTGGTTCGCCAAGAAGTACCCGGATCGCGCCTACAACGTCGGCATCGCGGAGGCCAACATGGTCGGCGTCGCCGGCGGCCTCGCCAGCATGGGCAAGACCGCGGTCACCGCCTCCTTCGCCTGCTTCCTGCTGAACAACGCCTTCGACCAGATTCGGATGGCCGTCGCCTACCCGAAGCAGAACGTCAAGCTGGTCGGCACCCACGCCGGGATTTCCATCGGCGAAGACGGCGCCTCCCAGATGGGCATCGAGGACGTCGGCCTGGCGTGCAGCCTGCCCGGCGTCGCCGTGATCGTCACCTCCGACGGTCAGCAGACCCGGGCCGCCACCAAGGCGATGCTGGAGCACGACGGCCCCGTCTACCTGCGGCTCGGTCGGCCCAAGGCCCCGGTCATCTATGAGGAAGGCGCCGAGTTCGAAATCGGCAAGTCGATCCGCCTGCGGGAAGGCAGCGACTACACGATCGTCGCCAACGGCATGATGGTCGCAATGGCCCTCGACGCCGCCGAGGCCCTCGCCAAAGAGGGCGTCGACTGCCGCGTCATCGACATGCACACCGTCAGCCCGCTGGACGAGCAGGCCCTGACCGACGCCGCCTCCGAGACCGGCGGCATCGTCGTCGCCGAAGAACACCTCGCCCAGGGCGGACTCGGCTCCCGGGTCGCCCAGTTCCTCTCCGCCACCGTCCCCACGCGGATGGGCTTCGTGAACGTCGGCGACCGCTACGGCGAGAGCGGCGACCCCGCCGGGCTGCTCGAGAAGTACGGCCTGACCGCCGAGAAGATCGCCGACGCCGTTCGTTCGCTCCGCGGCTGAACGGTTCCTCGCGGCGGAGGGTCGCGACGTCCGCGAGCCGTTCGTCGCCCCTGCCCGCTGCATGGGTTTTGCCCAGCTCCCGCTTTGCCTCTCACCCTCCGCCCCTTCCGTAACGGCGATCCGCCGGCGCTCGTTCGCCTGTGGAACGCCGTCGGACTAGGGCGAGGAGCCGTGCAAGCGTTGACGGTCGACGTGTTCGACCACCTCGTGCTCGCCCAGCAGCACTTCGACGCCCGCTGCCTGACCGTCGCTGTCGAAGGGAGCGAGCCGGGCGGAGCCGAGCCGAGCCGCGGCAGTCGCGTGCTGGGCTTCTCGCTGGCCAGCCTCGCGCCGTCGCCCCCGGGGGCGTCGGGCGATCCGCAGACCGCCGAGCGAACCGGCGTGATCGACGCCGTGCTGGTCCACCCGGACGTCCGCGGCCGCGGGACGGGACGGCGGCTGATGGAGGCGGCGATCAAGTCGCTGCAAACCCGCGGGGCGACGCGGATCGTCGCCGGCGGCGGTCCGGGCGAATCGCCGTTTCTCGTCGGCCTGTACGGCGGATGCGAGCCGGCGGGGTTCCTCGACAGCGACCCGGCAGCACAGCCGTTGATGGAGGCTTGCGGATTCCAACCGCGGGACCGCACGGCGATTTTGCACCGGGCGACCGACGTGCGGGATCGAGCCGGGTTTCAGGTGCTCGCCGCCCGCCGACATGCGGCGCTGCGGACCGCGCCGCCGGCGCAAACGGACCGCTGGTGGGGAACCCGCTACGGCCGCCTGGATACCCTGCGATTCGAACTCGCCCCGCGAAATGCCGCGGCGAGCGACCCGGCAACCGCGGGCGTGACGCTGGTCGGGCTGGATCTCTACGGGCCGTCCTGGAACCGCCGGGCGGTCGGTCTGCGGGATCTCACGCCCGGCCCCGGCGGCGGCCCGCACCACCTGCACGCCTTGATTCTGGAAACGACCCGTCGGCTCCGCGAGGAAGCGGTCGACCTGCTCGAAATCCACGCCGACGCCGAGGACGAATCGACCCTCGCGATGCTGTCCCGCATCGGCTTCGCCCCGGTCGACCACGGGACGCGGTTCGTGCGGGACGAAGCGGGGACGTCGCCCTCCTGATCGACCGGGATTGATCGAGAGCGATCAGGGAGCGGCGCCGTCCCAGTCTTCGACCAGGCGTTGGCGGTAATCGATCTCGTCCTCCTCGAGCCCGGCGTTGCGGAGGTTGTCCATCAGGTCGGTGGCGGCGCCGGCGATGGCGTCCGGCGTGCGAGAGACGCGGACCTTCACCCCGTCCTCTGCGCCGGGCGCCTGCGACGCCAGATTGAGCACGGCGCTGAGGGACATGCCCTTGCGGATCGGCAGCCCGTCCGAGGCGAACCGCTGCGTGACGAGGTACTCCCCGCCGTTCACCAGCACGTCCACGACGGCCAGCGGGGCGCCTTCCGTCTCTGACGAATCGACCCGCGTGCCCGTCACTTCCTCGGGGCCGACCTCGCCGGCCTCGACCATCTCCGGGGTGACCCCGCCCTCGAAGGCCGGCGCCGGTTCGACCTCTTCCGCGGCTTCGGGGCTGGTGGGATCGAGCGTCATCTCCGTGACGTCGGTCCCGCCGCCCGAGGGCACGCCGAGCGATCCGAAATCCCAGTCCGGCAGGTACATCAGGCCGAGGGCGACGAGGCCGGCGGCTCCGGCGCCGGTGGCGGCGGTGCGTTTTCTCACGGGGACGGGCCTTCGTTCGGTTCGGGCGATGCGGGTGCGGGAATTGTATCACCTTCGGCGGGCGGCTCGGGCCGCGCGGCGGACTCGGGGGTCTCCCGGGTCGCGGTCGGCTCCGGGGCGGCGCCCAGCACGGCGAACTCGTACTGAGTCCGGCCGCCCTGATCGAGTTCCAGTCGTCGAACCGCTTCGCCCAAGCCGTCCAACACCGGCTGATAGACGCCGGCCCGGGCGGTGCGATCGAACGACACCAGAATCACCACCAGCCCCTTCGGCTGCGGCAGAATCTTCGTGGCGGCGAACAGCTTGCGGACGAACTCCTCCGCCCGTTCCCGTTGCCCGGTCTGCTCGAGTCGCAGCAGCTCGACGCTGCTGCCGGTCGACAGCGCGACGAACCCGCCGCCGCGGACGTGCAGCGTCCAGACCTCCGCCCGCTTCAACAGCTCCTCGTACCCCGCGAGGAACCGCAGCACCTCGAACCCCTGTTGATCGCGGAGCTGGGCGATCCGCTCGCGGGCGGTCTGGAGATCCTCGGCGGCGTCGCTGCGCGGTTCGGGCCGCATCTGGGCGGCGATCGCTTCGGGGACGTCCAGCAGTTCGGTGAGGAGATCCGCGGAGCGATTCGTCGCCGCCTCCATGTCGCGGGCGGTTTGCACCGCGGAGCGGGCCAGTTCGACGGCCCGGTTCCGTTCGGCCTCCAACCGGACGTTCTCTTCCGCGAGGGTCTCCCGCAGTTCAGTCAGCTCGGCTCGTTCCTCGTCCAACGCTTCGAGCTTCGTTTCGATCTGCACCTCGGCCTTGGCGTCGCGGGTCTCGTCCGCCTGCTTCCCTTCGAGGAACTGGGCGAAGACCACGATCAGCAACAGGTCCAGCAACGGCGTGAGCTGGAACCGCATCCGCAGGCCGGTCATGTCCCCGCCCCGACCGAGGTGCGACGGACGCCGTTGGCGCCGCGGTTCGCGGAGGACTCGCCGTTGCCTGAAGCGGTCGCCGCGATCGCCAGTTCCCTTTTGGCCCGGGCCACGGCGCCGCGGACGTCCTTCCGCAACTCGACCAGTCGCGTGAAGCGGGCTTCGAGCAGGCTGGCGACGAACATCAGCAGGATCGCGGCGGCCAGCCCGGCGAAGGTGCTCCAGATCGCGTCGCCGAAGCGGGTGACGATCGCTCCCACGGTGACTTCGGCGCCGCTGCCGTCGCCCTGGAGCGACGCCCCGATCGCCAGGATCGTGCCCAGCACGCCCAGCAGCGGGTACGCCTCGACCATCGTGCGGGCCGTGACGGCGGCCGCTTCAAAGCTGAGGCCCGGCAGGTACCGGCGGGACTCGTCGAGCGTGGAGATTCGTTCTTTCAGCGCCGCCCGGTCGGCGTCGGCGACGGGGTCGCCGGCGGGGGCGTCCAGCACGTCGCCCACGTCGGCGAGGAACGCGGCGATTTGGTCCGGCAGCGCCTTCGAGGAGCCGACCACGCTGCGGTGCTTCAAGCCCCGCGTGAACGAATCGAGGGTGGAGGCCAGCTTCCGCAGGCTGCCCCCGCTCCACATGGCCAGCGCCCAGAAGGCGAAGAGATGGACTCCGCAGGCGACCGCGATCACGGTCGTACTGAGTCCCGAAAGCTGTGCAAGCAGATCGTTCACGACGGACGGGGCGGGGGGGGCGAACGAACGTTGCGGAAGACCGAACCCGCCGGAGTACGCGGATTCTTTAGAATCCGCCCGACGGGGGGCGAATACATACGGGAATCTCGGAATCGGTCGTTACTCTGTCGAGCCGCCCCGGTCAATGTCGGCCGCGCGGGGAGGTTCCCGACCCCCTCCCCCGATCGACAGGAACGGCGGCGGTCCACCGAGGAGCGGTGGGACGTGCTCTCGATTTGGTTTTCGCGTCGCGAAACGGATCGACGCCGGTGTGGAACGCCGGCCCCCTGATCGCTGTGCCCCGTCGTTCGCGTCTCGCGTTCGTCCTTCGGCGCCGCCCTGCCTGCCTTATCCCGCCTGCCGGACCTTCCCCCTGATGCGCACCGCCACGACCGAGATCCCCCGCCTGCTCCCCAACGTGGAACTGCCGGCGTACACCTATACCACCGGTCAGGGCTTGCCGCACCCGTTCCGGGATCCCAAGGGGCATAGTCACGGCAAGAAAGGCCGCACGCCCAAACCGTTGATCGCGGAGCGTTGGAACGAAAGCCCGGCGTACCTGCTGGCGCTGGACCATTTCAACTTCGGCTTCTACTGGGAAGCCCACGACGAATGGGAGCGTCTGGCCCGCGTCTCGAACCCCGAAGCCCTCGTCGGCCGGTTCCTCAAGGGGCTGGTGAAGATGGCCGCCGCCGGTTTGAAGGTGCGTGAGCAGAGCGTGCACGGCGTCCGCCGCCACGCCGCCAGCGCCGGCGAGGTGTTCGCGGACGTCGCCGCGGAGTGCGGCGAGGATCATTACTGCGGCTTGGAACTGACGACGTTGCAGTTCGCCGCGGACCGGGCCGCCCAACTGTCCTACAAGCGGGAACTGCCCGTGGGCGAGCCGCTGCGGGTGTTCCCGTTCGTCCTCACCCCGGAAACGCCGCCGCTGGGCTGACGTTCGCTGTCAGGAGAGGTCGCTGCGAGCCGGGGGTTCATCCCCCCGGTCCGGTGAGCGTAGCGAATCGGCCGCTTGAGGAGCCCGGTCCGAGGGGACAAGCCCCCCGGCTCGCTGACTTCTCATCGAACGAACCCGCAGGTCGAACTACGGCCGCACGCTCAGCACGCTGCCCTTGGTCAGCAGGTCGAAGATCTGATCGAGGTCGCCGGCCTTCAGGGAGACCGCCGGCCGACCGGCGGGCGCCGTGCCGCTCCGCAGTTCGAGCATTTCGCCGCCCGGGCCGGTGCACAGGATGCGCGTGCCGCCGTCGCTCTTGGCTTTCGCGGCGACGATGTACTCGCCCGGCGTGACCTCGGAGGACTGCGAGGGGAAGGCCCGCACGTAGTAGCCGTGGGCGTGCAGCGTCAGCGTGTCGCCGCCGGAAAGATCCAGCGCGGCGCCGAACGGGCCGCGGATCACCTTCAGCTCGTCCCCCGCGGCGACCGCCGCCGGGGCCACGCGATTGACCCGCGCCAGATACATCTCCGGCAGAGAAAGATCCGCGGCGACGTCCGCCAGCGTTTCGCCGGCGGCGACGGTGCGGGGCGTCATGAAGTGGGAGGTCGCGTCGAAGTAGATTTGCCGCGCGGTGCCGTCCAATCGTCCGCGGACGACGGAGCGGTTGTCCGGTTCGTCCCACCACAGCCGGGACAGTTCCGTGTGCGCCAGCAGGACTTCGCCGGCCGCAATCGCCTTGTCGATCTCGCCGAGCAGGTCGTCCGTGATGTCCGCCGGGGTCGGTTCGATCGGGTTCCGCGCGGTGGAATCCGCGGCGTCGGCGGTCCGCACACCGGCGTCGGCGGACATCGACGAGGCCGCGCTGGCGGGAGTCACGGCGCCGGCGAACGGATCGTCGGCGACGGTCGGGTCCACGGCCGGCGCCGGAGAGGGCGACGCGACCGACGGTCCGGAGGCCGCGGCGTCTTCGCCGAAGGGATCGACGGGCTCGCGAAACGGATCGGACTTCGTCTCATTGCCCGTCCCCGCGGTGGCGGACGGAATCGTTGGGACCTCCGCGGACCGCACCGGCGACCCGGGGGAGGACGGTTCAGTGGACGGCGCCGCCATCGGCGGGGCGGTCGCGGCGAACACGCCCCCGGCCGGTTCGCTCGCGGCCTGCGAAGGCTGCGGCATCATCGGGGTCGCGGCCGGTTCCGCATCGCCCCAGATGTCTCCGCCGGCGAGCGCGCCCGTGGGTTCGGAGGGCGGCGGCGTTTCGGGCGGGGTGAGCGACACGTCATCCAGCGACCCCGTCGTGGAGGACGCCGCCAACATGTCGAAGGCCTCGGCGCCGGTCGCATCGTCGGCGGCGGCGGGCGGCGGCGGCTCCTCGCCCCACAACGCCGAGAGATCCGATTCCGCCTCGGCGTCGACGTTCTCCGGCCAGTCGTCGTCGTTCCAGTTCTCCTCGAACACATCGCTCGCGGCGCCGTCGGCGAGGGCGCCGGCCGGCGGATCGTCCAAACGGACCTCCCAGCCCCCCGCGAACCACACCCCACCGCACACCGCCGCCGCGGCCGCGGCGGTCCAGATGAAGCGGTTCGGCCAGGGACTCTCGCTCGCGGCGGCGAACGGCGAAGCGAACGTGGACGTCGCCTCGTAGGCCGTCGCCGGGGCGGGTTCTGCGAACGCGGGCGCCCCGGCGGAGCGTTCCTCGCCGACCGGATCGGTCGACGGGGGGAACGAATCGGCGGGCGAATCGGCGGGCGGCCAGTGCATCGGGCGAATCCCGGAGGAACGACGGAACCGCCTCCTTAGTTCGACGGCCCGGCGCTTGGGAACGCCAGTTCCCTCGGCCCACCAACCCGAAGCGTCAGCGAGGGATGCGTCCTTCGCCCGCGTCCGCTGCGCGGACAGCCCTCGCTGACGCTTCGGGTTAGTCAGTGAGTCACGCCCGCTCCAACCGATTGCCCGGCAACCGGCGAACGACCCGCTTCATCTCCAGTGTGGTGAGAGCCGCGAGCACCTTGCCCGGGCCGAACTGTGCCGCCGCGTCCGATTCCATCACCGTCTCCACGCTCACCGCGTCGGCGGGCACCGCGGCGAAGACCGCCGCTTCGACCTCCGACAGACTCCGGGGCGCCTCCCTCAACGGCTCCGCCGCCGCTGCCGACTCCCGGCTGTCTCCCGATTCGGGAGTCGGAAAGAGTTGCGGGGTGGGCGCCGGGCGTTTCCACTCGCTGCCGAGGTCCGCGAGGACGTCGTCGGCGTCGCGGATCAGCGTGGCGCCGTCGCGGAGCGCGTCGAGGCAGCCGTCGCAGCCGTCGTCGATCCGACCGGGGACGGCGAACACCTCCCGATTCTGTTCGAGGGCGTGCCGAACGGTGTGCAGCGCCCCGCTCTTGCGGCCGGCTTCGACCAGAATCGTGCCCAGCGACAGCCCGGCGATCACCCGATTCCTCTGCGGAAACAGGCCGCGGGTGGGCGCCTGGCCCATGGGGAACTCCGTGACGATCGCTCCCTGCGCGGCGATCTCCTCGGCCAGATCGCGATGTTGGGGCGGGTAGACGGTGTCCATGCCCGTCGCGGTGACCGCCAGAGTCCGTCCGCCGGCTTCGAGGGCGCCGCGGTGGGCGGCGGCGTCGATGCCCAGCGCCATCCCGCTGACCACCGTCAGCCCCGCCCGCGCCAGCGATCGGGCCAGCGAACCGGCGGTCCGGGTGCCGTAACTCGAACAGCGACGCGAACCGACCATCCCGATCGCCGCGGCGTCACCGGGCAGCAACGTGCCGCGGACGTACAGCACTCGGGGGGCAGTGGGAATCTCCGCCAGCAGCGGCGGATAGCCGGGTCCGCCGAGGTGCAGCACCGTCACCCCGGCATCGGCGGCCCGGCGGAGTTCCTCCTCGGCGGTTCGCTCAGAGGTCCGGCGGAGCGCCCCGACCACCTTCGCCCCGATGCCGCTGACGCGCCGCAACTGGTCGTCGGGCGCCGCGAAGACCGCGGCGGGAGAGCCGAACGTCCCGCACAGCACCTCTGCCGTGCGGGGACCGACGCCGGGGGTGAGATTCAGCCGAACCGCGGCAAGGAGTTCCGTGGACGAGTCCGTCATCGTGCTCCCCTCTCCCTTGTGGGAGAGGGGCCGGGGGTGAGGGTGAGCGGGCTGTTCACCCGCTCCCGCTTTCTCATTGACTGCCAAGCTGGCGCCGGAGAGCGGCGGCAGCCTGAGCGGCGGACGGGCGCCGAACCCCCCTCACCCCTAACCCCTCTCCCCCAAAAGGGGGGCGAGGGGAGCGACAGCGATGCGGGGGGGAACTCGTCGGTCACCCCGGTTCGCCTGCCGTCTGCAACTCGGCCGCCGTCAGGGTGTTGCGCAGCAGCACGGCGACGGTCATCGGTCCCACGCCGCCGGGCACGGGGGTGAGCGAACCGGCGACTTCGCGGACCGCGTCGAAGTCCACGTCCCCGGCCAAGCCGCCGCCTTCTTCTTCGGGCAAGCGGTTGATGCCCACGTCGATCACCGCGGTGCCGGGCTTGACCATGTCGGCGGTGAGAAACTTCGCCCGGCCGATCGCAGCGACGAGCACGTCGGCCTCCCGGCAGACCGCGGCGAGATCCGCGGTGCGACTATGGCAGACCGTCACCGTGGCATCGGCCCCGCGGGCCAGCAGCAGCATCGCCATCGGCTTGCCCACGATTTCGCTGCGGCCCAGCACCACGGCTCGTTTGCCGCTCGTCTCGACTCCGGCGGCGCTCAGCAGTTCCATCACCCCGGCGGGCGTACAGGGGGCGAACCGCGGGCGAGCCTGCGAGAGCAAGCCGACGTTCTCCGGGTGAAAGCAGTCCACGTCCTTCAGCGGGGCGACCGCATCGAGCACGGCTCGTTCGTCGATCTGCTCCGGCAGGGGGAGCTGGACGAGAATCCCGTGGACGGTCGGGTCGTCGTTCAGACCGTGCACGCAGGTCAGCAGGTCGCTCTGCGAGGCCGTCGCGGGCAGCGTGTGCAGGCTGGAGCCGATGCCGGCCTTCTCACAGGCCCGCTGCTTGTTGCGGACGTAGACGGCGCTGGCCGGGTTCTCGCCGACCACCACCGCGGCGAGGTGCGGCGTCACGCCGGTTCGCTGGGTGAAGGCGGCGACGTCGGTTTGCACCCGGTCGCGGTAGGCGGCGGCGACCGCTTTGCCGTCGATGAGGGTGGCAGGCATCAGGCGCGTCGAATGTTCCGGTGGGCGAAGTCCGGGCCGAGTCTTACGATGCGCGACCGAAAACTCACCCCAACCGACCCGGTAACGCGGAGGCTCCGCGGAGCCTCCGCGTTACGACGAACAGATATGGCCGACGACACCCCGCAACAGCATCAGGGCGAGCAGGCCGACGCCGGCCCGGCCGTCAGCGAATTGGAACACCTCAAGCGGGGCAGCGAACACCTGCAGGGGACGCTGCCGACGGAGTTGGCCAACGACAGCGCCAAGTTCACCGCGGACGCCCTCCAACTGCTCAAGCATCACGGGTCCTATCAGCAGGACGACCGCGACGTCCGCAAGGACAAAGCGATCGCCAATGCGGAGGACGGCCGCTGGTACATGATGATGGTCCGCACCGGCGTGCCCGGCGGCCGGCTGACGGCGGAGCAGTTGCTCGCGGAGATCGACCTGTCCGAGAAGCACGGCAACGGCACCGTGCGGGCGACCAGCCGGCAGGGCTTGCAGGTCCACGGCGTGTTGAAGTCGAACATCCGGGAGACGATCCGGGAGATCAACCGCATCAAGCTGTCCACCTTCGCCGCCTGCGGCGACGTGGGCCGCAACACGATGTGCTGCCCGGAGCCGAGCGCCGACCCGGTTCGTCACGCCATGCAGCAGGACGCCGAGCGCATCGCCAAGCTGCTGCGTCCGCGGACGTCCAGCTACTACAACATCTGGCTGCGCGACGCGAACGATCCCGAGGGGGAGAAGCTGGACGTCACCGCCCATCACCCGATGAACGATCTGCCCGAGATCCCCGGGGCGGATCGGGACACGAACAACGACGCCGTCGAACCGCTGTACGGCACGGTCTATCTGCCGCGGAAGTTCAAGGTGGGCTTCGCCCTGCCGGAGGACAACTGCGTGGACGTGTACAGCCAGGATCTCGGCTTCCTCGCGGTCCGCGACGAGAACGACCCGGACAAGCTCGCCGGGTACAACGTGCTGGTCGGCGGGGGGATGGGCATGACGCCGGCGAAGAAGGACACCTTCCCCCGCCTGGGCGATCGGATGGCGTTCGTGACGCCCGAGGACGTGCTCGCGGTCGCGGCGGCGGTCGTGCGCGTGCAGCGGGACCACGGCGAGCGCCAGAACCGCAAACGGGCCCGGTTGAAGTATCTGGTGCACGACCGCGGACTGGATTGGTTCCGCGAACAGGTCGAAGCGGATCTCGGTCGCAAGCTGGACCCGCCGCACGCCGCCGACGTCACCGACGTGGACGACCACCTCGGTTGGCGTGAGCAGGGCGACGGGAAGTGGTATCTCGGCCTGCCGGTCCCTGACGGCCGCATCGCGGACTTCGCGCCGGACGATCCGCATGGGGGCGGTCAATGGAAGTCGTGCCTGCGGGAACTGCTGACCGAATACGGCAGCGACGTGCGCATCACCCCGCTGGTGGGCATCGTGCTGTGCGACTTCCGTGAGGATCAGAAGGCCGCGGTCGGCGCGATCCTCCGCAAGCACAAGTGCCAGCCGGCGGAAGAGCTGTCCCTGATGCGTCGCAACAGCATGGCCTGCGTCGCCCTGCCGACCTGCGGGCTGGCGGTGACGGAAAGCGAACGCGTGATCGGCCAGGTCATTCAGGACATCGAAAGCCGCGTCGCTCAGTACGGTCTGAGCGCGGAGCGGATCAGCATCCACATGACTGGCTGCCCGAACGGCTGCGCCCGGCCGTACACGCCGGACATCGGCCTCGTCGGCAAGGCCCGGAACAAATACACGCTGTACCTCGGCGGTCGCGTGGACGGCACGCGGATGGCGTTCCTCTACGAAGACATGGTGGCGCTGGACAAGATCGCGGAGGTCGTCTCCCCCGCCCTCGCCTACTTCAAGCAGGCCGGCCGCGACGTGGGGCAACCGGGCGGCGAAACGTTCGGCGATTTCTGCGCCCGCGTCGGCGAGAAGGACCTCAAGCGTTACGCCGCGGAGTTGCAGGGCGAATCGGACACCCTCGGCGGCGAGATCGACACGCTGACCGACGACCAACTCGCCGATCTGATCGACCGCTTCGCCGACGACCTCTCCGCGGAGCAGTTGAAGTCCGCGGTCGAGGAGGGCCGCGGCCGCAACACCAACGGCCGCTTGCAGAAAACGCTCGCCGCCGCGGAGAAGCGGTTCGCCGTGACGCCGTCGGCGGAGGTCGCGGGAGTTTGAATCCATCCGCGGTCCGCATGCGGCGCGCTACGCTTGGACATGAAGACCGACCCGATCCGCTTCGCCGACGACGACCTTCCGCCGTATCCGGCGAAGTGGGCGGGGATACCGGGCGCCGGCCATCTGCACACGGGGGCGGCGCAGGTCTTCGGGGAGATCCCGCTGCTCAGCCCCGTCGCCGATCGAGCGGAGGACGGCGGCTCCTCGGCTCAGCTGGACATTCCGACATCCGACGACAGCGGCGACCGGCTCGCGGCCGACCTGTTCCTGCCCGATCAGGAGCGTCCGGGCCGCCCGTTGATCGTGTTGCTGCACGGACTGGGCGGGAACGCGGAGAGCGCCTACGTGCGGGCTTGCCTGTCGGATCTGCTGGGCGCCGGGTTGCGGGTCGTGCCGCTGAACTTCCGCGGCGCCGGCCGCAGCCATGAAACGTGCAGCGAGTACCTGCACCCCGGCCGCACCGGCGACGTGCGGGCGTTGCTGACCTACTTGGAAGAGGAGACGGAGCGGGATCTGTTCGAGTCCGGCGTGATCCTGTGCGGGTTCAGCCTGGGCGGATCGATCCTGTTGAAGGCGCTCGCCACGACCGATCCGCCGGTGCTGGAGGGCGTGCGGGCCGCGGTGACGGTCTCCGCCCCGCTGGATCTCGCGGAGTGCTCCCGGCGCCTCAAACGCACGCGGAACCACGTCTATGAGGCGTACCTGCTGAAGAAGATGCGTGATCAGATCCATCTCAGCCCCAGCGGGGTGAGCGAGGAGGAACTGGCGGCGGTGGACGCGGCGTCGACGGTCTGGGAGTTCGACGCGACCTTCACCGCCCCGCGGCGGGGGTTCGACGACGTGGAAGACTACTACCGCGAAGACTCCGCCGGGCATCGGCTCGAAAAGATCCAGGTTCCCACGCTGCTGCTGGTCGCCGACGACGACCCGTTCGTCCCGCTGGAGACCTATGAGCAGTTCGACTGGGACGCGCATCCGCATCTGGTGCGCAAGCACACGCCGACCGGCGGACACACGGGGTTCATCTGCGAGAGCGGCCCGTCGTACCACTCCCGCTGCGTGATCGCGCTGGCGGAGAAGGCGTAGGGTCCGCTTTGCGGACCGTTCCGAGCGATCGCCGTGCGCGCGAATCGGTCCGCACAGCGGACCCTACCCGATCGCCCGCACGGGGTTCGCGGGGCTGGGCACGGCGTCGTCCAGCGGCGTTTCGACCTCGCTGGGGAGGAAGGTCATCACGGCCAGGATCACGACCATCACGGCGCCGCAGGCGAGCTTGCCGCCGGTGCCCAGCAAACGGCCGATCAGGGCGCCCTTGCTGACCTGAATCGCCTCCGAACTGCCTTTGCCCTTCCAGGTCTCGCCGAGGTACGCCCCGACGAAGGCGCCCGCGGCCCCGCCGCCCACCGCGCCGATCAACGGGCCGACCAGCGGCACCGGCACGCCGACCGCGGCGCCGGTCATGCTGCCGATCATCGCCCCGAGGATCGACAACGCCATCCCGCGTCGGCTGCCGCCCTCCTTCTTCGCCCCCGCGGCGCCGGCGGCGAACTCCACCAGTTCCCCCAGCGCCACCAGCGCCCCCAGCACAGCGACCGTGCCCCAGGCGAAGCCCAGGCCGTATTCCCCCTTGGGCATGAGGTACGCCCACGCCGCGGCGATCGCCAGAATCGCCCAGTTCCCCGGCAGGGTGAACAGCGTGGCCACCCAGCAGGCCGCCGCCGTCAGCACCATCGGGATCGCCAGGCAGATGTAGAACCAGAAGGGGTCCATTCGGATGTTGGATTGGGGAAAGGGATGGCGGATGCAACGGGGATTCGCCGGGCCGCGGTCGTGCTTGGCCTGGTCTCTGCTCTCGCAGCGGAACCGATCCGATTGCGAATCGCCGATCGCCCCCCCATCCTTTCACATCCGCCCTCCGACATCCCACCTCCGACATCGACCGAATGTCCGACGCGACCGATCCCGCGGCCACCGACGCCGTCGAGTACACCATCCGTCGGAAGGTATTCACCCTGCTGGGGGCGAAGTTCCACATCTACGATGCGGAGGGGAACCTCGTCGGCTTCAGCAAGCAGAAGGCGTTCAAGCTGAAGGAGGACATCCGCATCTATCGTGACGAGTCGATGGAGGAGGAGTGGCTGAAGATCGCCGCCCGCAGCGTGATCGACTTCTCCGCGGCCTACGACGTGACCGACAGCCGCACCGGCGAAGCGATCGGCACGCTACGTCGCAAGGGTCTGAAGAGCATGTTCCGCGACAGCTGGGAGGTGCTGGACGCGAACGAGGCGTCGGTCGGTCAGATCCAGGAGGACAGCGCCCTGATGGCGACGGTCCGCCGGTTGACCGACTACGGCTGGATCTTCCCGCAGAAGTTCACCCTCACGCCGGACGGCGGCGGGGCGCCGATCGCGAACTACTCGACCAACTTCAATCCCTTCGTGCACAAGCTGAAGGTCGACGTGCACGGCGGCAACCCGCTGCACCCCTTCGTCCCGCTGGCCGCCGGCATCCTGCTGGTGGCGATCGAGGGCAAACAGGGATGACGGCTCCTCATTCTCCCCTCTCCCTCGAGGGAGAGGGGCCGGGGGTGAGGGTGGCGAACCCTCACCCGCTTACATTCGCCGCATGAACGACGGACGAGCGGCGGGACGATGAACGGCGATCGAGCGGTTCCCGCCCCCTCACCCCCGGCC
>NZ_WTPX01000098.1 GCF_013036045.1 Alienimonas chondri
TGGCGGCGCAGGTCGCCCTGGCGCCCCGGCCTACGGCGCCTGCCTCCGCGGATCAGCTCGCTCCCCCGCCGGCTCCCGCACGGTACGAGGCGCCGGATCTGGTCGCCGCGCCGCCGGCGCCGGCCGCAGCTTCCGCTGAGGTTGTGGGTCGCGTGGCGATGCGCTCCGCGGCGCCGGAACCACGAAGAGAGTTCGTCGCTCCCGTACCGGTCGCAAAGCGTTCCGCACAAGCGCCTCCGACCGCCCGCCCCGCGGAGACGCCAGTCCGGGCTCCCGCGGCGCCGGTGCTGGCCGCGGACGATTCCGAATTCTTCCCGGAAGAATCCGAAGCCGAAGCGGACGGCCTCGTGGCCGCCCCGCCCGCGGCCGCGGTCGTCAACAGAACGCCGGAACCGGCCATGGAGCCGGAGACGCCCACGCTCGACCTGACGCCGCCGGAGCCGACCCGCGATGCGGTCGCCAGCACTGCTGATCTCCGCATCGCTGACGAGCGGGTCGCCCCGCCCGCCGCCGCAGTGGCGGAACAAGCCGACACCCCGTTCACGGGTCTGTCCCTCGACGCTCCGGCTCCCGCCGCCCCGCGGACCGCCGAAGCCCCGGAGCCTCAGCTCGCTGCGGCTCCCGCGCCGCCGGAAGAGTCGTTCGAAGCGCCGAGCGAACCGATGGACGACGACGAAGCGGATTGGGATCTGGCTCTCGCCGCGGCGACGCCGACGGAGGAAGAGGAAGCGCCCGCTCCTGTCGAACCGGAAGCCTCGCCCGCCCCGTCTCTGGCGGCAGCGGAGCCCGCTCCCGAAACGACCGACGAAGCCGTCCCGCCGACCGAAGCGCCCGGTCGTCCGGATCCCACAAAGCTGTTGGAGAAGCTCGCCGCTCGGGCGGATCGCTCGCTCCTGATGGGGTTCTGCCCGGTCACGTTGCGTGACGACCGCGATCTCGCCGAGGGTAACGATCGGTTCACGGCCGAGTTCGAGGGCGTCGCCTATCGCTTCGCGTCCGCCGCGGCCCGGGACAAGTTTCTCACCGATCCGGGCCGCTACGCCCCGGCGGCCGGGGGACGGGATCTCGTGATCGCCTCGACGGGTTGGGGCGAAACGGTGGGAAGCCTGGCCCATGCCGCCTGGTACCGCGGTCGGCTGTATCTGTTCGCCTCCCGCGAGTCGATGCGACGATTCGTGACGAGTCCCAGCGACTACCTCGGCAGCTAAACGACCTGCCGGCGGTACGGGAATCGACCGCGAATCGGCTACGATAAGCGGATGACCGCCCGCGTTCTGTCCGCCGCCGACCCCGCCGCGATCGGCGAAGCGGCGGCGGTTCTTCGCGCCGGGGGACTGGTGGCGTTCGGGACCGAAACGGTCTACGGCTTGGGAGCGAACGCCCTCGATCCGACGGCCGTGGCGAAGGTTTTCGCGGCGAAGGGGCGCCCACGGTTCGATCCGCTAATCGTGCACCTGCCCGACCGGAACGGCACGCCGTCGCTCGCGGACGTGACCGCGGAGGTTTCCCCCGCCGCCGCGGCTCTGGCGGAGCGATTCTGGCCCGGACCGCTGACGCTGGTGTTGCCGAAGGCGAACGGGATCCCGGATCTGGTGACCGCGGGGCTGCCGTCCGTCGCCGTCCGCGTGCCGGCGAGCGTCGCGGCGAGGGCGCTGATTCAGGCGGCCGGCGTCCCGATCGCCGCCCCGAGCGCCAATCGATTCGGAGGAATCAGCCCGACGACCGCCGCGCATGTCGCGGACGGACTGGGCGACGCGGTCGATCTGATCCTGGACGCTGGCCCCTGCCCCGTCGGCATCGAGTCCACGGTCGTGGCGTTCGAGCCGAATGCCGGCGGAGGCCTGTGGCCTGTGGTGCTGCGATCCGGGGCGGCCACTGCGGAGGCGCTGGAAGAACTGATCGGCGAGGCGATCGAAGTGCGGACCGGCAACGCCGACCCGGGGGCGGCGCAGGTCTCCCCCGGTTCTTTGTCGCGACACTACGCACCCCGCACGCCGTTGGCGCTGGTCGATCATCCGGGGGAGATCGATCAGCCGCGAGAATGCGGCCTGCTGACGTTCCTCCCGCCGCGGGATGCCGGCCGGTTCGCGAGCTGCGAAACGCTCTCGGCGACCGGAAGTCTGACGGAGGCGGCGGCCGGGTTCTATGCGGCGCTCCGCCGGCTCGATGAGCGATGCTTGCCGCGGTTGGCGGCCGTGCGATTCCCGAACGAAGGCTTGGGCACGGCGCTGAACGACCGCTTGAAACGGGCCGCGACCGCAGACGCCGGCGCTACCGCTTCTGCTGAGCGATAAGGAGGTCGCGAGCTTGTTCGGCGGCGGCGTCCCAGCGGTCGTTCTCCGCGAGGTTCAGCGGCACGAGGAGAGCCTCCCGTTCATCGGCGGTGATCTTGTGCGCGGAATAGTCTTCCTCAATCAGCCCGCGGGCGAGGGCGATCTGCTCCGGACGACGGTAGTCCGTCAGATTCTCCACCAACTTCGCTCGCTCGTAAGCCTGCGGCCCCAGCGTCGGCGATCCGCAGCCCGCGGCCATCATCGCGGCACAACACCCCGCGGCGGTGAGCAGTCGCTGAGAGGTCGCCAGGACTTGCTTACCGTTCATCCGTCACCTCGCCTTCCGCGATGCTGGAGAGGGCGGCGAAGGTCTGTTTGTAAGCCGTTTCCGACCAAAACCGGACCGACCCGTCGCCCATCAGCAGGTGGCCGCCGCCGGGGTGATCGGAGACCATCTGCCCCACATGCAGCGCCGGGAAATTCGGGGGGTGGATGATCGGATTGCCGAGCGCGTCCCGCTCTCCCGCAGCCGGACCGCTATGCACGAGCGTGAGCACGGCCGCGGACTCGACGGCGTTGTCCGGCGTGTCGATGCGGGGATGAACGAACGCCCCGGGCACTACGCCCGTCCACGTTTTATCGCTGAGCGAAGAGGAGTGCTCTCCGCAGAACATCGTGTTCGTCAGCCCGTCGCGGACGTTCGCGAAGCGAACGGCCGAGTTCCGATAGAAGGGACCGTCGGCGACGCGGCCCACCTGTCCGTCGACGGCCTGCCCCTCGAACGTTCCGTCCGGGCCGGAACAATCGCCCCAGCATTCCTCCTGACCGTGGTTGGCCACGTAGTGGCTCCGCCCGAGTCGAACCTGGCGCCCGCCCTTTTCTAAGGGGGCGCCGGTCTCGTCGACGATCGTCACCGGTTCCGTCGGCCCGGCCGACGATGGGCACAGATAGACGGGAATTCGCAGCGAAACGACATCTGCATAGTCCGGCTGCCAAATCGGACCTCCCCGAGTCACGACGTCGGATGCATTCGATTGATCCATTTCAGGCAGGATCAAGGCCGCCCAGCCCCACCCGGGCGCCGCATCCCAAGTGACCGGATCGAGGTTCTCGCCGCCTCCCGACTGAATCACGGACGGGTCGCTGGAGAGATACCCGGAAGGCAGCGTTCCCCGCACTCCGTGATAGTTGTGAAGAGCCAGTCCGATCTGCTTGAGATGATTCTTGCACTGGGCCGCTCGTGCCGCCTCGCGGGCCTGCTGAACCGCGGGCAGCAGCAGGCTGACCAGAATCGCGATGACCGCGATCACCACCAGCAGTTCGATGAGCGTGAACCCCTTTGGGACCGGGGATCGAGAGAGTCGTCGAGGGGAACGTGCCGCGGGAGGGACCATGACGCACCGCTGTGTGAGCTGAGAAGCGAAATGCCAGCCCAGAACGTAGCCATCGCTACATGAGGACGGGAGAGCAACGTACCCACGGCTACATGCCCGTCAAGGCGCGGGGGGCTAGATTTGTTCCATGAGTCTTCCGCCTCCCACCGACAAGCACGCCGTCGCGGCGCCGGAGCGCCACCGGCGAACCCGCCGGGATCATGCTTCGGAAACCGCGGAGGATTACGTCGAAGCCATCCGAGAGGTTATCGAGACG
Source organism: Alienimonas chondri (assembly GCF_013036045.1). Taxonomy (GTDB): domain Bacteria; phylum Planctomycetota; class Planctomycetia; order Planctomycetales; family Planctomycetaceae; genus Alienimonas; species Alienimonas chondri. The sequence goes on from NZ_WTPX01000098.1 coordinate 3,924, forward strand.
CGGGGCGCCTGCCGGGTCTCCGATCTGGCGGAGCGGTTCTCGGTCAGCCACGTGACGGTCACCCGCACGGTCGGGCGATTGGTGCGGGACGGGCTGGCGGAAACGGCCCCGCGGGCGCCGATCACGTTGACGCCCGTCGGGGCACGGCTCGCGTCGGCATGCCGCGAACGGCACCTCGCGGTGCTCGCCTTCCTCCGGGCTCTGGGCGTTTCGGAGCCGGCCGCCCAACTCGACGCGGAAGGCATCGAGCATCATGTCAGCGAGGAAACGCTGGCGGCGATGCGACGATTCGTCCAACAGCAGACTTCCCGAACGACGGCGGATCGTTAGGCTGGGCCTCGACACGGGTGTCCGCCGGCTTGTCGCCGGGGGATGAAACGGGAAGGACGGTGAGGGGAACGGCACGGCGTCATCTGACGTGCGGCCGGAAACCGAATCCGCCGCGGACCCGCCGCCGTAACCGGGGACGTCCCCCCACCGCTCTCCGCTCGGAGAGCAGCCACTGAGCGCCGTTCGTCCCGCACATCGCGGGGCCTCGCGTTCGGGAAGGCGGGGGCGACGGACGATCCGGAAGCCGGAAGACCGGCCCGTCGTCGGAATTCGCCACCCTCTCGGGGACGAGGGCCGCGCGAGCGTTTTCATCGCAGGTGCGCCGCGACCTCACCCGGGTCGTTCTTCTCATTTCGCCGCCGATCCTTCCGTCTGACGCCGTGCGTTTCGGACGGGAGCGCTGAATCACGTTTGCGTGGCCATCGCAGCCACTCATGTCACTGTCGTTCTATTCGGTCGTCCGTCGCCATTCTCCCGCCCGTCCGGGAGGAAGACGCGGCTTCACCCTCATCGAGCTGTTGGTGGTGATGGCGGTCATCGTCATCCTCGTTTCGCTGCTGCTCCCCGCGATCCAAGCGTCCCGGGCGACCGCCCGGTCCGTGCAGGACAAGAACAACCTGCGGCAACTCGTGTTGGCCTGGACCGGCTACCACGAGCAAAACAACGGCCAGATGGTTCCCGCCGTCACTTATGAAGGCGAACCGAGCGGGTCCAGCTTTCCACTCAGCACCTACTGGTTCGGCCAGATCCGCAAGGACGCGACGAGCGGAGCGGATTCGTACTCGTGGGAGGAGAGCCCGCTCTACCCCTTCCTGGGCGGGGAGTCCGAGGTCTTGAACGACCCTTCGTTCAATTTGGAAGACGTCCAGAAGACCAAGTGGAATACCGGGCGACTGGTGACGTCCTACTCTTATAACTTCAAGTATCTCGGCCCCGGCGACCCGGTGACTTACGATGCGAGCGCCGGCTATGCGGTCCGTCGGGTGCCGCCGGGCTCGATGTATACCAACGGGGCCGGCAAAACGGTGAAGGCCGAGAATCCGTCCTTTAGCTTCGGCAGCGTCAAGACCCCTTCCCGCACCGTCGTGTTTATGGACGCGGCCAGCTACTCGAAGAACCCTGACGGCGTGCTCGGCCTGCAGGAGAACGTGCTGTCAGGATACCCGAGCGACCTGTATCCCACCGTCCACTATCGCCATCCGGGGAATACGGCGAATGCGGCGTACGCGGACGGCCACGTGGAGACCAAAAAGTATTTCCGTACGGATCTGGTCGGGAACTTCGAGGCGTCCGACGAGGACTATGCACGGCTGCTCGACTTCCTCGACCGCCAGAGGATTTCGCACTTGGTCGAAACCGACCTGACGACCCCGAGCGGCGACGGAGACACGATCCCGTACGACCTCGAATACTCCCGCGATCTTCCCCCGGACACCGACGGCTAATCCATCCTTTTAATCGCCGTCTTTAAGGTCCCGCGGCGCTCCGCACCGGTCCTGCCGGCTAATCAAGCCTTTCACACCAGTCGTCCCCGTCGCCATGCGAGACACACGCCCCGACCGCATCAAAGAGGCGATTCGCCTCGCGGTGGAGGAATACGACCGCCGGATGAGGCTCCGAGAAAAGCGGCGGGAGGCTCTGCGAAAGCAGGAGCTGCGGAAGGAGCGCAATCAATGGCTCGGTTCGCTCGCATTGGTGGCGCTGCTTTCGTTCGGCGGGGGGCGCTGGTCCGTCCCGGCCGGCGGAAGCGGCGACGGATACCGCGTCATTCAGATTAACTCGGCACAGGAGCGCGCATCGCGGGCCGCCTACGTCACTCGCCAACTAAGGGAGGGCAAAATACCTTAGCGCAACAGCCGCAGACGCTCTCCGGCCCCTCGAACTCGGAACCCTTTCGCAAGACTCGTCGCGACGACACGAAGCAACGCCCCCTCGTGCGGCGATGTGATCGGACCGAGGCTCCCGCACTGGCACAGCCGAATCCCTCCACCCTAAGCTCCTCGACATGAACTCCCGCTTCCCTTTCTTCCGCTCCGACGCTTCCCCGGAGGCCCCCGATCAGCGGGTGCGATTCGCCATTCTGTCGGCGCTCGCCGTGCTGACGGCCGGGTTCGCGCTGTTGCCGTTCGTCCTGGCAAACTTGGGCTACGACCTGTCGCACTACCCTTGGAACTTCTCGCCGATCCTGCCGCTCGCGCTGTACGCCGCGGCGACGCTGCGTAGCCGGGTCGCTGCGCTGGCGCTGCCCGTAATGATCTGGGCGCTGGCCAGCGCCGCTTTGTGGCTTTACACCGGCGACCCTGCCATGGGCTTCCCGAAAGTAATTCTCTGGGTGTTCGCCGGATTGGCCCTGTCGGCCTGCCTGGGCCTGCCGCTGCGGCAGAATCGCCGCTGGTGGGTCGTCGGGGGCGCCGGGCTGGGCGCCGGCGTCACCTTCTTCCTGGTCTCGAACCTCGGCGTTTGGTTCCTGAGCGGGCAATATGCCATGTCGTGGGCCGGTTTGTTTGAGTGCTACTGGGTCGCCCTGCCCTTCTTCCGCGGCACGCTGCTGAGCCTGGCCGTCTTCCTGCCGGCCCTGTTCGTCCCCGCGACGCTCTGGCTGCCCGCCTCCTCTCCATCGACCGCGAAGACGGTGAACGGCTGATGAATCCCGCTCTCTGGATCGCCGCCCTCTGCCCCCTCGTCGTGGACGGGACGACGCCGAACGGGTTGTTGACCGCCGCGGCCGCCGCGGCGGTCAACAACCCGTTCGGCGTCGCGGTCGCTCCCGACGGGGGCATCTTGATCTGTGAGGTCGGCGGCCACCGCGTCCGGCGTGTCGATCCGCAGTCAGGCCTCATCACGACCGTCGTCGGCACCGGCGAACCGGGGTACTCCGGCGACGGCGGCCCCGCCGTCGCCGCTCAGGTCAACGAACCCTACGAGATCGCCTTCGACGCCCGCGGTCGGTGGCTCATCGTGGACATGCAGGCCCATGTCGTCCGCCGCGTCGACCCGACGACGGGCCTCATCGAAACGGTCGCCGGCACGGGAGAGTCCGGCCTCTCCGGCGACGGCGGCCCCGCGACCGAGGCCCGGTTGCATCGCCCGCACTCCGTCACGGTCGCGGCGGACGGGACGGTCCTGATCTGTGACATCGGCAACCACCGCGTGCGGGCGGTGGACCCGGAGACCGGCGAGATCCAAACCCTCGGCGGCGACGGGACGAAACGCCCGACGCCTGCGGGCGCCGCCCTCGAACCGGTCACCCCTCTGGCCGGCCCGCGGGCCATGACGGTCGCCGCGCCGGCCGGCGGCGGACCCGGAGATTGGATCCTCGCCTTGAGGGAGGGCAACGCGATGTACCGCCTCGACGCACCGGTCGGCGACGGATCACGGCGCCGGCTGAACCGCATCGCCGGGACGGGCCGATCCGGGAACTCCGGCGACGGCGGCGATGCGACCCAAGCCAAATTGGCCGGGCCGAAGGGAGTCGCCGTTCTCCCCAACGGCGACATTGTGCTGGCCGACACGGAGAACCACGCGGTTCGCGTGATTCGCCCTGTCGACGGAACGATTCACACCTTGCTGGGTCGCGACGCAAAGGGCCAGGTGCATGGCGGGACCACGTTGGCTCGCCCCCACGGGGTCGCGGTGATGGCGGACGGCTCGATCCTCGTGGGCGACAGCGAAAATCATCGCGTGCTCCGTCTCCCCCCGCCCTCCGCCCGCGTGACGCCGCCCCGCTGAAGGCGATCGAAATTTCGATGTCGGAAAACCCTCGAGTCGACACCGAACATCATTGCCGCGACGGTGTCAGATCCGTATCGTCCCGCTCCCTCATGCGATCCGTCCCGGGTCGTGATCGCGGCGACAGTCGCGGCGAGAGAGTCACCAGCCCAGGTGGCGGAATTGGCAGACGCGCTAGGTTGAGGGCCTAGTGGGGTTAATACCCCGTGGAGGTTCGAGTCCTCTCCTGGGCACTAAGTTGGGTCGCACCCGGACGCGCCGGGCGGCAAGGATCGGCAGGAAGGTCTACTTTCAAAGGGTTTCCGGCAGTTCGTGCCGTTCCCTTCGCGCCCGTGCGGTCCCGTTCCGCACCGGTTCGTGCACCGCTTTCTGCACCGCCCTCAAACGCTGCCGGCGCAGTGTTTCGCGGCCGTTCGGGGGTCGGAACTGCACCGCCTTCGCTGGCACCCCGGGCGAAGTGGTCGTCGGTGACCTGTAGGTAGTGTTCCTGGGCAATGGCCTGCGTGTTTCCGATCCACGCACAGACCACATGCGTCGGGAACGTCTCTGCCAGCTCCGTCTGCCGGCTGGCCCGCAGGTTGTGGAACAGTCGCGGCCAAGGCTCGATCTTCGCCCGCTTCATGGACCGCAGCAGACCCTGCCGGAGGTTCGCGTTCGTCCCGCGGCGGTGCGTAAGTACCGGGCCGGAGGTCGGAAAGCCGGCTTCCTCATGCACCGCGTCGAGGTGCGGGAGCAGTTCGGGAAACAGCGGGACCTGCCGGCTCTCCCGGCCCGCGTGACGCTCCGTCTTCGGACTGGGGACCGTCATCCGGCCCGCCGTCCGATCGAGGTGTTCCCACCGCAGGGCGAGATGTTCCGATGGGCACCGCAGACCGCCGAAACGGGAGAGGGCGAAGATCAGCCGCCATTCCGCCGACGGCAGGCAGTCCAGCACCCGGGCGGTCGTCTCCCGATCCACGAAGAACATGCGGGAGCGGTTCCCCCGCACCGTGCTGACCATCCCGGCGAACGGGTTGTCGGCGATCAGCTTCCGCTTCACCGCAACCGCGAAGAACTGTTTCGCCCGGCCGATCCGGCGGCGGGTCGTCGGTTCGGCGAGGCCCCGATCGAGGAGGTACAGCCGGAATCGCTCCGCGTCCCCCTCGGTCACCTTCCGCAGCGGCGTCTCCGCCCCGAAGCAGGCTTCAAGGTCTTCCCGCGTCTGCCGGTACAGCACCAGCGTTCGCGGTTTCAGGTCCGAGCGTTCGGCAGTGTAGGCGGCGAGGAACGGGCCGAGCCGATCGTCCGTCCGCTTCTCTACCAGCCCGACAGCCGCGAGCCGATCGTGCAGTGCCGGCGGGCATTGCTCCACCCACGCGAGCGTTTCGCCGTCTGGTTGCTCGCCGGTGGTGATCGTGGCAACGAGGCGTTCGACGCGACGCCGGACCCCTTCCGCCTGCTTCTGCGAGACCTTGCCGAGCCGCAGACTTCGCCGCTTCCCGTCCGGGGCGACGAACTGGACGGTGCGGCGGCCGTTGTTGCGGTCGTGGCTTATGCTGGCCAAGGGTTAGGCTCCGGGTTGCGTGGCGAGGGCGGTCGGCCGGCACTTGGCCGATTCGACGTAATGAGCGAGGTCGGCGGGGTCGTACCGCACCCACCGGCCGTCCCGCAGAACGGGCACCGGCCCTTTGGGGGCGGTCAGGTCGAGCAGCTTCCGCTCGGAAATGCTCAACCAGGCGGCGGCCTGCCGGCGGGTGAGCAGAGCGGACGGGGGATCGGCGACGGGCGGCATGGACTTCTGGGGGCGAGGGTAGCGCGATTGGGGAGAGGGCGCGAGGGGTCAGGCGGCGGCGGGCAGGCCCCGCTTCTTCCGGTGCCGGGCGACCAGTTCGCGGACGCCGGCGTCTTTCAGCCCCAGCCGGGCCGCGTTGGCCGAGAGGAAGGACAGCAGTTCCGGCACCGTGCTGACCGGCGCCCCGCAGTCCACCGCGATCCCGGCGGCGTAGCTCGCCATCGTGCGGGCGGCCTTCTCCGGCCGGATCAGCGAGCGATCGACCGGCTTCACCGGGGCGAAGGCGGTGCGTTCGTCCCAGCCGTCGAACGTCGTCAGCACCCGCCGCCAGAAGTCCGACGGCTCCGCCCGGGACTGGTGCCCGTTCCCCTTATCCGGCATGCCGTCCGTCAGCATGAAGAACGTCCGGCCGTCATCCCCGCCGCTGATCTTCCGGGCGATGTTCGGCAGGTTGTCGAGTACGCCGAGGGCGGTCCGGTAGCCGTGATCGGTCAGCCACGCCCCCATCAGCCGGTACTCAGCCCGCACGGCCGGTTCGAGGTGCTCCAGCGGCGTCTCCGGGTGTTCGTGGTACCGGTCACGCAGGACGCAGAAGCGGTAGTCCAGAGATTTCCGCGTCAGTTCGTGCCGCTTGTCGTAGATCGTGAGCATCAGGCGCTCCCCGCTCCCGATCTTGAGGCCGGTCGGGGCGTCGCCTTCGGAGAATCGCGCCCGTTTCTTGGCGGAGCTGACGAACCGTCCTGCCTCGAACGGTTCCAGCACGTCCCGGCCCATGTCGCGGCCGTAGAAGTCCCCGCACAGGTCCACCCGCTTCACCCACTCGTCCACGACGACCCCTCCGAGGGCCTCGATCAGGTGGTTCTGAATCGACAGGGCGAACCGCACGCCGTGGATAACGCAGGCGTCCCCGGTCACCCGCCGCCGCATGTTGTAAAGCGTGCGATCCGAGGAGGCCCGGGGGTCGAGGTGCAGGACGATCGAATCCCCGCCCGGTCCGGTTTCCAACCGCAGTTCGCAGTGCGAGTCACGGCCGCCGCCGGCCCCCATACCTTGCACATTCCAGGTGGCGCCCAGTTCCGGGGACCGTTGAGGTTCCCGCTTCTCCCGGGCGAGGGCTCGTAGGCGTCGGTAGTGATCCCACCTTGCCGGCAGCGGGTCAGGCCAGCGGACGATGCCGCCGGTCTCCCACCAGTCAATCGCCCGGTGCGGGATCGGGTCGTGATCAAGGCGGCGGCGGGCGTCTCGCATCCGCTGCGTCTCAACCGTCGGCGGCTGGGTTTGGCGGTTAGAAGGTCCCGTGATACTGGGGCACGGGGGCGGATCGCCGGAGGAGGAGCGCCGGTCGTCGTTTACGGTCGTCATAGGTTCCCGTCCGTGGGAGGTGAATGAGTGATGTCACAGGTGATGCGTTTCGTCGCATCGTCAGCCATTCGGCGGCGTGCGGGCGTCGCTCCGCCGAGGCGGAGCGTCGCGCCGCCCGCCCGCCGCCGAGCCGTCAGCTCGCGTCCGGGGCCCCCGGGAGATGCTCAGTCCTCACCAGCCCTCGGCCGGAGAAGTCCAAGCCGAAGAACACGCAGCCGTAGTCGCCCACCCGTTCTGTACGCTCGTCTTCCGGGTCTTCCCGCGTCCAAGTCCCAGTGCGGCCGAAGAACACGCAGCCGGGCACCTCCCGCCGGTTGACGAATTGAAAGCCGGGGCGAATCTCCGGCTCGCCATGCACCGCGTTCTCCACGGCCCACCGCAGGACGCCCTGCACCAGTTGATTGACGCTGATGTCCGTCTGCTCCGCGAGGTCTTTCACCTTCGCGTGCAGTTCAGGATCGAGCCGTACCTGCATCGGGACGGGCTTGGAGGAATCGCTTTCGGCGGGCATCGCTTGTGATGGCGTAAATGGTGGCACGGCCGCGTGAGGCGGAGTTGTGACACCATCGACGCCATCAGTCAAGACGGCGCGTGTGCGTGCCGTCGAACGCGGCTCGGCCGGACCCCGCTCGGGCTCGCCAAGAGGGGGCGCCGCCCCTCCCGCCTCCGCCGTCGCGTCCGCCCTTTGGTGTGTGCAGGGCGAACGCGACGGCAAAGACGGGAGGGGCTTCCCGAATTACTGAAGACAGGCTTAAAGGTAGGAGGAGATCATCTGGGCGTACTGAGTCATCCCCCGTTGCGAAAGCTCTCGAACAAATACAGGCCAAGGGGGAATGTTGCTGATGTAGCTCCCCGGTCCGGTGTACATCCCACCACCGGGCCCAGTGTAGAGGCCGCCGCCAGGACCAGTGTAGAGGCCACCGCCGGGTCCGGTGTACATGCCGCCACCGGGCCCAGTGTAGAGGCCGCCGCCAGGGCCGGTGTACATACCGCCGCCCGGACCGGTGTACATTCCACCACCGGGTCCCGAATAAGCCCCGCCGCCGGGCCCAGTGCACATCCCACCACCAGGCCCGGTGTACAAGCCTCCGCCCGGCCCGGTGTATTGACTTCGCGCCCACATTGCTGCGTCTCCGTTCGAGAAAGTGACCACCAGATATTGGAGGCCTCCGCGCATCGTCATCTCGCTGCCCGAAACGGTCAAGGCACAACCCTGATAGTGCCGAGCACCTAAACCCACCCATTTGAACATGCACCGCAGGTAGCCCCCGCCCCACAACATCTAGGGCCGCTCGCCATGACGATCTAGGAGCAGCATTATCTCCTGCCGGAGGTCGGGGCCGAGCGAGGGCCAGCGGTACATTAGCCAGTCCAAATACTGATCCGCACCGGATTCCGCACCGCCTTTGGCGGGAGACAGTCCCGAACCACAGTCTTCACAGCTTAAAACAGTCTCGACCTGCACCCTCTCCTGGGCACTACAGCGGCCGGACAGACTTGTCCGGCCGCTTCTTTTTGGGCGCTGCGGAAGCTCGTGGCAGGCGCCTGCGGGGCTGAGGGCGCTCGGGAAGCCGATCTGACGACCGCTATTCCACCACCGTACTGAAGTAACGGCCCCCGCTTAGAAACCAATCCTGCCGCCGCCGGCGCCGGTGGAGGGTCGGCCGGTCGACGACTCTTCGGGATCGGAGGGCAACAAAGGATTCGCGGCGGCTGCGAGGACGGTTCCGTCCGGCAGATCGCGAGAACTGGAGAGGATCACCTCGTCCCCCTTGGCAAACGGGCCGCTGAGGAACGCTCTTCCCTCCCCCACACGGCCCAGCAGACGGACCGATAAATCTCGCACGACGTTCTCCCGAACGACCTGCACCAAGCGGCCCCCGTCTGCGGCAGGCAGGAGCGCCTCCGTCGGCACCTCGGCCACGGGATCGCGCGGCAGGATGGGGACGTAGACCGTCTGACCGTCCCGGAACCGGTCGCCGGGAAGCGTGACGCGGGCCAACGCCGGAGAGGCGACCAAATCGCGGACCGGCTCGAACCGCTCGCCCAGCGGGAGTAGCGCCGTGATCGTTGCTTCCGCATCGGAACCTTCGACCGAAATCGTCGTCGTATCGCCGACTTTCGGCGCCGGCGGGGGCGGCGTGCCGGGCGCGGCGTCCGGGGCGGGTTCGGCGGGGGAACGATCAATCGGGATCATCGCCACCAGTTCCGAGGCGTCCGCCAACGTGACCAACGGGTCGCCCGGACGGACGGGCTGCCCGGAGACGACGTGGACTTCGTAGACGGTCCCAGCAAACGGCGCCCGTACGCTGCGGCGGGACGCACGCAGCTTCACGAGATCGAGGGCCGCCTGAGCCGCTCGGACGGACGCAGCCGCCCCCGGGCCCTCGGCCGCCCGGGCCACGTCCAAGAGTGCTTCTGCCCGTGCGACTTCCAGATCCTGCTCCTCAGAATCGAGCGTCACCAATTCCGCGGCGGAATTGGCCTCTTTGCCCGGCTCCGCGATCACCGAAGCCACCGTGCCGAGGCCCGGGGCGACCAATGTAACCTTCTTGGAGGGCTCCAGGTGCAATCCGAACTGGTAGGGCCGCGGATCGCGGGGGAATACGGCCTGGCGGCGGATCACGACTTCGCCGTCCTTCTCCGGCTCGCGGCTTGTCGTACGCGCATCGTTCCGGGAGGAACGCCGGTCTCCCTGCCCTGATGCGGGATCCGGCAGGGCGGTCACTCCCACTGCGAGGCCGCAGCAAAGGAGCAGCGAACGGGAAGGAAGCGGCAGGCGCGCCATAGCGTGGCTTTCGGCGATCAGATCGAGCCGCGACACGCTAAAAGCGCCGCCCCGGCGGTGCAATCGGGACGGCGCCGAACGGAAGGACGCCGCGGTGTGGTCTCAGCGTTTCACGCCCACGACGACGTGGTAGCGGCGGACTTCCGCGGACTGAATCAAGTCGAAGCGTTCGCCCATGGCTTCGAGAAACCAGCCCGGTTGCTTCGTCACCATCAGAACGGCCCCGCCCGGCTTGAGGGCAGCGTCCGCGGCGGCGAGGAACAGTCCGGCGATCCGCTGGTGACTGAAGTACGGCGGGTTGCCGACGGCGAGATCGAACGTCCCGAGCATCTCCGCCGGGGGGAGCGCATCCGCGGTGAGCGAGGCGCTCACGCGGTCTGCAAACCCGTTCAACTCCGCCCCGCGCAGCGTGCATTCCACCGCACGGGGATTGCTGTCGACGCCGTGCACGGTGACGGACGGTCCGCGGGCCGCCGCGGCGAGCGAGACCACGCCGGAGCCGCAGCCGAGGTCCAGCACCCGGTCGCCGTCGGCCGGCTCCATCGCCTCGATCAGCGCCCGGCCGCCAGGGTCGATCCGACGGTGACTGAAGACCCCGGGCCGGCTCAACGACTTCAGCAGCGTGCCGCGATCCCGAAACGCAAACTCGCAGGAGAAGTCCTTCTGCTTCCGCAGCGGGGCGTCTTTCGTTCCGCCGTAAACGATCCCGCGCGACTTGCCGCCGGTGGGGTTCTCGTCGGGGATTACGGTGACTTTTGAGAACAGCTCCCGCATGCGATCGTGGGTCCAGCTGTCCTTCGCATTGTCGACGGAGACCAACAGCCGACCGCCGATGCGGAGGCGGTTGTGCGCCTCGCGGAGCAACTCCCGCGTCAGTTCGCTCTCGCCGCCCGCCGTCGTGGGGAGCGCAGCAAGGTCGTAGCCGGCATCGCGGGAGTCCATGACTCCCCCTGACTCCTCCTCGCCGGAGTCCCCGGGAGACAACGGGAAGTCCGGAACGCAGACGGTGTCCAGTCGCCCGTCGTAGGAGCCTTGGACCGCGACGGTTTCCTGAGCGTGATAGGCGTCGAGCGTGCAGCAGACGACGCGGCTCTCCGGCCAACGAGCGGCGATCAGCCCGGCAAGTTGACCGCGCGCACGGGTCGTGCAGAGCGCCGTGCCGACGGCCTCGTCGGGCAGATTCTCGACCAGCAGTTGTTCGGAGTCCGGGGCCCGCACGTTTCTTTCCGACTGATTTCTAGTCCGCCACGCAGAGCAGGCACTTCAAGTACTCGCTCTCCGGGACCTGCGGGGCCGTGGGGTGATCGGGGGCGGCGCCGCGGTTCTCCAGGATCCGCAACGGACGTCCCACACGGGCCGCGACGCCGGCCAGCATCTGGCCGAACTTCTCCCGGGAGATCAGGCCGGAGCAACAACAGGTGACCAGCACGCCGCCGGGGTTGAGCAGTTCGAGACAGCTCGCGTTCAGCTGGTGATAACCGCGAAGGGCGTTTTCGACGCTTTTGCGGGTGCGCGTCATCTTGGGAGGGTCGCAGACGACGGCGTCGAACCGCTCGCCGGAGGCTTTCATCGCGTCCAGCACCTCAAACGCTTTGCCGTTCGTCCAGGTACAGGCGTCCGCGGAACCGTGGCGCGCGGCGTTCATCACGGCCAAACCGAGGGCCGATTCACTGGCGTCCACCCCCCGCACGGAGGTCGCCCCGCCGCGGGCGAGCATCGTCAGCCCGAACCCGCCGCTGTAGCAGAAGAGATCGAGGACCTTCGCCCCCGGAGTCGCCGCCGCCACGAGATCCGCGGCGGCCCGGCGGTTATCACGCTGGTCGAGGTACAGCCCGGTCTTCTGACCGGCCGCGAGATCCACGCCCCAGCTCAGGCCGTTCTCTTCGACCGCAAACCCCTCCGGCGGAGCTTCACCGCGGACGACGCCGTCGGTGAGGTGAATCGCCTCCGCTTCGCCCATCCCCTTCTCGGTGCGAATGAAGATGCCCTTCGGGGAGAACTGGGCTTCAAGCAGATCGAGGACCGTCTCCTGATGAGCGGCCAGCGGGCCAGCCGTAAACTGCACCGTGAGGTACTCGCCGTAGCGATCGACGGTGAGGCCCGTCAGGCCGTCGGCTTCGCTGAACAGTTCCCGACGGGCGTCGGTCGCCGTGGGGGCGCCGAACAAGCGGGTGCGAAGGCTGGCGGCGGACGCGATCCGCTCCGCGAACAGGCCGCGATCCAGCGGCCGCTCCTGATCCCAGGAGTACAGACGCAGTTTGAGGTTCGCATCCGCATGCAGCAGGCCGCGAGCGACCCACTCGCCGGAGTCCGTGACGAGATCGGCGACGCTGCCGGTGGTGAAGTCGCCGGCCGCCTCGATCCGCTGCACCGCGCCGTCGAACACCCACGGGTGCCGGAAGTGAAACGGTTGCGCGCGGCGGGGTTTGAGCACCACGCGAGCGGCCGGTTCTCCAAGCGTCGCCGGATCGCCGGCGGGCAGCGGAGGACGCGCCGGTCCAGAATCTGTCGCGCCGGCGGCGAAGGGCGGCGGCGGCGGAACCGGCTCTTCGCCGATGACGACCACGCGGCGGCTCGGGGCGCCGTCGGCGGAAGATGATGTGCTGGCGGGATGGGTCACGCTGCGGCCCCGGGCGGCTTCTCGCGGTCGTCCACCTCGGAGAGGTACGCCAGGAGTCGGTCGCGTTCGTTCGTGAGGTGGCGGACCCGCAGCAAACTGCGCACGCGGGTTTTTAACTCGACGCCGTTGATCGGTTTGGAGAGGAAGTCGTCGCAGCCGGCGTCGACGGCCTTTTCGATGTCGCCGGTTTCATGCAAGGCCGTGACCATCAACACCGGCGTCGAGGCGAGGGCGGGGTCGGCCTTCATCCGCTGACAGACCTCATAGCCGCTGAGCTTCGGCATCATGATGTCCAGCAGCACGAGATCGAACGGGGCCCCCTGCTCCGCGGCCGCGGAGGCGACCTCGAGGGTCTCGGCGCCGTCATGGGCGAACGCAACCTCGTGCCCCTGCTCGGACAGTACCGCGTCCAGCAGTTCGCAGTTCGGCAGGTTGTCGTCGGCGATGAGCAACTTCGAAGGACCGGGGTCCGGCGAGGCGGCTGGGGACGGTCCGCCGGATTGCGGCGCGGCGGCGGCAGGGTCGGCCACGGGAACGAAACGGAACGGAGAGAGGGGCGGGCGATCAGAGACGGTCGGGCAGTGTACCGCCGACGGCTCCGATCGTCGCGACGGCGCCGGAGGAAAGGACGCCGCGGGCGAAAGAGGGCGCCGCGACCCGGTTCCGCTTTCGGGCGGCCGTTCCGGGCGGCATCATGCGTTTGGTCGCTCGACCGATTCGCCCGCCGTTCCGCCCCGCCGGTCGCCCCTTGTCCGCCGCAGCCCCGTCCGACGCCGAGTCGTTTCTGACCTGCCTCCGGCAGAGCGGGCTGATCTCCAAAGCGAAGCTGGCGAAGTTCCTGGAAGGCCGCGGCGGATCGACCGCCAAAGAGATCGCCGCGGATTTCGTCTCCGCCAAACTGCTCACCCGATGGCAGGCGGAGAAGATCCTCGCGGGCCGCTGCCGGGGGTTCCGCCTCGGCAGCTACGCCCTGCTCGGCTTGCTGGGCAAAGGCGGGATGAGCGCGGTTTATCTCGGCGAGCACGTCGTGATGAAACGCCGCTGCGCGATCAAAGTGCTGCCCGCGAAGCTCGTCGGCGGCGGATCGCACCTCGAACGCTTCATGAGGGAGGCCCGCGCGGTCGCCGCGCTGGATCACCCGAACATCGTGCGGGCCTACGATCTCGCCAGCGAAGGCGAAGGCAACGCGGCGACGCACTTCCTCGTGATGGAGTTGGTCGAGGGACGCAGCCTGTACGACCTCGTCAAACGGGACGGCCCCCCGCCTGCCGACCGCGTGCGCGAAATTGGCCACGAAGCCGCCAAGGGACTGGCCCACGCCCATGCGGCGGGGATCGTCCACCGGGACGTCAAACCGGGCAATATCCTGCTCGCCAGAAACGGCGCGGTGAAGGTGACCGATCTCGGCTTGGCCCGCGGGAACGAAGACGAGGAGCACAGCCTCACGGTCGCCCACGACGAAAAGGTGCTCGGCACCGCCGATTATCTCGCTCCGGAGCAGGCGCTCGACAGCCACTCCGTCGACCATCGAGCCGACATCTACGGGCTGGGCTGCACCCTTTACTTCAGCTTGGTCGGACATGGACCGTTCACGGAAGGAACGCTCACGCAGCGGTTGATGGCCCACCAAACCCAGCCGCCCCCGCCGATCGAGACGTTGGTCGACGACGTGCCGCCGGCCTTGGCCGAGGCGATCGCCCGGATGCTGGAGAAGAAGCCGGAGGACCGGTATCAGTCGATGGACGAGGTCGCCGAGGCGCTGGCCGCCCCCGACAGCGGCGGCCCCCGCCCCC
>NZ_WTPX01000099.1 GCF_013036045.1 Alienimonas chondri
AGCGCGGCGAGGTCGGCCAGCAGGCCGAGCAGCAGTCGTCCTGCCGCGGCGGCCAGCCGCGGCGGGAGGGAGAATCGGGGCACGGGGCGGCTCCGGCAGGGGAGAGGAAGAAGCGGCCGGCAGCGTCGCCGGCCTCACCCCACAGTGCCGCGAAAGGGGGCGGTCTTTAGAACGTCCCCGAAGACTCAGTCCCGGGCCGGAGCGAACCTGCCCCAGATTCCACGCCCTCTCCCGGCGCCAGGCCTAGATCCCGGACACGCTCCACAAGTTCGCTCCCGCCCGCCACATCATCCGGAGGGCGACCGGCGGATACGAAGCGTAGGCTGATATCTGTTTACGCCATCCCGGCAAACGAACGCGTCTCGATCGTGACTCGAACGACCTCCCTCGCTTCTTTCCGCTCCGACGTCAGCGTGGCCTTCAATACTCCGCGGTCGAAGCTTTACTCGCAGGCCGAGAGGGTCGACGTAAACCCTTGCCAGAGCTGGATATTGACGGTGGCCGGTCCCTCATTGACGTTGGTGGGCGCGAGCGAACGCTTCGGAAACCGGCAGGTGGAATTCAAATGCCTTCCCCCATCCGGCTTTCTGCGGGGTGCAGATCGCATCGGGACCGTGAGGCCGCGATCGCCCCGGTCATCCGTTTCTGGGTTTTCCGATCTGATTACCCGACCTCGGCGGCGATGCGGGCGGCGTTGTCGGCGGAGGCCTGGGCGTAGACTTCAGTGACGCTCCCACCGGCGTGACCGAGAGCGTCCCGGGCGGCGGAGAGACCGAACTTCGCCCTGACCTCCGTGGCGGCGGAATGTCGGAGCCGGTTCGGGGACCACCGCTCCACTTCAGCTTTCTCGCAAGCTCGCTGGATCGCCTGGCGATAGGTCCCCGTGCTGTACTTCTTGCCCGGCGGCCTTTTCGGACTCGCCTTTCGGTTGGTGCCGGGACGGTTCCCGCACGAGTCCGGCGTCTTCCGGGCGGCCCGTTTGGCCGCCAACATCTCAGCGGTCGCGTCCCGCGGCTGGAATAGCGGGTCGTCCTCCCCCCGGCCTTTCGCTGCGTGCGATTCCAAGACCGGAGCGAGAACGGCCCGGCATCGCGGGCCGAAGCAGATGATCCGTACCTTGCCGCGGTGGGCGGTTTTGTGTTCGGCCGGGACGTACCTCCAGTCCTCCGGGTCGGAGCGGTCAATCTCCCGCGGCGTCAGCCGGCAGATCTCCCCGGGGCGGGCCGAACTCCAACGCTGCAGCCGCGCCATCGCCGCGACCGGCCCCCGCAGGAACGGCAGCGCCGCCTCCAGGTGCTCGTCCGGAGCGGGACGGACCGGGGCGGTCTCCTTCGCCCCCGAACGGCCTTTCTTCAGCGGCTCCAGAGCCTCCAACTTCGCGAGGAGGGCGGGATCCACCAACTCGCGGGAAACGCCCCATTTGACGACCCGCTTCACCGCCCCGATCCGGGCGGCGATCGTCGTGCGGGCCAAGCCCGCCGTGATCATCTCCTCCCGGAGGTCCGACAGCCGGACCGGGCCGAACTCCGCCACCGGCGTGGGGCCGTACCGCTCCCGCCACAGCCTCACGTTCAGCCGGAGGTTGTCGAGGGTCGGCGTGGGCCGACTGTCGGCGTCGACGTAGTACTTCTCCGCCCATTCCTTAAACCGAAGCAGCAGCCCGGACACCGTCAGCACTCCATCCGAACTGGCAGGCGGTCGGCAGGCTGCAGGCGTCTGCACGTCGGCGGGCGCCGGGGCGTTGTCAGTCCCCTCGCCACATGACACCTCGGCGACGAACTTCAGGAAGGCCTTTTCCGCCTCCTCTGTGCCGTACTGCCCGAAGTAGTAATCCTTGCCCCGCCAGTGACACCGCGCACGGCCGCTGGCCTTGTGGCGGGAGAGGGTGGGGGCGAGCTTTTTCGGCCGGGGCATCGCGGGACAGTCCGTTGCGCCGGGGTTTCCTGGTCACTTTGACCAGAAAACCCCGCTCGTGAGACTATCCCATCACCCGACGTCGGGGGCCGTATCTGGTACGGCTGGAGGGACTTACGACAATTGGGCGCGGCGGGATTCGAACCTGCGACTTCCACCGTGTGAAGATGGCACTCTAACCACTGAGTTACGCGCCCGTGATCGCCATTCTGGCGACTGCCGACGGACTCGGCAAGGGGACCGACACGCCGGCCGCGGAGTCGGTTCGCATCGCCTCTTCTCCCTCCCGGAACGCCTGCCCGCCTGTCAAGATTTGCGGGCTGGGCAACAAATCGCGACGACAGCGGTGAAAGCGAACGTCGGAACGGCAATGCGTCGATGGATTCTCCTGCGGCGGGCAACCGCCGGCCGTTCCTCTCGTGCAGAGCCGCCCCCCATGTTCCCGACATCGCCCTCATCCCGGTCGACGCCCCCCGGGGGACTCTCCGCGAATCGACGCCCGGGGACCGCGTGGATCGCGGCGGCGTTCGTGCTCAGCGCGGCGCCCTTCGCCGTCGCGCAGGACGCCCCCGCTCCGGAAGTCTACGAGGCGGGCGAGGCCCTCCCGTACCTGGGCGAAGCGCCGGCTCCGTCGCCGTACGCCGGTCCGGTGGAAGGACCGACTTACGACGTCTCCACGCCGCTGCCGGCCCGGCCGGGGGACGCCGAGATCCCCGGGTTCGAGGAGCCGCCGGAATTCGGCGAGGCGCGGGTGCCCGGCCCGCCGCGGCCGGGCATCGAATCGCCGCCCGGCACGCCGTTCTTCGCGGATAGCGAGTACGGCGCCCGGCCCACGCTGGGCGAGCCTTGCTCCCCCTCCGCCGGCCTGCCGCATCGGATGGAGCAGTCCAACCGCTACGGGATCTGGTTCCTGCCCAAGAGCTTCAACGCCCCGAACCGGGCCGTCTATCGGCCGAGCCCGTTTCGCCCGCGGGGGTTCGGCAACCTGTTCGATCGCCCCTGCGTGACCGAGCGGATCGACTACACGCCCTACACCGTCGAAGACCTGCCGAGCCGCTACGGGCCGACCTACTACCCGCACTTCCGCCAGAACAACGAGTGCCTGGTGCGGCCGACCCGTCACTACGACAAGGGGCCGCACGCCGAAAACGCCACCGGCGGCTGCCGGCTGGGTTCGGACTGCCTCACCCCCGTCGGCCACGCCGACTGTCCCGGCTGCCGTCCGGCGGGATTCCTGAAGGCCGCACACGCCGCCCCGGCGGCCTGCCAGTGCGAGGCCTGCCGGGCACGGCACTAACCGCCGCGGGGCTAGTCCCGCGGATCCCAAATTGTGGCGATCTGCGGCTTGAGCTTGGTCAGCTCCGTCTGGCAGAGCTTCTGCACGCCCTCGATCCGTTCCGGGTCTTGGGTGGCGAGTTCGCGAGCGACGTACTCGCGGAAGATCACGTCTTCGTCGATCGCCGCGGACTGGTGATATTCCAGCACGTCCGCACGGACCTGCTCCTGCCACAACACCGCTCCGGCGAGCGTGATGTTGGTCAGCAGCGAATAGGTCAGGAACCCTTTAAGCGTCATGATTTCGGGCTTCGAAGGGGAACCGGCGCGGCGGGGAGCCCGGCGGGCCGAATGGGGGTCGGGGAGGGTGTGGAACGTCCCGAGGAAGGCCGTTCGGTGGGAACCGCCGACGTGGCCGGCGATCTCAGGGAAGTGTGTCGGCCCTCCCCGGGCGCCACCAACCCCGAACGTGACGTGTTCAAGCGCTTTTCATCCAATCGAACCGAGGTTTTTCTCGAACTCTCCCGCCGACGCCCGCTCGAGAGGCGCCTTCGCCGAGATCGTTTGCAATCAGGCGATGAAGGAGGCATTTCGAGGAGATCAACGGAGCGAAAACGCGACGCCGCCACGCCTGCTGCGGGGATGTGCAGTTATGCGGCGCATCGCGACGGGCGAGACAGGCTTGTGATTGCTGATATATGTGACAATGGATGTTACCCGGGGACCGCATCGTCCTCCGCCGGGGAGGAGAGCACATCCGCGATCAGCCAGACGGCCAGCAGCGTGAAGCCCACGCTCAACCACGCGGCCAATGCGGTTCCGGTCATCTCAAACTCCGAGACGCCGACTTCGTACAGGAACCAGGCCAGCGCGGTCCCCAGCAGCACGACGATCCCGGCGAACAATGCCGGCTGCCCCAGCTCCCCGGCGGGGGTCAGCATCGCCCACACCGTGAAGCACAGCGCGATCACGATCACCGGGATGGTCACGAAGAACGGGATCACGGACCGTTCCGGGTCGGACCGGATCAGCGGGGCGTCGTCGAGGAGCGGGTCGGCTTCGACCGGATCCGTGACGACCGTCGCGTCACCGTCGACGTTTTCCGGCAGCGCGACCAAGTCGAGGTCGGCGTTCTCGTCGCGAATCGGATTCGGGTCCAGCAGCGGATCGCGGGCGTCGGTTTCGAGGATGTCTTCTTCCTCCGCCTCCTCCACCGCCGGGTCGAACAGCAGCGGGCTGACGCTGGCCCCCACGGCGGTCAGCCCGGCGAGCAGCACGAGCACCTTGATGATGACGTCGCCGCCCATGGGTCTCGGTTGTTGCGTGATGAGGGGGGTGAGGCGAGGCGCCTCGAGAGCGCATCAGCCTACAACGCCGCGGCCGCCGATCTCACCGGGGCGAACCTGATGCGGCGCCGGTCGATTCACCGGCTCGGGCCGCTGACTCGGGCCGCCGGCTCGCCTCACTCCGTGACCTCCACGCCCTTCCAGAAGGCGACGTGGTCGGCGATCTCCGCGGCGGCGTCCTTGGGGGTGGGGTAGATCCAGGCGGCGTCGGGGTTCGTTTCGCCGGCGACCTCCAGCGTGAAGTAGCTCGCCTCGCCCTTCCACGGGCAGGTGGTCTTCTTCTCAGAAGGCTTGAGGAACTCCCGGCGGACGGCGGCGGGCGGGAAGTAATGATTGCCCTCGACGACCCGGGTGGCGTCGCTCTCGGCAATCGTGTGTCCGTTCCAAACGGCTTTCATCGGTCATCTCCTTGGCTGGGCGAGCGGGGGGCGTCCGCCCCCTGAGTTGCGGGAAGGATTACGAACTCTCGCAGGCGTTCTATCCCCTTCCCCGCCGAACGCCCACCAATTCCCAGACCTCGGTCATGCCTAACAGGCGCGAGGCCGGCACGAACGCGGCCACCGCGGCGGTTACCGCGGCGAGCAATTCCGCCTCCGCGGACCACCCCAATCCGGCCGGACCGCAGAGCGCCCGCACCGCCAGACAGGCCGCCGCGGCGACCCCCGCCCCCGGGCTTAAAGGATAGAGGACGCCGGGGAGCAGTTCGGCGGTCGGCTCGCCCGCCGGCGCCGCGAAGCCCCAGGAGGCGAAACCGTCGATCAGGGAATTGACCTGCGCGACGGATAGTCCCACCAGCGCCGGCGCCACCGCCGCCCGGATCGCGCGAATCGCCGGCCGGGTGCCCGCCGGATCCCAGCGCCAGACGAACCCGCCGCGTTTCAATGCGAACAGCATTAGCGCCATCTGCGCCGCCCCGCCCAGCGAGACCGCCGCGGCGATCTGATAAATGGCTCGCTCCGGAGCGGTTCCCCGCCCGATCGCGATCGCGGCGCCCACGGCGCCGGCGATCCAAAACAGATTTAATAACACCGGGCAGGCCGCCGCCGCGACGAACCGTCCGCGGGCGTGCAGCGCCGCGGCGAGTTGGGCGCCGACGCAGGTGAAGGTCGCCAGCGGCCCGCACGCCGCCGTCAGCCCCCACAGCAGACGCCATTCGTCGTCCAGATCGCCGATCCAGCCCAGCGCCAGGGCGATTAAGACGACTTCGATCGCCAGCGTCGCCAGGCTCAACCCGACGGCCAACCGCCCGACGACCGCCGCGGCGAGGGTGTCGGCGACGCTCTGCCCCCGCTCCTCCCGCGTCTTCACCAACGCCGGCAGCACCGCCGCCGACAACGCCCCCTCCCCCAACAATCGCCGGGCGAGATTGGGCAGACGAAAGGCGACCGTGAAGGCGTCCAACACCGGCCCGGCGCCGAACACCGCCGCCGTCGCCATATCGCGGAACAAGCCCAGCAGGCGCGACACCAACGTCAGCCCCGCCACCGCCGGCGCCCCGGCGAACGTCGTGCGGGTCCGGCCCCGATCCGGCTCCTTCAAGCGACCGATGCAGCGTCGCGGAGGTCGTCGGTGAACAGGTCCGTCAGCTTCATCGCGAAGCCGGGCAGCGCTTCGCCGGCGTCCAGCGTGCCCCCGACCGGGACGGCAATCGATTCATCAGCGGCGGCGGGGTCGAACATTTCCGCGGACTCGGTCAGCGGATCGATCTGCCAGACCCGCACAGTCCCGGCGGCGAAGAAGTTCGCCCGCTTCTGCCGCATCTCGCCTGCGGTGTTGCCGGGGGAGAGGATCTCAACGACGAGGTTCGGAGCAAGCGTCGGATAGCCGGTGCGTGGGAACCGCCCGTCAGGGAACCGGGTGCGGGAGACGTAGGAGACGTCCGGGGCACGCAATCGGGGCGTGACCATCGGCTCGCCTTCGAGGTGAAAGAAGCCGTCGGGGCCGGCGACATAGCCCAGCCGGCGACCGTTCGGACCGCGATGGGCATCCAGCCAGTTTCCCAACAGTCTTGCCAACTCCATCGCCACCTGCGACGCGAACCAACTCACCGCTTTCTCCACCAAGGTTCCATCAAGAATCTCGCAGAGCCGGCCGGTCTCGCGGCGTGCGCATTCCATGTCCTCGACGGTCGCGGTCCCCGGGGGCGGGTCCAGCAGAACCCGCTGCGGATCGATTCCCCCGAACCGGGCGGCGAGCGCGGCACGGGACAACGAACCGACGCGATCTGCGGGCGGCGTGTCGAGCAGAGCGGTCATGGCAGGATTCTAACCGACGGCAGCGGGCGGCGCGGCGTCACTCCGCGGCGGCGGCGCCGCCGACGACGGACGGCTCGGACCCGGCGCCGCCGTGGGCGTTCCGCTTGGCTTTAGCGTCGGCGAGGAACGCGGCGGGACCGCCGCTGGCGTAGCGTTCCTCGTAATGCAGTTCGGCGTACTGCTCGCCGCTCGCGCTGACCAGCAGCACCGTCGGATAGCCGGTCACGCCGAACGATTCCTGAATCTCTTCGTTCCGCGCGACGATCTCCGGCGCCTGCGGCTTCTGCATGGGGAAGTCCAGCAGCACCGGGACGAAATCATCCTGCAGGCGAGACGCCGGGGACTTGGCGAAGACCTCTTTCTCCAACGCCATGCAGGGCGGGCACCAGTCCGAGCCGGTGAACAACAACAGCAGGTCTTTGTTCTCCGCCTCCGCCGTCTGTTTGGCGGCGGCGAGGTCCGTCGTCCACTCGTCAATCGGCATCGGCTCGCCGGTCAGCGCGGCGGCTTCCTCCACCGCGGCGGGATCGGCGAACCCGCCGGAGCCGGAGGTGCAGCCGCCGAACCCCAGCGCCGCGCCGCAGGCGGTCAGCCCGAACAGCAGAGCCGGAACGAACGACACCCGGGGGGCGGGGCGAGACATGGCGAGATCGACGTGGCAACGGGAAACGGAACGCTCCCAGCGTAGTTCCCCCGCACGACCCCGGGAAGATCAGTGCCCCGGTCCCGATCCCCCCATCCTTTACGCCAAAGGCCGGGCGATCACCGCTTGCCCAGCGCCGCGATGATCTCGTTCTCCAACGCCGGATCGCGGCCCAGCGGGATCCATTGGGTCGGGCCGAACTGACCGTAGACCGCTTGTAGTTCGCCATCGAGCGAACTGCGGTTCTGGAAAGTCGCTCCGCCGGTGGTGTTCGCCGTGACGCCGCGGACGTCTTCCATCTCTTTGAAAACCCGGATCGTCACCTCGTACGCGTCCGGGCCGAACTCCCCCTCGACCGGGCGGACCGAGGCGATCACGCGACGGCGGGTGCTTTGGAGGGTGTCTTCGAGGCGATTGGCGAAGCCGACGCTGTCGCCCCGCCAGACCTCGCCGACGCTGCTGCCGACCACCCAGACGGTCTCGATCGTGCCGTCGAGTTTGTTCTCGTCCGCCGTGCGAAAGCCGAAGCGATGCAGCGTGGAGACGGTGGATTCCCACGCCGCCTCGCGGTCCGGCGTGAGCATCACGCGCGACGGCGCCGGGGCGTCCGGCGGCCGGACCGCCACGGCGCTGCACCCCGTCAGCGCCGCGCACAACGCGGCGCACGACGCGGCGAACAGGGGGCGAGAGGCGGAAGGCGGGCGCACGCGGTCCATCTAGCACCTCATCGGCGCTTGGGGAATGCGAGGATCGGGATTCCCCCTTCGCAAGCCAAGCGACGCCTCGCGGACCAAGCCGGACGCATGCGTCCGGCTTAGCGAAGGGTTATCCTCCGCCCCGTTCGCCTCCCGTTTCGATCGATTTCTGCCGATGTCCGCCGTTTATTTCCCCGAAGTCGCCGACCCGATCGCCTACGAAGGCCCGGACAGCAAGAACCCGCTCGCCTTCCGGCATTATAACCCCGACGAAGTCGTCGAGGGGCAGTCGATGAAGGAGCTGTTCCGGTTCGCCGTCTCCTACTGGCACACGTTCCGCGGGACCGGCAGCGACCCGTTCGGCCCCGGCACCGCCCAACGGCCGTGGGAAGACGGCACGGACAGCGTGGAGATGGACCTCAAACGCGTCGACGTCGCGTTCGAGTTTATTCAGAAGCTGGGGGCGCCCTTCTATTGCTTCCACGACCGCGACGTCAGCGGCGCCGGGGCGGACCTCAAGGAGACCAACGCCCGGTTCGACAAGGTCGCCGCCAAGTTGAAGGAGAAGCAGGGGGAGACCGGCATCAAGCTGCTGTGGGGCACGGCGAACCTGTTCAGCCACCCGCGTTATATGCACGGCGCCGCCACCAGCCCGAACGCCGGGGTGTTCGCGCATGCGGGCGCCCAGGTGAAGAAGGCGATCGAGGTCACGCAGGAACTCGGCGGAGAGAACTACGTCTTCTGGGGCGGCCGGGAGGGCTACTTCAATCTGTATAACACCGACATGAAGCGGGAGCTGCATCACCTCGCCAAGTTCATGCATATGGCGGTGGACTACGCCAAGGAGATCGGCTTCGACGGGCAGTTCCTGTTCGAGCCGAAGCCCAAGGAGCCGACGAAGCACCAATACGACTTCGACGTCGCCGCCTGTATGAACTTCCTGCGGGTCTCCGGGCTGGAGGACAAGGTCAAAATGAACATCGAGGCGAACCACGCCACCCTGGCGGGGCACTCGATGATGCACGAGCTGGAATACGCCCGCATTCAAAACGCGCTGGGCAGCGTGGACGCCAATACCGGCGACGCCCTGCTGGGCTGGGACACCGACCAGTTCCCGACCGACTTCTACCTCACCACGCAGTGCATGCTGGTGATCCTGGAGAACGGCGGTCTGGCCCCCGGCGGATTGAACTTCGACGCCAAGGTCCGGCGTGAGAGTTTTGAGCCGATCGACCTGTTCCACGCCCACATCGGCGGGATGGACGCCTTCGCGAAGGGCGCCAAGATCGCCGCGGCGATTCGCAAAGACGGCGTGTTGAAGGACTTCGTCAAGGATCGCTATTCCAGCTACGACGACGGACTGGGCGCGAAGATCGAAGCCGGCGAGGCCACCTTCGCCGACTGCGAAGCCTGGGTGAACGAGCACGGCGAACCGACGATCGCCAGCGGCCGGCAGGAACTGCTGGAAAACGTCGTCAACCGTTATATCTGAATCGCCACATCGGAACGGCCGCCCCCGAGGCGGTTGGTTCGCACGCTTTTGAGAACGGCTCGACGCTTCGGCGTCGGGCCGTTCTTTTTTGCGACGTGACGCATCGTTCACCCGGCGGACCCTGACCTTGATATGCGGACCCCGCCGGACTCCTACAATCATAGGAGAACATTGCATCGGCGTTCCCCCATAGATATCATGAATCGATACGTCGCGGCCGGGTTGTCAGAGCTTTCGTCCCCGGTTTGAGCGGCCTCTCCCCTCGTCCCTCATTTTCCCTCGGGACCGCTCCCCTCCATGTCTCGCCCCTTTTCTGCCGTCGCGCAGAAGTCGCTGTCGTCCCACGTTCGCCGGGCCGGCTTTACGCTGATCGAACTGCTGGTGGTCATCGCGATCATCGCGATCCTGGTTTCACTATTGCTGCCCGCCGTGC
Organism: Alienimonas chondri; assembly: GCF_013036045.1. GTDB lineage: Bacteria > Planctomycetota > Planctomycetia > Planctomycetales > Planctomycetaceae > Alienimonas > Alienimonas chondri. The sequence continues at coordinate 10,054 of NZ_WTPX01000099.1, forward strand.
AGCAGGCCCGCGAAGCGGCTCGCCGCAGCCAGTGCCAAAATAACCTGAAGCAGATCGGGTTGGCGATGCACAATTATCACGGTGCTTTTAATACGTTCCCCACGGCCCGCGGCGGGACGCAGGTCGATAACGCGACTCTCTACGGCGCGGCGCCGGGCGCCACGGAGTCCTCCAATTCCTCTCGCTTGGCGTGGACCGTCGGGCTGCTGCCCTATCTGGACCAGACGGCGCTGTGGAACCAAATCAGCAAGCCGCTGGCGGTGAAGGCGGACGGCACGGTTCAGACCCCGGCGTTCGCCCCGATGGGCCCCCGCCCGTGGGCGACGACCTACGGTCCGTGGCTGGTGCAGGTGCCCGCCCTGCTGTGCCCGACCGACGGCGCCCCGGTGGTCAGCCAGGCCGACACCAACTATGCCGTCAACTGGGGCGACAACGGCCGCGGCAACGGCGCCAGCAACCTCACGTCCCCCCAATCCACGAACCGCGGCCCGTTCGGCTACTTCGCCTGGCGCGGTCTCCGCGATCTGCGGGACGGCACGACCAGCACGATTCTGGTCGGCGAGATCGGCCGTGGCGACGGCTCGCGGCGCTACATCGGCCGCGTCGCTCGCAACACCGGGTACAGCGACTCCATTAACCTCAACCCGAAGGCGAACTGCCTGGATATTGTCTCCGACGTCAACGATCCGGGCAACTACGCCGCGTCCGTCACCGTGATGTTCGACCGCGGCAGTCGCTGGATCGACGGCGCCGCCTCCCACAGCGGGTTCAATACGATCCTGCCGCCGAACAGTCCGAGCTGCATGCAGAACAACGACGATAGCGGCCTCGGCGTGATCTCCGCCGGCAGCCACCACAGCGGCGGCGCCCAGTTCGTGCTCGGCGACGGCAGCGTGAAGTTCATCTCCGAAACGATCGACGCCGGCACCCAGACCGCCGCGGTCAAGACCAGCGGCGCCAGCAACTACGGCACCTGGGGCGCCCTCGGCACCCGTGACGGCGGCGAAGTCCTCGGCGAATTCTGAGCCTCGCTTGCCCAGCGATTCGCACGTTCGACCCGCAGTCGAACGCCGACGGCCGGTCCCGGATCTTCCGGGGCCGGCCGTTTGCGTTGATTCGCCTCGCGGACCGTCGCATCAGGCCGGTCGAACGCTCCTTATTTCGCCCCGACTTCCACCGGCATCTTGGCGTTCATCTCCCGCTGCCAGTCCCGCAGGGCGGTGCGAAGTTCGGCCAGCTTCTCCGGTCGTTCTTCGGACAGATCGTTCAATTCGCCCGGGTCTTTGCCGAGGTGATAGAGTTCCGCGGAGTCCGTTTCATAAAACTCGATCACCTTCCAATCCCCGCGCCGCAGCGATGCGCCGGGCGTCCAGGCGCTGCCGTGGTAGTGCGGGTAATGCCAGACGAGATCCCGCGGTTCGAGATCGCCGGAGCCGTTTAACACCGGGGCGAGGGAGACGCCGTCGACGTGGAGTTCCGGCCGGGCCTTCAAGCCGCACAGATCGAGCACGGTGGGGAACAGGTCGGTGCTGAAGGCGACCTGCTGGCTGATCTGTCCGGCCTGCACGCCGGGGCCGGCGATGATCAGCGGCTCGCGCACGCCGCCCTCGTACAGCCAACCCTTGCCGGATCGCAGGGGGAGGTTGCTGGTGGGACCGATGCGGGTTTGACCGTTCCGTCCTCGGGGCAGCGTGCACAGGCCGCCGTTGTCGCTGAAGAAGATCACGACCGTATTGTCCCGCACGCCCTGATTCTCAAGCGTGTTCAAGACTTTGCCGACCGCGCGGTCCACCGCGGCGACCATGCTGGCGTACGCCGGGAGATCCTGCCGCCCCCGAGAAGCCGCCTCGTTTCCGCCGCCGTCTTCGAGGATCACCGGCGTCTCGCCCTCCAGCCGCGTCGCGGCTTCCTCGAACCCGGCGACGGTCTGTTCGTCCGCGGTGATCGGGGTGTGCACGTTATAGAAGCTCAGCATGGCGAAGAACGGTTTGCCCGCTTCGCCCTGCTCCCCGCCCGTTGCGTTCTGAACATACGCGGCGGTCTCGTCGGAGAGCCGATCGGTGAGGTACTCGCCGTCGGCGCGGGCGGTCAGCGTGGGGTTCGTCCAGGGGGCGTAATACCCGCCCGGCGGGGAGCCTTTATGATTCCCGCCGATATTGAAGTCGAACCCCTGCTCCGTCGGCCAATGTCCTTCGTCGCCGAGGTGCCACTTGCCGGCGAAGAACGTGCCGTAGCCCTCTTCCTTCAACGTCTCCGCGAGCGTGACTTCCTCCAGTGCCAGTTCGTTGCGGTCGTCGACGTGTTGGAACCGTCCTTTGCGGCGGGCGCCGGGGATCCAGTCGGTAATATCGACCCGCACCGGATGCCGGCCGGTCATGATGCTGGCCCGCGTGGGGCTGCACACTGGGCAGGCCGCGTAGGCCTGGGCGAACCGCGTCCCGGAGGCGGCGAGGGCGTCGATATTCGGCGTTTCATAAAACGTGCTGCCGGTGCACCCCAGGTCGTTCGCCCCCAGGTCGTCCACCAGGAACAGCACCACGTTCGGCGGCCCCGCTTCGCCGTCGCCGCGAGGCGACGCGCCCGCGGCGTTCCCCACGACGAACAACATCGGGACCAGGGCGAGCGATAATCGGAGCATCGGATCGGGCGCGGGCGGTGAACGGAAGCGACCCGAACGCGGGACGCGTCCGGGTCGCTGGAACGTCGTTCAGCCTGACGACCTCACCCCACGAACTCCACCTCGGCCGGCTCGGGGATCACGCCGGCTTCGTGGCCGCGTTTCAACAGTTCCCGCACCGCGGCCCGGCCGCGATCGCCGAAGTCCAACGTCCAGTCGTTGACGTACATCTGAACGAATTCATCGTTCCGCGTATCGTCCAGCCCGCGGCCCCACTTGGCCGCGTATTCCAGCGCCTCGGCCCGATTCTCGAGGCCATATTGAATCGACTGCTTGAGGATCGCGGTGACCTCGTTCATCGTCTCGGCGCCCAGATCCTTGCGGATCGCGTTGCAGCCCAGCGGCAGCGGCAGGCCGGTCTCCTGCTGGAACCAAACGCCGGTGTCGACCACCAGGTGCAGCCCCTGATCCGGGTAGGTCAGCTGGCCTTCATGAATGACGAGGCCGGCGTCGAACTCGCCGCTTTCGACCACGTCGAGCATCGTATCGAAGTCGCGGACCTCGTATTCAAAGTCGTCGCCGAGGATCAGCTTGAGGCTCAGGAACGCCGTCGTCAGCGTCCCCGGCACGGCGATCCGCTTGCCGCGGAGGTCGTCCACCGACCACGCTTCCCGAGCCACGACCCGCGGCCCGTAGCCGTCGCCCATGCTCGCCCCGCAGTTGCAGATGGCGTATTTGTCGGTCAGGTGGGCCATCCCGTGCAGGCTGACGGCCGTCAGCTCCAGCAGGTCGGTCCCTTCGAGCGCCCGGCGGTTGAGCGTCTCGATATCCACCAGATCATGCGTGAACCGATACCCCGGCGTGGGGATCTTGTCGTTGGCGAGTGCATGAAACATGAACGCATCGTCCGGGTCCGGGCTATGCCCGACACGGATGAGCTTCTCCCCCGAAGCAGCGGGGGGTTCGACGGCGGCGGCAGAACGCATGAGGGGCAGCGACGGGGCAGAATCACGGGGGAACGCGGCGAGAACCGCGTGCGGGCGGAGAGCGTAACGCAGCAAGCGATTCGCTTCGCCGTCGACGTTCAGTTCAAGCAGCCAAGCTACGCCGACACACTGCTTCCGCAATCCCTAGCCAACTTTCCAGGCATGTCAAACCCCAACCCTGGCCGCAAGCCAGTGGGGGACTTCAGATCTATCTCTGGATCCTTGTCTAACGTGACAAGCTTGTCACGCCCCTCATCTGACAGCAGACCCACCGCATGCTGCTCGAACGTCCGCAGTCGTTTCTTCACAAGCCGGTCGATGATACGGTCAGGAGGCAAGTAATCGCGGAACGACTGACGAACCCCATCGGCTCTAAGGTACCTCGCCAACATTGAAGCTGTCATCAGCGGATTATAGCTAGTAGCCAATTTACCGCCGAGCAGTCTAGCATCCTTGAGCGAGGTCAGACGTGAATGATGATTCGAAGAGTTTTGACAGAACGGCTGTGCGGAAAACACAGCCTCCGCGACCTGCACTGCTTTGTAGAAGCTTACGGTAGCGATCCACTCCGGAACCTCTGCCGAAGTGGGCAGAAGCACCTTCAGAGCTTGGTGATTTCGATTCGCCAATTCGACGTGATCCAACTCTGCGCTCACCTCTTCTCCGCCTCCTGACGAGACCCATCGCCAGCGTGGGTTAAGCAGAACTCTCGATCGAGAAAGTCACTTAAGACTGATTTAGAGACAGCGGGAACCGCCATCACATTTAGACGTATTAGATTCAGATCTTGATCATGATGCAAACGGAGGTCGAGCTCAGAGAGCCGATCCTCAAAATCCGGATCGCATTCCATCTTTTCCATTACAGCGACAAACAACAGAGCTTCGTCACGGATAGTGAGATATGCCCCCTTCAAAGAAGACTCTGATCGCACCCAGACATCAAGCTCTTTCTGTAAAACTCTAAACTGCCGTTCGAACTGCTCCTGCCGCGAGGCCACTCGCAGGTATTCGATCGCCTTATGCAAGCGGATCGTAAACCGATCCTCACCTTCGGTTTCGACAGTTACATGTGCTCCATCCCGCGACGGCGTCATTGCAAGGAACGGCCGGCGGTCATCTGGCCGGTCGGCGGGTGGCGTAGCGGCCGGAAGGGCGACAGACACAGTTATGGTGGACACCTGAACTGGATGAACGCGTGTACGTCACAGGCGTACACTGAATGAGTGTACGAATTTCGGCATGGTGCTGTCAATCGACAACCGGCTCACTCGCTGCACACGGGTGAGAGCAAGATCGGCATCGACACCCTGCTGTCACAAGTCTCACTTTCGGATCTTTTGTACTACGCTCGCGTGCAGTGTGTGGTACTGGCGTCCTGTCAGCACTGTGTAGAGGTGGCAGTTGTTCCCGCCCTGCATGGCGAAACACGCCGCTCTCGTCGGTATGACGAACCGTGAACAGTTTCGTTCCCCATCGCCAGTGCAACTGCCCGCCGGCCGGCGGGCACCGGTACCATTGTGGGCATGAATCTCGCCGCCCTGTTGCTCGCCGCCGCCTTCGCCCCGCCGGCCGCCGCTGACGACGACGACCGGGGACCGATCGTCGTCTCGCCCGCCGCCGCCGCCCTGCACCGCACGCTGCTGGTGGCGGACGGACACAACGATCTGCCTTGGAAGATCCGCAAGGACTTCGGTTCCGACTTCTCGCAGTTTGATCTCGCCGCGGGCGTTCCGAGCCTGCACACGGATATTCCCCGGCTGCGGGAGGGCGGGGTCGGGCTGCAATTCTGGAGCGTCTACGTCCCCGCCCAGCAGCGCGGAGCGGCGACGGCGGTGTTCGAGCAGATCGCGATCGTCAAGGAGATGATCCGCCGGCACCCGGACGTCTTCGCCTTCTGCCGGACCGCGGAGGAGGTGGAAGCCGCTCGGGCCGAGGGGAAGATCGCCTCGCTGATCGGGATGGAGGGCGGGCATGCGCTGGAGAACTCGCTCGGCCTGTTGGCGAAGTTCCGCGAAGCCGGGGCGGCCTATATGACGCTGACGCACTCCGCCACGCTCGACTGGGCCGACAGCGCCACCGACGACCCCAAAAGCGACGGCCTGAGCCCCTTCGGCGTCGAGGTGGTCCGGGAAATGAACCGGCTCGGCATGTTGGTGGACCTCTCGCACGTCTCCCCGGCAACGATGCACGACGCCCTCGATGCGACGACCGCCCCGGTGATCTTCAGCCACTCCTCCGCCCGGGCCGTGGCCGATCATCCCCGCAACGTGCCGGACGACGTCTTGAAGCGCCTGCCGGCGAACGGCGGGGTGGTGATGGTCAACTTCTACAGCGCCTTCGTGGTGCCCGAAGCCGTCGAAGAACAGGCGGAGATCTACGCGATTCGCCGCGACGCGGAGGCCCGCTACCCGGACGACGAGGACGCCCGCGATCGCATCGAGCGGGAGTGGCGCAAAGCCCATCCGATCCTCCCCGGCACGATCCACGACGTGCTGGACCATATCGACCACCTGGCGAAAGTCGCCGGGGCGGAGCACGTCGGGCTGGGCGGAGACTACGACGGCGTCTCGACGCTGCCGGCGGGGCTGGAGGACGTCGCCGGCTACCCCCGCATCACCCAGGGTCTGCTGGACCGCGGTTATACCGAGGCCCAGATCCGCGGGATCATGGGCGACAACGCGCTGCGGGCGTTACGAGCCGCCGTCGCCGCCGCCGAGTGAACGGCGCCCGACGGTCGGCGCTCCGCTATCAACCCTTCTCCTCATGAACCGCCGCGAACTCCGGCTTGGTGTCGATCAGGATCTCCAGGACGGCCTGTCGATCGGCGGGCGTCATCCGGGGATCATCCTCCCCATTCTCCTGGCCGGTGAGAACGGCGTGCAGCTTTGAGAGAATCAGGCCGCGGACTTCGTCCGGCAGGGCGTCGAAGGCGTCGGAATAGATCAGGTAGCTGCAAGGATATTTGAACATCCGCGTTTCGAGATCCAATTCCCGCAGCGACCGGCCCCGGGCGTCGCGCGGGCCGCGGGCGGCGAAGTCCTTGGCGAATCGGCTGGTCCCCGCGATCGGCGAAGTGAGCGGGAACTCGTCACGGAACAGCAGATATTCGACCGCCTGATCCGCCGCCGAGTCGATCCGTCGGCGGCTCGTGGCGCTGACGTAGTCGGCGGGGCGATCGAGCGCCTCGTTCATCACAGACGACTGGTGCAGCGCCCGCCGGGTTTCATAGTTCGCCCAGGCGAGGGCGTTGTGCATCTGCGTTTGATGCTCCATCACCATCAACGCCACGATGTCGCTGTGCGGCGAGAGATACGGCTCGGTCGAAACGAGACCCTCCAACGACGTGACGTTTGCCCCCGCTTCGCGGTCCAGATCGCGTTCCCGTTTGTTATAGATCACGTTGCCCATATGGCGCAGATCGCCGTGCGTGCCGGTGACGTACCAGCCGCCCCAGCGTTCGTGCAGCGGGCTGGCGTGATCGGTCGTGAACGTCCCACTGCCGAACTCCGGCTGCCCCCCGGCGTCGGCGAACACGCTGCGAATCAGGTACCCGGGGACGTTCTGCGTGCGGGTGGAGGAATGACAGGTCAGGCAATTGCCGCGGTCGCGAATGAACTTAGGCGGTTCGTCCTCGGATTGCTCCAGCGTATAAAAGGTCGCGCCCTGCTTTGCATCCGTCGCGGCTAATTCGAGGACTTTGCCGCGCTGATTGTACCCGATATAGACGTCGTCGTTGAAGTAGATCGCCCGCGGCGTCCGCGGCGAGATATCATTCCGCTGCATGCTGGTCTTGGAGAACACCAGCGTCTGCGAACTGACCGGCACGTCCAACGCGTCGAGGACGCTCTTGAGGTACCCGTGCTCCCCGTCGAACGTCAGCTCGGCCTCCCCGGCGTCGATCGCCCGCGACAACCGGGCGACCCGATCATGAACCTCCGCCGTCTCATAATGGATCGGCGCCCCGCTATAATCATCCCGCTGAGCCGCCGCCGCCGGCGCGTTCAAGACGACCGCCAGCGCCGCGAGCAGGCACGATTGCGAGTTCCAGATGCAGCGTGACATCGGCGGCCCCGAATGAAATCGGTTGGGGATGGGAGAATGCGTCGCGAAGCATGGACCGACGCTGGGACGCCGGACGATCGGCGACCGAACAGCGTACAGACCCACAACCTGCATGTCGAGGTGCAGTAATAGGCCGAGTGCCATGCTCTCACCGGCCGACGCAGCGGCAGCGGAGTCGGGCGGGGTGAGCATGCGGGGTGACGTACGACCTCGGAGAGCGGGGCCGCGTCTCCCTCCATGCTCACCCGCCTTCGCTGTCGCTACGGCGTGAGAGCATGCCACCCCTCGGTTCGCAGTTCGTACGCCGAACCTCTTGTCCGATCAGAGGTTCCGACAAAATAGGTCCCGATCCTCCATAGGGTGAGGGGCCGTCGTTCCCGCCCGCACCCGGATGCGGGCGGCCGTCGGCTTCCTCGCGGGACGAGCGACGCGGCCGACGTGGGTGACGGACGCCGCGGACCTCGCCCCCGCGTCATTCAGCTTGCGCAGTTGAGCGACGCGATCCGCCCCCCGCCCGTCGGCACGGACGCCGACCCCGTCGCGCGGTGGTCCGGGAGAGCCAGCGAACCGGTTCCGATGAGGGACCGGCTTCGCC